>CAYZTJ010000043.1:0-23414 GCA_964481215.1 uncultured Nitrospira sp. | reverse complement strand
CCCAATCTCCTGACGACGGGCAATCTCTTCAGCGGCCTCTACTCGATCCTCTCCGTCTTCAATGCCAACTATCTCTCCGCCGCCATTGCCGTCATGGTGGCGATCGTCTTCGACATGCTCGACGGCAAGTCCGCGCGCTGGACCAAGACCACCAGCCAGTTCGGCGTCGAGTACGATTCGCTGGCCGATTTGGTGTCGTTCGGCGTGGCTCCGGGCCTGCTGATCTATTCCTGGGCCTTGAGCGCCCACGGGATGGGCGGCGCGGCTGTGATGTTCGCCTTCGTAGCCTGCGGCGCTCTGCGACTGGCCCGCTACAACGTCATGGCGGCCGCCTCCGAGAGCAAGTACTTTACCGGCTTGCCGATTCCGGCGGCCGCCAGCGTCATTGCCACGCTGGTGATCTTCGACCATCACATCGTGCGGATGGGCGCCGAGATCAAGCCGGTGCTCATTCTGATCATGACCTTGGCCCTGGCCTTCCTGATGGTCAGCACGATCAAGTATCGAAGCTTCAAGGACGTGAAGTTCCGCGGCGGGAACTTCAACTACCTGGTCTGGGCCGTCTTGGCGGTCATGCTGCTGGTGGCCTGGCCGCAAGTCATGCTGTTCGTGCTGTTCGCCGGCTACGCGCTCTCCGGTCCAGTCGAGCGGGGCCTTCTCTTGCTGTTCAAGCCCTTGCGCAAGCGTCAGGCCCCAGGTCCCGGCGAGCAGCCGGCCCCTGAGCCGAAGCCGTAGGCGCCGCTCCAGGCCCGCTCTGCTTGACTTTCACCCCTGTCCCCTTTATCGTTGAAAGACTTCAGGGTTGGCGTTGATGAGGAGTAGTAGGCGCCCCTGACGGATCTGAGAGAGCTGGTGGTGTCCGCTGGCAACCGCGGATCAGGTGCGAACCAGCCCGTCAGTCGCCGAACTCGCCTCGGAGCCGAGTGCTCGAACTCCGGTTCGACCGGACGGTAGGGACTCCGTCTCATCCCCGTGACGGATGGAATGAAGGGCGCATGCGGCTTCAGCCCATCGCCGAATCAGGGTGGTACCACGGAGCGCGGAAGCCTTCGTCCCTGGGTCTTTGAGGGGAGGAAGGCTTTTTTATTTCCAGCTTTTGAAAACGGCTTCCAACTTTGTTCTCGGCGTCCGCCTCCCTGCGACGTACGAACAGTAGTACGTCTCGGTCGCCGGAGCGCCTGCGGCCTCGTTGATAAGCCGTTTTGAAAAGCTGGAGGAGACTCGGTGGTCGTCACTGAGCAGGAAGGTGCCCTATGACCAGGATGATTCGGATTTTCGATACGACGTTGCGGGACGGGGAGCAATCGCCGGGCGCGAGCATGACCGTCGAGGAAAAGGTCATGATCGCCAAGCAGCTGGCGCGCCTGGGCGTCGACATCATCGAAGCCGGGTTCGCTTATAGTTCACCGGGGGATTTCGAGGCGGTGCAGCGTGTGGCCCAGGAGGTCGAAGGCCCGACGGTCTGCAGCCTGGCGCGGGCAAAACCGGAAGACATCGATCGCGCTTGGGAGGCGCTCAAGGGCGCGCCGAAGGTCCGCATCCATACCTTCTTGTCCACCTCGGACATCCATCTGAAGCATCAGTTCCGCATGACGCGCGAGGAAGCGCTCAAGCGAGCGGTGGACATGGTGCAGCGGGCGCGCGGCTACGTCTCGGACGTGGAATTTTCTCCCATGGACGCCTCGCGCTCGGACCCGACCTATCTCTGCGAAGTCGTGGAAGCGGTGATCGAGGCCGGCGCCGGCACCGTGAACATTCCCGATACGGTCGGTTATGCGACGCCCTGGGAAATCGGCGCCTTGATCAAGACGCTTCGGGAGCGCGTCAAGAACTGCGATCGAGCCGTGCTCTCGGTCCACTGCCACAACGATCTCGGATTGGCCGTGGCCAATTCCTTGTCCTCGATCCTGAACGGCGCCGGCCAAGTCGAATGTACGATCAACGGGATCGGAGAACGGGCGGGGAATGCGTCGCTGGAGGAGATCGCGATGGGCCTCCGCACGCGCAAGGACTTCTATCAGGCCGATACCCAGATCCGGACCGAGGAGATCGCCAAAACGAGCCGGCTGGTGAGCAAGATCACCGGCATGGTGGTGCAGCCGAACAAGGCCATCGTCGGCGCGAACGCCTTTGCGCATACCTCGGGCATCCATCAGGACGGGCTGCTGAAGGAAAAGAGCACCTACGAGATCATGCGGCCCGAATCGGTGGGGCTCGGGCACAGTGAAATGGTCATGGGGAAATTGTCGGGACGGCATGCCTTTCGTCAGAAGCTGGAGTCGCTCGGCTATCAACTGTCCGACGAAGAGGTCAACCATGCCTTCGATCGCTTCAAGCGGCTGGCGGATCAGAAGAAAGAGATTTTCGAAGAGGACTTGGAAGTCATCATTTCGGAAGAAGCGGCCCGAATGCCCGAGCGCTATGCGCTCGTGTCTCTGCATTCCGCCAGCGGCACCGACCAAGTGCCGACGGCGACGGTCGAGCTCGACATCGACGGCCGCCGCGTCACCCAGACCGGCAGCGGAGACGGGCCGGTCGATGCGGCCTATCGCACCATTGCGGCCATGACCGGCACCAAGAGCAAGCTCTTGAGCTATGTGGTGCATGCGATCACCGGCGGCACGGATGCCCAAGGAGAGGTGACGGTGCGTGTGGAGGAGAACGGGCGAACGGCCTCGGGCCATGGGGCGAACACCGACATCATCGTCGCCTCCGCCCGGGCCTATTTGAACGCGCTCAACAAGATTTCATTCTGGATGAGCGGTGAATCCGATCCGCTGCGAAAGATCGGCATTCTGGATCGGCGGGCGCGGCCTCGCTGATCAAGCGGCAGGGCTTGATTGCCCTGCGATTCTGAAACCAACGCAACGGGCTCGCTCAAGGAGACGAGTAGTGAAAGCGACGATTACGGTGTTGGCCGGAGACGGCATCGGCCAGGAAATTGTCCCCGAGGCGGTCAAGGTGTTGCAGGCGATCGGCGAGCGATTCGGCCATCGATTCGAATGCCGCAATGCGCTGATGGGCGGCTGCGCCGTCGATGCGACCGGCGTACCGCTCCCGCCGGAGACCTTGAGCCTCGCCAAGCAGAGCGATGCGGTTCTGTTGGGCGCGGTCGGGGGGCCCAAATGGGAAGGGTTGGACTATACCAAGCGCCCCGAGCGCGCCTTGCTGGGCATTCGGGAGGCCTTGGGGCTCTATGCGAACCTCCGTCCGGCCAAGCTCTACGGTCCGTTGGTCGATGCGTCCACGCTCAAGCGCGACGTGGTCGAGGACATCGATATTCTGGTCGTGCGCGAATTGACCGGCGGCATCTACTTCGGCAAACCAAAGGGGATCGAGAAGACCGCCACCGGGGAGCGAGGCGTCAACACCGAAGTCTATACGACCGAGGAGATCCGCCGGATCGCGGTCGTGGCCTTTGATGCGGCGCGCAAGCGCCGGCGCAAGGTGACCTCGGTCGACAAGGCCAACGTCCTGGAGTCGTCCGAATTGTGGCGTCGGGTGGTGATCGACGTCGCCAAGTCCTATCCGGACGTCGAATTGAGTCACATGTATGTCGACAACTGCGCGATGCAATTGGTGCGGTATCCGAAGCAATTCGACGTGATCGTGACGACCAACATGTTCGGGGACATCTTGAGCGACGAGGCGGCCATGCTGACCGGGTCGATCGGCATGCTCCCCTCGGCGAGCATCGGCGGGACCATCGGCCTGTATGAGCCCATTCACGGCAGCGCGCCCGATATTGCGGGCAAGAACATCGCGAACCCGATCGCGACCATCGCCTCCGTCGGCATGATGTTGTCCTACACGTTCAATTTGCAGATGGAAGCGCAGGCGATCGAGCAGGCGATTGTGCGGACGCTCGACCAGGGGTATCGGACCAAGGATATTTTCAGCGCGGGCATGAAGTTGGTGGGGACGAAGGAGATGGGGGAGTTGGTCTTGGCCAACATGCTCAAGAGCGCGTGATGGACGCCCATTCGATGCAGATCTCAACCGTCGCGGGCACCGGAGAATTCGGCCATGCCGGAGACGGCGGTCAGGCGGCGGCCGCCTGCTTGAACGAGCCGAAGGCCGTGGCTCTGGACAGCGCCGGCAATCTCTACATCGCCGACGCCGAGAACCACGTCATTCGGAAAGTGCAGGCCGAAAGCGGGGTGATCACCACGGTGGCCGGGCGCCCGCCCGGCGCAACGGCGAGCGCCGGACCGCAGTCGGCGCCCGCCGCTCCAGTCGAAGGCCACGGGCTCGACGAAGATCCCCTGGCCTTGGGCGAGCCCGGCACGACCGAACGCTTTACCCAGTCGCGCGATCTCAGCGGGACCGTGCGGTTCGTGACCGGTACGGCCCGAAAGCCCGGTCGGGTTGTGGTCGACGGCGATGACGCCGCGCACGCCGCGTTGCAGTTCCCATCGTCGGTCGTGGTCGACCGGCAAGGGACCCTGTATATCGCGGATACCATGAATCACTGCGTGCGTGTGGTCGACACGAGGACAGGCGGTGCGACGATTCTCGCCGGCACCGGTCGAGCCGGATTCAGTGGAGACGGCGGGCCCGCAGGCTCGGCCGCGCTGAATGAACCCAACGCGCTGGCGCTCGATGACGCTCGGCGGATTCTCTATATCGCGGATCAGAGCAACAATCGAGTTCGGCGCGTCGACTTGAAGACGGGCTTGATCAACACCGTCGCGGGCACCGGAGAGGCCGCGTTCAGCGGAGACGACATGCCGGCCGCCCAGGCCACCCTGGCCGGGCCCAGCGGGTTGGCTGTGGGCTCGCAAGGAGACTTGTACATCGCCGACACCTTCAATAACCGCGTGCGACGGGTCGATGCGAAAACCGGACTCATCAGCACGGCGGCCGGGGATGGCGGCGTCTACCGATATGAGGGAGGCGAGGCGGAGTCGAAAAGCCTTTCGAGGCCCTACGGCATCGCCGTCGATCGGGAGGACAGCCTCTATATCACGGACTCGGATAGCCACCTGATCCGACGGTGGGACCGAGGCACCGGCCGGATTTCTTTGGTGGCCGGCAACGGGACGGCCGGTTTTGCCGGCGATGGGGCCGCGTCCGCCGACAGCTGCCTGAGCTATCCCTTTGGCGTAGCGGTGGCGCCGGACGGCGCCATCTACGTCGCGGATACGTTCAATCATCGCATTCGGAAGATTGTTCGGAGCGGAGGATAGAATCGACGGAAGCCGGCCGGGCCGGCCAGTTCGGGCGCGCACACGAGGATTGCGATCATGCTGAAGAAGAAATCCGCCTATCATGTTGCCGTGGTGGGGGCCACCGGGGCGGTGGGGACCCAGATGATTGAGACGCTCGAAGAGCGAAAGTTCCCCGTCCAGCGATTGTCGCCGCTGGCCTCCTCCCGTTCGGCGGGTGGAGTTGTCTCGTTCCAGGGACAGGAGCTGACCGTCGAAACGCTGACGAAGGATTCCTTTGCCGGCGTCGACATCGCCCTGTTCTCTGCCGGAACGGATGTCAGTCGGGAGTTTGCGCCGATCGCGGCCAAAGCCGGAGCGGTCGTCATCGACAACAGCGCCGCCTGGCGGATGGAGAAGGATGTGCCGCTGGTGGTGCCGGAGGTGAATCCTTCGGATGCCGTTCGGCACCGGGGCATCATTGCCAATCCGAACTGCTCCACCATACAAATGGTGGTGGCTTTGAAGCCGCTCCATGACCAGGTGCGCATCCGGCGGGTGGTCGTCACGACCTTCCAGTCCGTGTCGGGGACCGGCAAAGAGGCGATGGACGAACTGCTCGACGAATGCAAGGCGCTCCTGTCCTTCCAGGAGGCGACCCCGAAGGTCTATCCCTATCAGATCGCGTTCAACTGCCTGCCGCACATCGACGAGTTTCTTGCGACCGGCTATACGAAGGAAGAGATGAAGATGGTCAACGAGACTCGAAAGATCATGGGGGACGCGTCGATTCAAGTGACGGCCACGACGGTCCGTGTGCCCGTCTACGTCGGCCACTCGGAAGCGGTGAACATCGAAACCGAGCGCAAGCTGACGGCCAACGAGGCGCGCGCGATCCTGTCCGAAGCGCCGGGCGTGATCGTGTACGACGATCCCGCGCACAAGCTCTACCCCATGCCGCTGGATGTGGCGGGTAAGGATGAGGTCTACGTGGGGCGCGTCCGCGAGGACGAGTCGATTCCCAACGGGCTCAATCTTTGGATCGTGGCGGACAATCTTCGCAAGGGAGCGGCCACGAACGCCGTTCAGATCGCCGAGATCCTCATCGGGTGAGCGATGCCGGAGTGGTCGGGATTCGGAAAGGTCCTCCTCATCTCCGGGTTGATCATGGCCCTCTGCGGCCTGCTGCTCATGGGCCTGGGCAAGCTTCCAGGCGAAGGAACCGGGCTGGGGTGGTTGGGGCGGCTCCCCGGTGACATTCTCATCAAACGCGAACAGGTTACGTTCTACTTTCCGCTGGCGACCGGTCTGCTTCTCAGCGTGATTCTCACCCTGCTCTTCTATCTGTTCTCGAAGGGATCCTCGTGAAGCGGTTGAGCGCATGCGTGCTGGGGGTGTTCTGCCTGACGCTGGCCGAGTCGGCGCAGGCCGCCGTCGAGATGCGCGTCCTCTTGGCGCAGGATCTTCCCCGCGTGGCCTTCAAGGCCGAGGGCCTGGTGGCGGTGAAGCAGGGACGAGGGGAGTGGCGCGCGATGAGCGCGCCGGTGCTCCTCTCGGCGGTCTCCGGCGGCACGCTGCTGGGCCAAGAGCCCGTATCGGCCGAGGCCTTCATGGTTAAGGCCGGTCAGGGGGATGTCCACGTGCTCCTCTCCGATGGCGACACGAACGGCTTGCGAGTCGGTGGGGTGGTGCAGGTGTTGCGGAAGGGACGGGGACTGATGGTCATCAATCATGTCGACCTCGAAGACTATGTTGAGGGCGTCGTCCCGCACGAGATGAACTCGGCCTGGCATCCGGAGGCGCTGAAAGGCCAGGCGGTGCTGGCGCGCACCTACGGCCTCTATCAGCGGATGGCCAATCCGGCCAGGGAATACGACGTCGTCGCGACCGTCCAGGACCAGGTGTACCGCGGGCGCCAGGGCGTCGATCAACGGGTCAAGCAGGCGGTTAGCGAGACACGCGGTGTGATCTTGACCTATCGAAACGCGCCCGTGCTCGGCGCCTTCTTTTCAACCGCGGCGGGCATCACGGAAGACGCCATGACCGTCTGGTCGAAGGATCTCCCCTATCTCAAAGGCGGGGTCGATTGCCCCTTCGATGCCAGCTCGCCGCACTATCAATGGCGGGCGGCGTTCAAGCTTCAAGATTTTGAAAACGGGCTGCGACGGCAAGGATTCGCCGTCGGCACCATCGCGACCTTCGCGCCGCTGAGCTACAGTCGCGCCGGTCGGGTGATGCGGCTGCGGGTCTTGCATTCGGAGGGGGAGCTGATCCTGCGCGGCGAAGACATTCGCAAGGCTGTCGGCTACAGTCTCATTCCCAGCACCCAGTTCGACATCGACACCATCGGCCGCGAGGTGGTGCTCAGCGGCCGTGGCGCCGGGCACGGCGTCGGGCTCTGCCAATGGGGCGCGAAGGAACTCGCCGCCTTGGGCTATCCCTACCAGTCCATTCTGAATTACTACTTCCCCGGCACCGAACTGAAGTTCCTTAGAGACGCGGCGCTGCAAGGGTGACCTCGCCGATCATGCCCGCCTCATGTTGACGGTTCGTCCCGCTTCCTGACCATGCTGCTCGCCGACTTCGATCTGCCCTTCGATCCCTCATTGGTCGCGTTGAAGCCGGCGGAGCCCCGCGATCACGCGCGATTGCTGGTCTGCCGGCGGGCGGCGTCGGGGTGCGCGCACCGACAGGTGCGCGACCTGCCGGCGCTGTTGAAGCCCGGCGATCTGCTCGTCGTGAACAATTCGAAAGTCCTGCCGGTCCGTCTGATCGGGACGAAACAGCCGGGCGGCGGCCGCGTGGACTTCGTCGTGACGCGATTTCAGCCCGACGGACTCTGCCAGGTCTTGATGAAAGGCCGGTTCAGGCAAGGACAGATCATTGCCTTGGACAAGGGGGCGACGGCCGAAGTGGTGGAGAGGACGGCGGAGGCGACCACGCTCAAGCTTGCAGGGCCCTGGCCCTTGCCGGAGCTCTTCGATCAGATCGGCCGGATGCCGCTGCCCCCGTACATCAAGCGTGAGCCTGATCCGGCCGATCGCCGATGGTACCAAACCGTCTTCGCGGATCCGCAGGGCTCGATCGCCGCTCCGACCGCCGGGTTGCATTTGACAGAGGGATTGCTCACGGAGTTGGCGGAGCGGGAAGTGAATACCGTGCACGTGACGCTGCACGTGGGGCCCGGCACCTTCCTGCCGGTTCGGGCTTCCCGCATTGAGCAGCATCGGATGCTGCCGGAGTGGTATCGCGTGCCCGAAGAGACGGCAAAGGCCATCGCAGCCGCCAAGGCGGCGGGGGGCCGCGTGATCGCCGTGGGCACGACGGTGGTGCGAAGTTTGGAGGCCGCGGCCTCCTCGGACGGAACGATCCGCTCGACGAGCGGGGAGACCGGTCTCTATGTCACGCCGGGATTCCGGTTCCAGGTCGTCGACGCGATGCTGACGAACTTTCACCTCCCGCGCACGACGCTGGTCATGCTGGTGGCCGCGTTCGTCGGGCTGGATCGGCTGCGGGACCTGTATGCGGAGGCGGTACGGGAACGATATCGGTTCTACAGTTACGGGGACGCGATGCTGATTCTATAGGGGAGTGATCAGTTGTCAGTTTTCGGTTATCAGTGCGGGGAAATGGAGGAGACGTCGCCTCGAAGTTAAACTGAAAACTGAGAACTGTGAACAGTCAACCCAGTTACATCAATTCCTTGTGAATCTTCACCGGAATGGAAACTTTGAGCGATTCCTTGTAGGCGGCGAGGGCGCGCTGCTGTTTCTGGAGCAGCAAGTCTTGCAGCAGCCGGTCTTCGGCCAAGGCCGCCTGGCCCGGCTGTCCGGCCGGTTGATGGGCGAGGACGGTCTTGACGTCGGCGATCTCCGTCGGCGTCAGCGCGACGGAATCGCGGATGGTCATGAGCGCCTTATCGCGCAAGAGCTCGTGCGTGTGGAGGGCCTCGAACAAGGCCGGCGTGAGCTTGTTCGCGGCCAACAAGCGGCGGTAGAGATCGGGATCGAACGTGCCGTTCCGCTGAAAGTCCGGGCGGCTCAGAATGTCGTCGCGTAGTTCTTCCTCGCTGACGGAGAGCCCGAGGTCCTTGGCGGAGAGTTGCCAGAGCTTGCTCTCGATCAACCCTTCCAGCACGAACTCCTTGAGCTGTTCGTCCTTGAAGTCGCCTTTCACCTTGTCGCGATACATCTGATAGAAGTTCCGATAGGCGCGCTCGTACTCTTCCCGCGAGACTTTCAACGGGCCGACCTCGGCCACGGCGTTGTCCCGTTGCTCCGTGAATCCCCACCAGCCCATCCCGACCACGAAGGTGATCGTGATGAAGCCCATGATGGAGATGAGAATCCAGGGATAGCGGTGGTGCGCAAATCTGAGAATTTTGATCATAGCCGACGGGTCCTCGTGGCAGGATTCTAATGGGACCACCGAGTGAAGGCAAGGAAGTGCTGAAAAAAATCATTCGTTTGTCGGATGGCACGCTTTTTGTTATACTGAGTTCCGGTTGATCAGGAGGACGCGTGTCGGG
The DNA here is from genome assembly GCA_964481215.1 of uncultured Nitrospira sp. GTDB lineage: Bacteria > Nitrospirota > Nitrospiria > Nitrospirales > Nitrospiraceae > RSF151. Next base: position 13,739 of record CAYZTJ010000043.1, on the reverse strand, counting down.
GGAGCAACCCAGTTCGAGTCCGCTCGTCCTGGGTGTCTATCCCAGGGCGCACATTCTCAATCGCATGATCGCCAGGCTGGTGGATGGGCTCTTGGCTGCGGCAGTGGCCAAGCTGGCGCCGCCCGTCGGATGGCTCGGCGGATTGACGTATCTCCTGATTGCAGATGGGTTTTCAGGCGGACGCAGTGTCGGCAAGCGCCTGATCGGGTTGCAGACGATCAGTCCGCGCTCGCGGGATGCCTCGGGGTTCCGGGAATCCATCTTGCGCAACTTGCCGCTGGGCCTGGCCTATGTGCTGTATGCGATACCCTACGTCGGTTGGTTGCTGGCCGGCGGAGTGGTCGCCGTTGAGGCACTTTTGATCCTCGGCAACGACCAAGGCCTCCGCTTGGGGGATGAAATTGCCCACACGCAGGTCTTGGACGCAGGCACGCTGGACCTGCCGGATTGACTCGCGAGCTGTCGAAGCGTGCTTGCGTGACTTTGATCTGGCGACCGTGACAGAAAAGACAGGTCGCGAGAGAACGAACGTGCGGGATGTTCGACAAGGCCGTCCAGCGCGGCCGCAGGAAGCCCGGCGACTGAGACGTCCTCATCTTGTCCTGCGTCGCAGGGGGACGGGCGACCGCGAACAAGGCTGTCAGGCTTTTTCAACATCTCGCTAGAGGGTCCCACGGGATGGGACGAAGCCCCTGCGGGGGCGAGCCAAAGGAAGGAGAGGCCAGTGGCGCTCGCAAACGACATCCTCGGCTGGTTTTCAAACGATCTCGCGATCGACCTCGGCACGGCCACGACCCTCGTGTATGTCCACGGGAAGGGGATTGTGCTCAACGAGCCCTCGGTTGTCGCCGTCGAGAAGAAAACGGAAAAAGTGCTGGCCGTCGGCGCCGAAGCCAAGAAGATGCTCGGCCGCACGCCCGGCAACATCACCGCGATTCGGCCGATGAAGGAAGGCGTCATCGCCGATTTCGAGATGGCCGAGCGGATGCTGAAGTACTTCATCACCAAGGCGCACAACCGCAGCACCTTCGTCCGCCCCCGCATCATCATCGGCGTGCCTTCGCGCATCACGCAGGTCGAGCAGCGCGCGGTGCGGGATTCGGCCGAGCTGGCGGGCGCCCGCGAAGTGTACCTGATCGAAGAGCCGGTGGCGGCCGCCATCGGCGCGGGCCTGCCGATCACCGAACCCTCCGGCAACATGGTGGTGGACATCGGCGGCGGCACGACCGACATCGCCGTCATCTCGCTCGGCGGCATCGTCTACAGCGAGTCCGTCAAGGTCGCCGGCGACCGGATGGACGAAGCCATCATGAACTACGTGAAGAAGAAATACAGCCTGCTCATCGGCGAGCACATGGCGGAACGGATCAAAGTCGACATCGGATCGGCCTATCCGTTCGAAGAGCGGAAGACGATGACCATCAAGGGCCGGGACCTCATTTCGGGCATCCCGCGCACCTTGGTCATCGACGACGCGGAAATTCGAGAGGCGCTGCAGGAGCCGATCGGGACGATCATCAACGCGATCAAAGTGGCCTTGGAAAATACGCCGCCCGAGCTGGCCGGCGACATCATCGATCGCGGCATCGTCTTGACCGGCGGAGGATCGCTGCTCAAGGGCATGGATACCCGATTCCGCGAGGAGACGAATCTGCCGATCATCACGGTCGACGATCCCTTGACCTCGGTGGTGTTGGGCGTCGGCAAGATCCTCGACGAGCTGGATCTGCTCCGCAAGGTCTCGGTGATGTCCCAGTGTTCCCGCTGAGCGCCGCGCGCATTCATCGATGTACCTCTTTCGATCGACACCCGGCGCACGGCGGGTCGTAGTCCTCTTCTTCGCCCTGTTCCTGCTCGCCCTCTTTCTGCTTCCGGCTCAGACCCGCGGGCTGTTGCAGCAGATCAGCCAGCCGGTGGCCTGGCTGGCGTCCTACCCCTTGGAGGGGTTTTCCGGCGGCGGCCAGCGGTTGTCCGATCTGTGGAGCGGCTATGTGGCGCTGCAAGACGTCCGGCAGGAGAACGCCAGCCTGCGCCGCGAACTGGAGTTGCTGCGCGGACAGAATACCGCGCTGCGGGAGGCAGCGGCCTCGGCCAAGCGCCTGGAGACGCTCTTGGCGTTCAAGGACCGCTCGGCCTTCGAGAGCATCGCCGCGCGTGTCATTGCGCGGAATGCGACCAACTGGTACCGCGCCGTGGTGCTCGACAAAGGCGATCGCGACGGCGTGAAGCTCGAGATGGGCGTGGTCACCTCCTCCGGCGTCGTCGGCCGCGTGGTCAAGACCACTCCGCACACCGCCATCGTGCTGCTGATCACCGATCCCAACAACGCCGTCACCGGCTTGATCCAGCGGACGCGCGACGAGGGCTTGGTGGAGGGCACGCCGAAGGGCCAGAGTCGCATGAAGTACATCCCGCTCCTGTCGCAGGTCCAGGAAGGCGACGCGGTCGTGACCTCCGGGTTGACCGGCGGCTTCCCACGCGGGCTGGCGGTGGGCGTGATCACGAGGATCATCAAGTCCGAAGGGGAGCTCTTTCAGTCGGCCGACGTCGTGCCGGAGGTGGACTTTTCCAAATTGGATGAAGTGGTGGTGATCACGTCGGTCCACGACCTGCAGGAAGAAGCGGGCGTTGCTCAGGCTGAGACGGCGGTCGGGAAGGCGCCGGCGCGATGAAGCCGTTCTGGTACGCGGCGGCGATATTCTTGCTGCCCCCGTTGCAGAGCCTGCTACTGGGCGGCATGACCCTCGTGGGGGCCGGCCCGGACCTCTGTTTGGTGGCGGTCTGCCTGGTCGGACTCTTCTATGGAGAAGTGGACGGCATCTTGCTGGGATTGGCCGTCGGGATGGTGCAGGACAGCCTGTCGGCCGGCGATCAATGGTTGAACATGGCGACCAAGGGCGCCGCCGGACTCTGCGCGGGCCTCGTCGGACGCCACTTGGCCGGGGCGACGCCGAGCGCCATGGTGCTGCCGCTCGCCGGGTTGTCATTGGCCTCCTGTCTGGTGTTCATGGGCGTGTCAGGCGTGGGCAAACCGCTCACGGATCTTCTGTCGTCGATTCGCATCGCGGCGCCTGAGCTGATCTTCGATACGCTGGTGGGTATGGCGGCCTACTGGTACCTCTCCGAACGTCTGCGGGTGACCGCGGGCCGGGAGATCCGGTAGTCCGCGATCGGGGTCGTCGCCGTCATGGCGGAATTTGCCGCTCCACAATCGGATGAGCTGCGCGAGCTGCTGCGGCGGCTCGTGTTTCTCCAGATCGGGCTCGCCCTGCTCGTGGCGATCGTCATCGGACGCCTCTGGCAACTCCAGATCTACGAAGGGTCCTACTACCGCGATCTCTCGGAGAACAATCGGACGCGCCTGATCACCGTCGAGCCGGCGCGCGGGTTGATCTACGACCGCAATCGCGTCCTGCTGGCCAACAATGTGCCGAGTTTCGGCCTGTACGTCGCCTTGGAGGACGTGAAGGACGTCGGCCGGCTGGTCGCCAAGCTGGTGGAACTCATCGGCCTGGACGAGGCCATGCTGCGCAAGCGATTGTCCGCGCCGGGAAGCCGCCAGACGCCGCGCAAGCTCAAGGATGGCCTGACGTTGAAAGAGGCGGCGCTCGTGGAGTCTCACCGATTGGACCTGCCGGGCGTCTCGATTCAAGTCGAATCCCAGCGCAACTATCCGACCGGCGTGGTGGCCGCGCACCTCCTGGGCTACGTCGGCGAAGTGTCGCAAGATCAGTTGGAGCGGGAGGAATTCAAGGAGCTCCATCAAGGGTCGATCATCGGCCAGTACGGCATCGAAAAGACCTACGATCGGTTTCTGCGCGGGCGGACCGGGCAGAAGCTCATGGAAGTCGACGCCGTCGGCCACGAAAAGGGCACCAGGCTGGTGGACAAGCCGGAAGCCGGCGACGACCTCTATCTCTCCATCGACATCCGGCTGCAACGGCTGGCCGAACAGCTCTTAGGCGAGGAGTCCGGCGCCATCGTCATGCTGGACACGAGGACGGGTGAAGTCTTGGCGTTGGCCAGCCGGCCGACCTTCAACCCGAACTTCCTCTCGCGCGATATGACCGCCAAGCAGTGGGCGGAGATCGTGCAGGACGAGGGACGGCCGCTCACCAATCGGGCCATCCAGGGCCAGTATCCGCCCGGGTCCACCTTCAAGATCATCATGGCGGCGGCGGCGTTGGAAACACAGACGGTGGGGCCGGAGACGAGGATTCACTGCAACGGCGGCTATCCCTTCGGCAAGCGCGTATTCCATGATTGGAAAAAGGGCGGTCACGGCGGGATGGACCTGGTCAACGCCATGGTGAATTCCTGCGACGTCTATTTCTACACGGTCGGGCAGCGCATGGGGATCGAGGCGATCGCGTCCTATTCGGAACAATTCAAGTTGGGGACGCAGACGGGGATCGAATTACCCTCCGAGCGGGTCGGGGTCGTGCCTTCGCCCGCGTGGAAAGAAAAGGCGCGCAACGAGCCCTGGTTCCCGGGCGAGACCATCTCCGCCGCGATCGGGCAGGGCTACGTCAACGCGACGCCGATCCAAATGACGCAGGTGATCGCCACGGTGGCGAACGGCGGAGCGATTCTCCGTCCCCGGCTGGTGAAGGCGATCATGGAGCGGGCCAGCGGCAACCTGCAAGAATTGCCGAGCGTGCCGCGGGGCCGCCTGTCGGTCAAGCCGGCGACCTTGGAATTGATTCAAGAGTCGCTGGCGGGCGTGGTGTCGCACGGAACGGCCACCAAGGCCAAGTCGCCCCTGGTGTCGATCGCCGGAAAAACCGGCACCGCCCAAGCCGCCGCCCTTCGCTCCGGTCCGGAGAAGGACATCCCGAAAAAACTGCGTGACCATGCCTGGTTTGTGTCCTATGCTCCGGTCGAGACCCCCGAGGTGGCCGTGGGGGTGTTGGTCGAGCACATGGGGCACGGCGGCTCGGCGGCGGCGCCCTTGGCGAAGCTGATGATCGAGGAATACGTGAAGATCACCAAGTCCGGAGAGACGCCGGACGCGCCGAAAGAGGCGTCGGCGGCGCAGACCGTCGTCGCGTCGTTGCGGGACCGCGCGCCATGATTGACCGCGTGATGGACAGTCGGGGCTTGGATCGGTTTGAGTGGCGATTTCTCGCGCTCATCGCCGTGATTGTGAGCATCGGCGTCATGACGATCTACAGCGTCTCGTACGGGCAGCGGACCTCGGGCGCGCCGCTCTACGTGAAGCAACTGGTCTGGATCGTGTTGGGCGGGGGCGCCTTCTTGGCCATGCTGTCGGTCGACTACCATAAGATCGACCGCATCGCCTATCCGATCTATGCGATCACCCTGTTGTTGCTCGTGTTCGTCTTGCTGGGGGGCAAAACCAGCAAGGGCGCGCAGCGATGGATTCCGATCGGGCCCTTCGCCTTCCAGCCGTCCGAGTTCGCCAAGCTCTCGCTGGTGCTGACGCTGGCGTCTTATTATTCGCGGGCGCCGCGGCAGGGATGGCTGCAGCGCGTGGTGATCCCGGGGCTGCTGACGGCGCCCGGCCTGCTGTTGATCGTAAAACAGCCGGATTTGGGGAGCGGGCTGAGTTTTTTGGCCGTGTTCGTCGCGATGATGCTCATCGTCGGGATGCGCTCGCGCGCCCTCGGCATCCTCTTGCTCTTCGCGGTGATGCTGTTCCCCTTCGCCTGGGAGATGATGTGGGGATCGCTGCACGACTATCAGCGCGAACGGATCATGACCTTCGTCGATCCCGAGTACGATACGGGCGGGAAGGGCTACCATGGGCTGCAATCGAGGATTGCGATCGGGTCCGGGGAACTGACCGGCAAGGGGCTCTACGGCGGGACCCAGAGTCAATTGAAGTTTCTGCCGGAAGGGCACACCGACTTCATCTTTGCGGTCTTCTGCGAAGAATGGGGCTTTATCGGAGCTATGGCGCTGTTGGCCTTGTTCGGGGCCTTGATGTGGCTCTCGCTCGAGATCGCCGTGAAAGCCAAAGATACGCTGGGGGCCTTGTTGGCCGGAGGGATCATCTCGATGTTGGCCTTCTGCGTGCTGGTCAATGTCGGCATGACCGCGGGCTTGTTCCCCATCGTCGGCATCCCGCTGCCCTTGATGAGTTACGGCGGGAGCGCCACGGTGGCGACGCTCGCGGCCTTGGGGTTGTTGTTGAATATCAAGCGGCGCCGACTGGCGCTGTTCTATTAATCGGGGTCACGCTGGCGCCTTCGTTCCCAGATGATCGACGCGGACGGAGCGGCGGGAGCCGCCCTGCCCCGGCGTCGATGGTGGGCGACATGGAGCGAGGCGCGCGGCTTCGCCCCTTCGAATTGAGGAGTGTGTATGGCGAATGAAATTGCGATCAATGTCACCCGCGAGGGCACGAGGGTGGCGGTCTTGGAACACGGCGTGCTGTCGGAGCTCTACCTGGACCGGCAGAGCAAGAAGGATTTTGTCGGGAACATTTACAAGGGGAAAGTCGCCAAGGTGCTGCCCGGCATGCAGGCGGCCTTTATCGACATCGGCCTGGAGAAGGCGGCCTTTCTCCATGTGTCGGACCTGTCGACGGACACCGAGCCCGGCGACACCTTGATGGATGGGGACGCCGAGGAAGACGAGCAGGCGCCGGAAATGCCCCGTCCCCGCCGCCAAAGCGGGCGTCCGATCGAGGACCTCTTGCAAGGCGGCCAGGAACTGATGGTGCAGATTTCCAAGGGGCCGATCGGAACCAAGGGCCCGCGGGTGACGAACTACATTTCGCTGCCGGGCCGCTACCTGGTCTTTATGCCGAACGTGGAGCACATCGGGGTCTCGCGACGGATTCCCAAGGATGAAGAGCGCGCCCGCCTCAAAGAAATCATGAAGCGGGTCCGCCAGCCGGGCTGCGGCTACATCGTGAGGACGGTCAGCGAAGGCGTGAAAGAAGAAGACCTGCGGGCCGACGTGGAATTCCTGTCTCTGGCCTGGCAGGATGTGCTGAAAAATCGGGAGGCGCTGCCCGCGCCGAATTTGCTGCACAGCGATCTCAGTCTCACGGTCCGCGTGGTGCGGGATCACTTCAGCAAGAAGGTGGACCGGTTGCTGATCGATTCGCGGGAGGAGTACGAGCAGGTCAAGGATCTGGTCATGCGGTACATGCCCGATCAGGCCTCGCGGGTCCACTTCTACGGGAAGGAAGAGCCCCTGTTCGATCATCTCGGCGTGGAGCACGAGATCGGCCGCGCCATGAGCCGCAAGGTCTGGCTCAAGTCCGGCGGCTACCTCGTGATCGACCATACCGAGGCCATGACGGTGATCGACGTCAACACGGGCCGCTTCGTCGGCAAGCGCGATCAGGAAGAGACCATTCTCAAGAACAACTTGGAAGCGGTGCGCGAGATCGCCTATCAGATCAAGCTGCGCGGCATCGGCGGCATCATCATCGCGGATTTCATCGACATGGAGCGGGAAAAAAATCGGGACAAGGTTTACCAGGCGCTCGTAGACGCCATGGCGAACGACAAGGCCAAGTCCCGCATCTCGCGCATTTCCGACCTCGGCCTGATCGAGATTTCCCGCGAACGCGTGCGGGAAGATTTGCTGCGCACGCTGTCGGAGCCCTGCCGCTATTGCGATGGGCGGGGCTACACGAAATCGCCGTCCACCGTCGCGCATGAGATCTTCCGCGAGCTGCGCCGCCTGGGAACCTCCCCGGAAGAGCGACGCATCATCGTCGGGGTGCATCCCCATGTCGCGGAGGTCTTGCAGGAAGAGGAAGCGCAAGGGGTCGAAGAGTTCGAGCGGGAGCTGGAAGCCAAGGTGATCGTCAAGCCGGATTCCGGACTCCACTTGGAGCAGTTCGATATCGTTCTCCTGTGACGGCGCCATCCACGCTCCGCCGATGGTTGGAGTTGCGGGAGGCGCCGGGCCTCGGCGACATCGGCGTGCGCCGCTTGGTGCAGGCGTTCGGGTCCCCCGAGGCGGTCTTCCGCGCATCGCCGGCGGAGCTCATCTCTACGGGAGGCCTCAGCCCTCAGGCCGCCGACGCGCTGCGTCTCGCGCCCGATCCCGCGACCACCCGCCGGATCGATGAGGAACTGCGGGCCATCGATCGCCTGAAGATCCGGGTCCTCGCTTGCACGGACTCCGCCTATCCTCCCAGGCTCCTGACGATTCCGGATCCGCCCCCGCTGCTCTACGTGACCGGCGCCTTGGCGGCGGCCGATCATCTGGCCGTGGCGATCGTCGGCTCGAGACGGGCGACGCCGGCCGGGCGCGCGATCACCGAACAGTTGGCCCGCGACCTCGGCCGCGCCGGCGTCACCGTCGTGAGCGGAATGGCCAGGGGCGTGGACGCGGCGGCGCACCGCGGCGCGCTCGACGGCGGCGGCCGCACCCTCGCGGTGCTGGGCTGCGGGATCGATCTGACCTATCCGCCGGAACACAAGAAGTTGCGCGAGGCGGTGGAGGCAAACGGGGCCGTCCTCTCCGAATGTCCCGTCGGGGCGCCGCCGCACAGCCATCATTTTCCGAAACGCAATCGTATCATCAGCGGCCTCAGTCTGGGGGTGGTGGTGACCGAGGCGGCCGCCGAAAGCGGCTCGCTGATCACCGCGCGCCTGGCGGCGGAGCAGGGCCGGGAGGTCTTCGCCGTGCCGGGGCCGGTCGCCTCGGATCAGAGTCGCGGGCCGCATGGATTGATTCGGCAGGGCGCCACGCTGGTGGAACGCGCGGAGGATGTGCTGGACGAATTGCTGCCGCAGATGGACGAGGCGCTGCGCGCGCGTCTCAAGAATTGCGCGACTCCGCCGATACCATCCCACAGGGAGCCGGGGACGCGCGAAACCATGATCTGCGGGCATCTCTCCTTCGAGCCGATCCACATCGACGACGTGATCCAGCGCACCGGACTGACGGCGTCCGAGGTGCAGGCGGCCCTGCTCACGCTGGAGATCGACGGACGCGTGAAACAATTGCCCGGCCATCGGTATATTCGCGGACGGTGACGCCGTTTGGCGGTGCGCTGACTTGCAATTCTCCTCTCGGTCGAGCTATATGACTGCCCCGACCCGCGCAGGCCGAACGGTCGAGGCGAAGAAGAAATTTGAATATCGGACCGTTGCGTTGTACAGTGAGTGAGTTTCTCGGACCGCTGACCCTATGGCCAAATCGCTGATCATCGTCGAATCGCCCGCCAAGGCGAAGACCATCAACAAGTATCTCGGTCGCAGCTACACCGTGATGGCCTCCGTGGGGCATATCAGGGATCTGCCCAAGAGCAAGCTCGGGGTGGACCTCGATCATGACTTCGAGCCGCAGTACGTCACGATCAAGGGGAAGACCCAGGTCCTCTCCGAGATCAAGAAGAAGGCGGAAGAGTCGGACACGATCTACCTGGCGCCCGACCCCGATCGGGAGGGAGAGGCCATCGCCTGGCATATCGCGCAAGAATTGAAGGGCAAGGGAAAGGGCAAGTCCAAGAAGCCGATCTACCGGGTCCGCTTCAACGAGATCACCGAGTCCGCCATCAAGCGCGCCCTCCAGTCGCCCGGCGAGATCGACATGAAGAAGGTGAACGCGCAGCAGGCGCGCCGCGTGCTGGACCGGATCGTCGGGTACCAGGGCAGCCAGCTCTTGTGGGAGAAGGTCCGGCGCGGGCTCAGCATGGGCCGAGTCCAGTCGGTCGCGGTCAAGCTGATCTGCGATCGGGAAGCCGAGCGAGAAGCCTTCCGTCCGGTGGAATATTGGTCCGTGACGGCGCTCCTCTCCGGCGCCAACCCGCCGGCCTTCGAAGCCAAGCTGCACTCGATCAACGGCCGGGAGGCGGAAGTCGGCAACGCGCAGGAAGCGGAACGCGTCGTCGCCGACGTCAAGGGAAAGCCCTTCGCCGTCCAGAGCATCGAGCGCAAGGAAAAGAAGCGCAATCCCGTCGCGCCCTTCATCACCAGCCGGCTGCAGCAGGATGCGGCCCGGAAGCTTCGCTTCACCTCGAAGAAGACCATGACGCTGGCCCAGCAACTCTACGAGGGCGTCGAGTTGGGGGCGGAGGGGCCGGTCGGCCTCATCACCTACATGCGCACCGATTCGACGCGCATCTCGGCGGAGGCGACGGACGAAGCCAGGCAGCTGATCGTCTCGCGGTTCGGCAACGAGTATCTGCCCGGAACCCCGAATGTCTACAAGACGCAGAAGGCGGCCCAGGAAGCGCACGAAGCGATTCGTCCGACCTCCGTCGCGCGCGATCCGGAGTCCATCAAGTCATTCCTGGATCGCGATCAGTACCAGCTCTACAAGTTGATCTGGAACCGGTTTGTCGCCTCGCAGATGACGCCGGCGATTTTGGAGATGACCCGAGTCGATACGGTTCCCCAGCAGACCAAGCAATCCTATGTGTTCCGGGCGACCGGCACCGTGGTGAAATTCCCCGGCCATACGATCGTCTATATGGAGGGGAAGGACCAGGAGGTCGGCGATCAGGCCAAGAAGGGCGAGCAGGAGGCCGAGGAGGAGTCGGAACGGCAGTTGCCGGCGCTGAGCGAGGGCGAGCGCCTTCGGCTCGCCGCACAGGAAGGGCAGACGGCGCCCGGCCTGACCTCCAAGCAGCATTTCACCCAGCCGCCGCCCCGGTACAACGAGGCGCTGCTGATCCGGGAGTTGGAAGAGAAGGGGATCGGGCGGCCGTCCACCTATGCGGCGATCATCTCGACGATTCAAGACCGGAAGTACGTCGAAAAGGTCGAAGGGCGGTTCATTCCGACGGAGACGGGGAGGACCGTCAACGACTTTCTCGTGAAGGGGTTTCCCGACATCCTCGACGTCGACTTTACCTCGACGATGGAGAAGGAGTTGGACGAGGTCGAGGAGGGCGACAAACATTGGGTCGCCGCCGTGCGGGAGTTCTATACGCCCTTCACCAAGGACATGGTCAAGGCCAAGGACATCGCGGGACCGAAGGACGTCGTCGAGCCGCCGACCAATATTCCTTGCGAAAAGTGCAGCCGGATGATGGAAATCAAGTGGGGACGGAACGGGAAGTTCCTGGCCTGCCCCGGCTACAAGGCCGATCCGCCCTGCAAGAACACCCAAAACTTCGAGCGGCTGCCGGACGGCACGGTCAAGATTGTCGCCAAGCAAGAGATCACGACGGACGAAAAGTGCGAAAAGTGCGGCTCAGCGATGGTGGTGAAATTCGGTCGGTTCGGCAAGTTTTTGGCCTGCTCCGCCTATCCCGCCTGCAAGTCCACAAAGCCGATCCCAATCGGCGTCAAGTGCCCCCAGTGCGGCGGCAACTTGGCGCAGAAACGAAGCCGCAAGGGGCGCATCTTCTACGCCTGCTCGAACTACCCCAAGTGCGAGTTCGCCATCTGGGATCGTCCCGTCAACAAGCCCTGCCCCAGCTGCAAGGCGCCCTTCCTCGTCGAGAAAGTCACCAAGCAATCCGGCAACACGCTCCTCTGCCGCAACGAAGACTGCGGCCACAAAGAAGCCGTCTAATCGACGATCTCCAGCCCCCCAAGTCTTGCCGTAGCTGACACGCCGGTCAGCAGTTTCGTAAACAAGCGCACGAGATATGGATCCAAGACGCTGCCGCTCACGGCCTGCAGGAGGGCCGCGCTCACCTGGGAGCCGGGTGGCGAGGCCGGCCCTTCCGAACTCTGCAAGGCATCGTACAGGTCTGCGACGGCAAGGATCCTCGCGCCCAACGGGATGAATTTTCCCCGCAGGCCGAAGGGGTACCCATATCCGTCCCAGCGCTCGTGGTGATGCGCGATGAACAGGGCGGCGGACTTCAGCGCCGGGAAGGGCTGGAGCATGGCCGCCCCGGCCCGCGGATGCGACTGAAAGCGCGCGTAGTCGTCCGCGGAAAGGGGCGGGGCATGGTCGTCCGCCGGTAGCGGGAGGCTCAGCAGCCCCACGTCATGGAGTAAGCCGGCGTACCCCAGATCGCGCACGTCCGCGGCGTCGAGCCCCAGGGCGCGTCCGATCGCCATCGCGCCCAACCCGGCCCGCCGGGCGTGGGCTGTCAGTGTGGGTGACGCGGCGACCAACCGCGCCCACAAGGTCCGCAGTTCGACCTCGCGATTCGTGCGAAGGTCCCGCTCAAGGTCGCCGAGCAGAGGAAGCGCCGCCTCGGCCCAGGCCTCGGAAGATTCATATCTCATCGGACGCCTCCTTCCATTGTCGGAACGATGCTCGGCAAAGGAAAAGCCCAAGGCCACCGGGGCGACCTTGGGCTCTGGACTCCTGTCTCTGGCCGACTCGTCTGGCGATACGATTGGTGGAGCCCCACGGCCTTACAGCCGTGGCCCCTCTCATTCGGTTACTTCGGCGGACACCCGGCTCCGCATTCCTCGTCCGACGCCAAAGGCTTTGGCCGACGGCGTCCACGGCCTCCGAGCCGTGGCTCTCGCCTGCCGGAGCCATGCGGCGGGCAGGTCCTGCGAAGGCGGGTGAAGCGCCTACTCCGGTTTCTTGCCTCCCATCAAGGGCTGATTCAGAATCCACATTTCCCGCATCGGCACGACGAACATCACGAGAAAGCCAGCCAGCATCAAGAAATCACCCGCCAGCATGGTAAGCACGAAGACCGGGGACACGTAGGTGATGAGCCAGGGCGAGGTGATATCCAGAAAGACGCCGAGGAACGTCAGCCAGGTGGTGCCGACCTTCAGGCCGTTTCCGGCACTTGTGAGGTAGAGCACGTGCACGAGAATCATGAACACCACCGGCATGGTGAACAGATGAAAATGGGTGATCTCCGCCAACTCGCGGAACGACATCGGCTCGCCATAGGTCGCGGAGGAGCCCCGATAGTGTTCAGACACCGCTTGGGGCGAGAAGCTGGTCATGCTGTGCGCCCAAAAGAACGAAAACGCGAAAGCGCCGAGCATACAGAGGAGAAACAGCGTGTAGACCAGCCGGATGTGCCGATCCGAGTCGCGGAGACGGAAGCGGGTGTTGAAATTGCGCAAGACAGCCTAGCAGTCTATCGATGAACAATCGTGAAACGAACGGTCAGGATGTTCAAAAAGGCCGTCCGGCAAGGCCGCAGCGAGCGAGGAGGCGAGGCGTACTCTTTGCCGTACGTTGAGTCTCCGAGCGATGTGAGAACGCAGCCGGCGGTCTTTTTCAACATCCTGTTAGTTTCCGAAGATCGTGCCCCAGAAACCGCGGGAGGCGCTCTGGGCCTGAATGGTGTCGCTGCCGAGCCCGATCGGCTTGAGATAGAGCTCGTCGACGAGCACGAGGGCGCGCTTGACGCCGGCGCTCATGGACCGCACGGACATGGTGGCGCCGGAGATATTGATGATGTCCTTATTGATGCGGATCGGATCGACCACCGTCTTGTCCTCGTACTGGGCGTTGAATCGCTTGCGGCCCACCTCGCTGCCCTTGGCTTCGCGGAAGACCAGGAGCTCGACGTCGGAGACGCGACCGCGGCTGTCGACGCCGATCATGTAGGTCATATGTTTGTGCTTGCCGATGGTGTTTTGCAGTACGGCGTACCCGTCGACCCTCGTGCCCGTTTCTCCAACATAGATGTCGAAGCTCTCCTCCGGAAATTTCCACCCGATTCTGGATTCAATCAAGGCTTTCTGATCGGGGCTCAGCTTGACGGTGTCTTTCCTGATGCGTTGAGCTCGCTGCAAGATCGTCTTGACGGCATCTTCCTCCGTCATGAAGACCTCCTGGTGGCTCATTTCCTCTTCGGTCAAATACCGGCGCAGTTCGCCGTCCCAGATCCGCTCCGCCGCCCAAGCGGGAAGGTCGCCGGC
>CAYZTJ010000042.1:0-23482 GCA_964481215.1 uncultured Nitrospira sp. | reverse complement strand
TCCGTGGTCACCACGGTGTCGAGCGGGATCATGTTCATGCCCTGCGGGGTCTGGGCCCGCACGTAGACCTTGGACAGGTCTTGCGGGGTGGCGCGGAATTCGGCCTCCGCTTCCGTCTGCACGTGGTACACGCGGCCGAATTTGACGAAGTCGTTGATGTAGAGCGTGCCGAAGTAGGCCTGGAGCGTGTCGAAGAGATCGGAGATGGGCACGCCCAACGCCTTCGCCCGTTCGCGGTTCACGTGCGCATAGAGCCGCGGCGAAGAGACCCGAAAGTTCGTGCCGATTTGCCCGATGGCCGGCTCTTGCCTGGCCCGCTCGACGAACTGCTGGGCGACCGCCGCGAACGGCTTGAAGTCCCCGCCGCCCGGATCTTGGAGCTGGACCGAGAAGCCGCCGACCGATCCCACGCCCCGGATCGCCGGCGCGTTGAAGGCCAAGAGGAGCGCTTCGGGAATCTTCGCAAATTCCCCGTAGGCCATCCCGATCAGCGACTGCACGTGGGAGCCCGGGTCGGTGCGCCGATCCCAGAGGTGCAGCGGCACGAACATGGTCGCCGCATTGGGGCCCCGCACGCCGAAGACGAAGTTCTGCCCCGAGAGAGCGTCGGTCGAATGGACCGCCGGATGGCCCTGGAAGGCGCGCTCGATGCGTTCCAGCACCGCGTCGGTCCGCTGCTTGGAGGCGCCGTCGGGCAGTTGCACGACGACGATGAAATAGCCTTGATCTTCCTCGGGCAGGAAGGAGCGCGGGAGCGTCTTGAACAGCCCGAACGACACCACCAGGAGGGCTCCGAAGACCAGCATCACGCGCGCAGGGCGGGCGAGCAACGCGCCGACGGCGGCGGTGTACCCCCGCTGCGTGTGGCCGAAGGCGCCGTCGAACCATCGCCAGAAGGCGCCTCGCTCGCCCTGGCGCGGGGTCAAGACCATGGCGCAGAGCGCGGGACTGAGGGTCAGGGCGACAAAGCCGGAGACGGTGACGGAGATCGCGATGGTGACGGCGAATTGTTTGTACAAGGCGCCCGTGATCCCGCCGATGAACCCGACGGGCACGAAGACCGAGACCAGCACCAGCACGATCGCGATCACGGGGGCCGTGACTTCCGCCATGGCCCGCTTGGCCGCGTCCTTGGCGGAGACCCGGTCCTCCCGCATGTGCCGCTCGACGTTCTCCACCACGACGATCGCATCGTCGACCACGATCCCGATGGCCAGCACCATGCCGAACAGGGTGATGGTGTTGACGGAAAAGCCGAGGGCGTAGAGGCCGATGAAGGTCCCGATGAGCGACACCGGCACGGCCACGGTGGGGATAATCGTCGCCCGCCAGGTTTGCAGGAACAGGTAGACGACGAGCACCACCAGGACCATGGCTTCAGCCAGCGTCTTCACCACTTCTTTGATCGACACCTCGATGAAGCGCGTCGTGTTGTAGGGGATGTCGTAGGACACGCCCGGCGGAAAGTTCTTGGCCAACTCGTCCATCTTCTCTTGGGTCCGACGGACGGTGTCGAGCGCATTGGCGCCGGGCGAGAGGAAGGTGAGGATGAAGGTCGTCGGCTTGCTGTTCCAGCGCCCCTCGAGGGCGTAGGACTGGGCGCCCAATTCGATGCGGGCGACGTCTTTCAGCCGCACGATGGAGCCGTCGGGCAGCGCGCGGATGATGAGCTCTTCGAAGTCCTTGATGTCGGTCAGCCGTCCCTTCGTGATGACCGGAATGGTCAGCTCCGTGCCCTTAGGCGCCGGTTCGCGACCGACCGTGCCGGCCGGATAGTCCCGATTCTGCTCCCGGATCGTGGCGGCGATGTCGTTCGGCGTCAGGCTGAGGCGCGCCATCAGCAGGGGATTGAGGATGATCCGCATGCTGTAGTTCTGCTGCCCGAAGACGAGCGCGTCGCCGACCCCGCGGACTCGCTTCAATTCGTCCGCGAGCCGGAGGATGGCGTAGTTGGAGAGGAAGACCGCATCGTGACGGGGATCGGTCGATTTCAACGCGATCACGGCGACGAGGTCGGGGGAGATTTTCTTGACGCTCACGCCCTGACGAATGACGTCCGGCGGCAGCTGCGGCTCGGCCAATTTTTCGCGGTTCTGCGTCTGGACTTGGGCGATGTCCGGGTCGGTGCCGATCTCGAAGGTGAGCTTGATCGTGACGTGCCCGTCATTGCTGCTGGTGGATTCGAAATAGAGCAGATTGTCGATGCCGGGGAGCGTGACCTCGATGGGCCGCGCCACGGACTCGGCCGCCACCTCGGCGCTGGCGCCGGGATAATCCGCGTCGATCTGGACGACGGGGGGCGTAATCTCGGGAAACTGGGCGACGGGCAGGAACTGCAAGGCCAGGAGGCCCATCACGACGATGACGATGGACACCACCGAGGCCAGGATCGGCCTGTCGATAAACACGTGAGAGGGCATGCCTTAGTCCGTCTTGTGCGCAGGAGGAGGGGAGGGGGAAGCGGTCGGCGCCGCGGCTCCCAAGGGCACGGCTTTGACCGGCGCACCCGGACCGATCTTCATCAGCCCGTTGACCACCACGCGATCGCCGGCCTTGAGCCCGCTGTCGATCAGCCACTGGGTTCCCTTCCAGTCGGAGGCGACCACCGGGCGCATCTCGATCTTCTCGTCCCGGCCGACGACGAAAACAAAGGGGCCGGCCGGACCTTGGAGTACCGCGCGCTGCGGCACGAGCAGGGCTTCCGTCTTGGTGTCGCCGGTCACCCGCACGGTGACGAACTGACCCGGCAGGAGCAGGCGATCCGGATTGGGGAACGTCATCCGCATCTTGCGCGAGCCGGTTTCGGTCTGGAGTCCGGGCTCCAACAGATCCATGACGCCTTCCTGAGGATAGGTGCTGCCGTCGATCATCGTCAGTACGCCCTTGAGTTGATAGACGCCGGGGTGCTGGATCCGCTTCGACTCGATGTCGCGGCGTCGCTTCAAGATGAAACTCTCCGGCACGTTCACGACGACGTACATGGGATCGACGCGGTGAATGATCGTCAGCACGTCCGTCTGGGCCGACACGAGCCGGCCTTCGTAGTAGCGGCTGCGCTCGATCAGCCCGCCGATGGGGGCCGTGATCAAGGTGTTCTTGAGGTCGAATTCGGCCTTGACCAGCTCGGCTTTGCCGCCTTGCAAGGCAGCCTTGGCGGCCAGTTCTTCGGCAACGGCGTCATCCATGTCTTTCTGGCTGACCGCCTGCTCGGCTAAGAGGGGCTGGACGCGGGCCCGATGTTGTCTTGCCTGGACGAGCCGCGCCTCCGCTTCCGCGATCTTGGCCTTGGCGCTGCCGACGGCGGCTTGGAAGGGGATGGGGTCTATTTGATAGAGGCGGTCGCCCCTCTTGACCTCGCGCCCCTCCGGAAACACCACCTGGGTGATGATGCCCGTGACTTGCGGGCGGATCTCGACCGGGCGCGAGGCTTCGGCCTCGCCGATGAACTCGGGCTCATCCGGCACGATCTGGGGGGTGACCGTGACGACCTCGACTTGCGGAATCGGCTGCGCCGGCTCGGAGCCGGCCTCTTGGCGGCATCCGTTGAGGGCGAGCCATCCACACGCGAGGGACAGCGCGATCACACCATTTGGGAACCAGCGGCTCATGCTGAATATTGTCGCCGATCACCGGCTAAAGCGAAAGGGGCTTGATGGGGGAGACCACCGCGGCCGGATCGTTTCGCCAGATCGACTCATCCGCATCGACGTAGAGTTCCACTTCATTGCCGTCTGGATCTTTCAGATAGAGTGACTGGCTGACGGTGTGGTCGCTCATGCCGTCGATCGGGATGCCCGCGGCGTCCAGCTCCCGCTTGGCGGCCCGGAGCTCTTTCAGGCTGTCGCCGACCTTGATGCCGATGTGGTAAAGGCCGCGTCGGCGCCCGGCCGCCGGCGCCGGCGCGTCGCCGACCTGGATGAGCAACAACTCATGATGCGTGCGCCCGCTCGTGAGCGCGGCCGCCGCTCCGCGAAAGATTCTTCCCACTTCCTGAAATCCCAGCAAATCCCGATAGAACCCCAGGGACCGCTCCAGATCCTGTACATAGAAGACGACGTGGCCGAGATACTGGGCTTTCATCGCGACGAACGCATGGTCAGGCGACGCCTCAGCGCTCCCCATCCAGCAGCGGATAGTCGATATAGCCCTTCGCGCCGCCCGTATAGAAGGTGGCCTGGTCCGCCTTCGCCAAGGGGGCCCCGCACCGAAACCGTTCCGGCAAATCGGGATTGGCGATAAACATGCTCCCGTAGGCGATGGCCTCAGCCCGGCCTTCGTTCAGAAAGGCTTCGCCCTTGGCTTGATCGAAGCCGCCGCCTGCCAGGTACGGGCCCTTGAAGAGCGGCCGCAGCAAGGCGTGATAGTCCTGGCTCCCGTAAGGGGAGACGTGCAGATAGGCCAGCCCCATGGTTCCAATCGCCTTGACCAGGTAGGTATAGGTCTCGATCGGCGTGTCATCGCTGATATCATTGAAGGTCATCTCGGGCGACAGATTGATGCCGATGCGATGCGCTCCTCTCACCGAGGCCATGGCGTCCAGCACCTCCAGGATGAACCGCGCCCGCCGCTCCACCGATCCGCCGTATTCGTCCTCCCGATGGTTGGTGCTCGAGGACAAGAACTGCATCGGCAGATAGCCGGCGCCGCCGTGGAGATCCACGCTGTCGAAGCCGGCCTCGAAGGCGCGCGCCGTCGCGTGACGGAATTCCTCCACGGTGGCCGAGATCTCCGCCTGCTCCAACGCGCGCGGCATCACATGCGGCTTCATGCCCTCATCGGTATAGGTCCCGCCCCTCGGCTGAACCGCCGACGGCGCCACCGGCGTCGCGCCCCCGGGCAACAAGGACGGGTGAGAGATACGCCCGCAATGCATGAGCTGCAGGGCGATCCGACCGCCGGCCCCATGCACCGCCTCGGTCACCGCGCGCCAGGCGCGGACCTGCTCGTCCGTGTAGATGCCCGGCGTGCGAATGTAGCCCATCCCCATGGCCGAGGGGGCCGTGCCCTCGGTGATGATCAGCCCGGCCGACGCACGTTGGGCATAGTAGGTCGGGGTCATGTCGGAGGGCACCCCGCGTCCGTCGGCGCGCGACCGGGTCATGGGCGCCATCACAATGCGATTCCTCAGTTCTATCTCGCCGATCCGCAACCGATCGAACAGACCCGGCATGCCGCTCCTCGGAGTAGGGGTTATGACTTACCCGTATCATAATAGAAGCGTTCATGCACGATCTTCCCGTTTTTCCATCTGGCGACCGAGACCTGTTCCAGGTGCACTGGCTGGCCTCCGGTCGTCACGAAGTCCATGGCGCTTTCATAGAAGGTGACGTGCTCGCCGACGCCGGTCGCCGTCACGGTGAATCCCTTCCACTCCTTCACGCCGCGCAGGAACTGCTGTTCCCGCTCGATGTTGGCCGGCAATCCCTTGGTGGGAGGGTTCGCGTTGTCCTGCATGACCGCGTCCTTGTCATAAAACTCGTTCATGGCCTCGATGATCTTTCCCTGTCGGATGTGACCGATCAGCTCATTCAGTCGCTGTTGTAGGTTTGCGCTCATCCTCTCTTCTCCTTTCGTCCGGTTTTGGTGAATGTGAGGCCCGCCTTCTGCACCTCCTGATAGGGCAGCAGCCAGACCAATGACTCATCGTGGAGATCCACCACCTGAATTCGATTGCCCCAAGGGTCGCGGAAATCGCATCGAAAGTGCGGCTCCAGCTTGAGCTTGTACTTCTTCGTCAGCTTCCGGCGGACTTCCTTGATCTGCCGTTCATCCCGGACCATCAAGCCGAAATGCTTCACCCGGTCAGGCTGGAGCCGCTCGACCTCGAAGATGGCCATGAACTGATGCTCCCCCAGCTTGCACCAGGCGGCGCCTTCGCCGCCGCGCAACATCTTCAAGCCAAAGACGTCTTCGTAGAACGCCACCGCCTGCTTGGCGTCGGTCACTTCGATCACCACATGGTTGCAGCCGTAGACTTGGACCGCCATCGTTCACCTCCCGAACCACTCCTCCTGACAGGTCCGACGTTTCACGGGAGACGACCACCCGGCTTACGACAGATGCCCCATCTTCCCGGCCTTGTAATCGTTGACCGCCTGCACCAACTCCTGCTGGGCATTCATGACGAAGGGCCCGTAACGCGCGATCGGTTCGTCGATGGGCGCGCCGGCCATGACCAGCACCCGGGCGTCGCTCGACGCCGCAACCCTGGTGTGCGTACCGCCTCGCGCGCAGACGATCAACTCGGCCTCTCCGGCCTCATCCGATCCGTTGACCGCCGCGCGACCCGACAGGACGAAAAAGGACGCGTTGTGCCCTTCGGGGAACGTCAGCGAGACGCTCCGCCCGGCCGTCACGGCCAGATCGTACAGCTCGATCGGGGTGAAGGTACGGGCCGGTCCCCGCTGTCCCCGGAACGAACCGGCGATCACGCGCAGGCGCCCGGCGCCGTTTTCGAGGGAGATCGCGGGGATCTGGGCGTCGAGAATCGTCTGATAGCCGGGCTTCGCCATCTTCGATGCCCGCGGCAAGTTCACCCACAATTGAATGGCGTGGAGCGTCCCGCCCCGCTTGGCGAACTCCTTCTCATGAAATTCTTCATGGACGATCCCGGAGGCCGCGGTCATCCACTGCACGTCGCCGGGACCAATCACGCCTGCGTTGCCGGCAGAATCCCGATGCGCGACGACGCCTTCGTACACGATCGTGACGGTCTCAAATCCCCGGTGGGGATGTTCGCCGACCCCGCGCGGGCGGTCCGTCGGAGAAAAGTATTGCGGGCCCGCATAGTCGAGCATGAGAAAGGGATCGACCTGCCGGTCCAGTTCATTGCTGGGAAACAGATTCCGGACAGGAAATCCGTCTCCCACCATGTGGGTCGAGCCGGGCCGATAGAGGCCGAGCACGGGTTTGTCGATCGTCGTCTCGGTCGCCATGGTCCCGTCCTTTCTTACACCATCCCCCGCAAGGCCTCGGTCAACGTGATCCGGCCGCGAAGGACCGACGCGGGATGCTCATAGACAATCGTGCCCTTCGCGAAGCCAGTGTACATCTCCTCGAAAAGTGCCGCCGCTTCGTCGGAGAAGCCGACTGATGTGAACGTCGGCGCCACCGCGCTCAACGGCGCATGCTGCGCGGAGATCATCTTCCCGAGAATTGCGCTGAGCGCTTCGGCCGTTTGCGCCGGGCTGTACTCCTCCGGGCCAGCGAGTTCCAGCACCTTCCGGCCTCGTCCACCGGCCAACAACTGCTCAGCCCCGATCCTGCCGATGTCTCGAGTGGTCATCGTCGGAATTTTCACCTGAGGCGCGAGAAACGTCGGCAACACACCCTGCGCCTTGGCCATGCCGATGACAGGAGCCCAATTTTCCATGAAGGAAGGAGGCCGGAGGATGGTAAGATTGGCCACGGCGTCGGCCAATTTCTGTTCGCCATAGTGGACCGCCCTGATGGGGCCTGTCCCGCTCGGCAACTGGGCGCCGATGGACGAGAGGTAGACCACGTGCCCGACCCCGCTCTGCTTCACCGCGTCCGCCGCCCGATCCATCCGGGCCCGCTGGTCCGACAGCCAGGCGGTCGCGCCATAGTTCGGCGGCACCATCACGTAAACGCCCGAGGCTCCCCTCAAGGCATTCACGAGCGCCGGCACATCCTCCAGCGACGCGACAGCCATCTCCGCCCCCTTCGCTTTCCAGGCGGCCCCCTGGTCGGCCGATCGCACGATCACCCGCACCGGCTGTTGCTTGCTCAGCAATGTGTCCGCGACCGCAGAGCCTGTGTGACCGGTCGCTCCCAGTACGACGTACATGATGGACGCTCCTTCCCGTTGCGTTAGAGTTTCTGGGCGATCATTCGATCGGCCGACCAGCGGCCCGCCCCCGTGACCAGCAGCGCCGCTGCGATGCCGATGACCAAGAGATGATACTCGTACCCCTCACCGGATTGCTTGCCGAACCAATTCATAAAAAATCCGTGGGGTAGATGCACCGTGACGATCGCGCCGAGCATGATGACGCCCAAACTGGCCGCCGAAAAGCGGGTGAGCAAGCCGGCGAGCAAGGCGAGACCGCCGAAGAACTCCGCGATGATCACCAGGAAGGCGATCGCCCAAGGCAGATGCATCGTCTCCGTGAAAAAGCCCATGGTGCCGCTGAATCCGTAGCCGCCGAACCAGCCCAGCAGCTTCTGCGCCCCATGCGGCAGCATCACCAGTCCCAGCGTCAGCCTGAGAATCAGGCCGGTCCACCCCTCATCGGTCTCAAACAAGGCTTTCATCGTCCACCTCCATAGGAGATCCCGGTCATCCATCCCGCAGCCAAACCCGGTCGTCCCAACGGCTCCTAGTATAATAGTTCTAACTAGAACATAGTCAAGTCCCATCGCCTTCGATTACACTCTCCGGAGACTCTCCGCCATTTCTCCAGGCTTTACGAAGTGTTAGAGCGCCGATCGCATCGATGACCGAGGATGTCGTAAGCGATCCCGCGGAACAGACCTGGAATCCGGAACGCTATGGCTTAGAAGTCCGGTTCGTCTCAGGCCTTGGGCATCCTCTGTTCGATCTCTTGGCTCCTGTACCGTCGAGCGGATTCTCGACCTGGGGTGCGGGGATGGCGCGCTGTTCGCCATGCTTGCTGGCATAGGATGCCACGTCCTTGGCGTCGAGAGCAGCCCCGGGATGGTCGCCGCGCAGCAGAAGGGAGGTTGACAGGTTCTCGGGGCCATTCGGCTGCGGACTATGTACACCTACGTTTCACCGCCAAACACCCCAAGAGTTCAGTTTCTTGTCGCGATCCCGATAGAGTCTTCGTGCAGGCGAGAAACTGAGGAGGGGTGCGATGGACGTCAAGAAGGGACTGGGTTGGGTTTGGCCGACGATTACCGACAGGGCCTCCGCGGAGTCCGCCGCAAAGCAAGGTCTGTGGGCCGCCGTCTGGTGCGCGGTCGTCACCGCGTTCGTCGCCACGCTGAGCTTGGCAGGTATGACTGTGCTCAATGGAATCGATGCCAGCAGCTACGTGGATGCGCTGCTCTTCGCGCTCATCGCCTGGCGGATTCACCATCACTCGCGGTGGGCGGCCGTAGCCGGGCTGGCGCTCTACCTGTTCGAACGGGTCTACGCCTGGAGCAACGGCATTCCACAGGGCTCGGTCATGGTGGTCGTCCTGACCTTGATGTTTATTCATTCCATCCGTGGCGCCATTGCGTACCACCGGTTGACGCAAGGGCCGCATCAGGCGCCGGCCGCCGCCGGGGGTTCACCGAAGCAGTCCGCGGCCACCCGTCCCGTCCAGCCGCCCACGCGCAAGGCCGCCTAGTGACGTCAAAGCGCTGGACAGGGAAAGCAGTGCGGATGAGTCCGTCGGCGGGGCCACACCGCGAGATGCGCCGCTACGAGCGGGCCTTCATCGCCCGCTCCATCTCCCGCCCTGCTTCCCGTTCTTTGATGCTCTCCCGCCGGTCATGGTGCTTCTTTCCACGCGCCAAGGCGAGCTCAACCTTGGCGTGCCCCCGCTTCGTGAAGTAGATGCGCAGCGGCACGAGGGTCAGCCCCTTCTGTTGCGTCTGTCCCATCAGCTTGTTGATCTCTTTGCGATGGAGCAGCAGCTTCCGCGGCCGCAGCGGGTCGTGGTTCATGATGTTACCGTGGCTGTAGGGACTGATGTGGCAGTTGTGCAGGATGGCTTCGCCGCGGCTGTCCACCGCGGCATAACTGTCCTTGAGATTCACGCGCCCGTCGCGGAGGGATTTCACCTCCGTTCCTTTCAAGACGATCCCCGCCTCGAACTTGTCCGTGATGTCGTAGTCGTGAAAGGCCTTCCGGTTCGTCGCGATGACCTTCTCGCCGGAGTCTTTGTCCTTCTCTTTCCCCGCCATGGCGGCCACTATAGCATCAGCTCACGACGACAGCTATGGACGGCGAAGCGGGCGGGCGGCACGGATGCACGCCGAGAGCAGCGGCATCGCGTTGACAGTCTACCGGCGGCTCAGCAGAGGCCTGAGCGCGACGGCTTGTTGGCTCAGGGACAACGCTTCAGAGTCGCGCGAGGCCGATAGAGCCGTTCCAGCGGCCATGAGTCGTGGACGCATGATGCCGCAACCGAGGCGCGCATCCCTGCCGCCCGCCTTCATCCGCTCTTTACCGCCGGCTCTGCCTCCGCTATGATCCGCCCCATGCCTGCCACGCGCTCCTTCGACTCCTTGGCCGCCGTCCTCGACCGCATCGCGCCGCGCCTGGGCCTCCAGGCGAAACTCTGGGAGCTGCGACTCCAGCAGCGTTGGCCCGCGATCCTCGGTGAGCTCATCGCCGCCCACAGTCATCCGGAACGAATCCGCTTCAAGAAGCTGACGGTCTTGGTGGAGAACTCGGTGTGGTCGCAGCAACTCACGTTCTTGAAGCGCGAGCTGCTGGAGAAGATCGCCCGCGCCACGGAGCCGGGCTTGGTGGAGGATCTGGTGTTTCGGGTCGGGGTGATTCCGCCACGCGGGACCGAGGCGGGACCGGCGACTCGGCCGGCCGCCCCGGCCGTCCAACCGAGCGCGGAACAGTTGGCCGACGCGGCGGCCCATGCCGGCGCGATCGCGGATCCGGAGTTGCGCGCCCGGCTTACAGCGGTGATAGCGACAGCCCTGGCTCTCCCTCCGCGTCCGTCGGCAGGGGATCGGTCACGCGTCCCTTGAAGAGCAGGCGCATGGGGGGCGTCTCCGCGCCCGATCCCGGCATGGGGCCCAGCCGGCCCTCTTCCTCCTGATCGTCCAGCCGATAGTAGCCCCGCACCGCCTTCGCGAAGTTCGCGCGAACCTCCGGATCGCCGGCCAAGAACTTGTTGAGCATGTCGGGCTCCGTCCAGCCGTCGCTGGTGAACAGATAGAGCGTCATGCGCCGGTACCGGCCGTCCTTGCCGCCGGGCGTGGTCGGCTGGATCTTCATCCTGGCAAAGTCATGGGTCTGGTGACCCACTCTTCTGAATCGATTGAGCAACGTCTCGATCTGTTGCTCGGTGGTCCAGGGCGGGACGTGGGCCGCGACCACTTCACCGGCCTGCGAACCGATGCTGAAGGGCGGAATCGAACGATCCGGCCTGGTCAGGTACATCCCGCCCCAGATCAGCGCGAAGGCGCCCACGAAGACACCTAGGGCGAGGCGCACGACGATATCGAGCGGTTGCTTCTTCGATCTGTCCGTCGTTGGAGACATATCCGACAGTGGAGGGGGCTCGGCCCCGCAACGGGCTCACAGCCGTCGGCGCTCAGCGTTGGAACGAGTTCCCAAAGGAGGACGGATCAGGAGAACACATGAAGAGGCGCCTGACGCAACGCGAGGTTGGCTGAAAGCCGAGAGCGAACGGCTCCGTCAGCCCTTCCCTTCCTCGTCACCGCCGGCGGCGGGCTCTTCCCGCTCGCCGCTCTCGGCGATCCGCGCCACCGCCACGACGCGATCGTCGGGCTCATCCAGCTCCAACACCCGCACGCCTTGCGTGTTGCGCCCGATCTCCCGCATGTCGCTCACGCGGCAGCGCAGCACCTTGCCCTTCGCCGCCATGAGCATGACTTCCGCATCGTCCTTGACCTGCAGGAAGCCGACGGCTAGGCCGTTCCTTTCGGTCGTCTTCACGCTGATGATGCCCTTGCCGGCGCGGCCCTGAATGCGATATTCGCTGACAGGCGTGCGTTTGCCGTAGCCGCCTTCGGTGATCGTGAGAATCGAGGTCGTGGAGTCGGGCGTGATCGTCTCCATGCCGATGACGTCGTTCCCCTCTTCCAAGGTGATGCCCCGCACGCCGTGGGCCGTGCGGCCCATCGGGCGCACCTCCTCTTCTTTGAAACGGATCACGATGCCCTGTTTGGTGCCGAGCAGGATTTCGCGTTGGCCGTCGGTGAGCTGGACGCCGATCAACTTGTCGCCGCTGTCCAGCGAGAGGGCGATGATGCCGCCCTGCCGCGGATTGCTGTAGGCCGAGAGCTCCGTCTTCTTGATGATGCCCTGTTTCGTCGCCATCACCACGAAACGGTCCTCGCGATACTCCTTCACCGGCAAGGTGGCCGTGATCTTCTCATGGCCGCCGAGGGCCAGGAGATTCACCAAGGCCTTGCCCTTGGCGGCGCGCCCCGCTTCCGGAATCTCGTGCACCTTGAGCCAGTACACCTTGCCGGCGTCGCTGAAGAAGAGCAGCGTGTCGTGGGTCGAGGCCGTGAACAGAGTCTCGACGAAATCCTCCTCGCGGACGCCCATCGCGATCTTGCCCTTGCCGCCGCGCCGCTGCGACCGGTAGAGCGAGACGGGATTGCGCTTGATGTAGCCGGCGTGCGAGATCGTGACCACCACCTCTTCCTCGGCGATCAGATCCTCGACGGAGAGCTCCGCCTCCTCCTTGACGATCTGCGTGCGGCGCTCGTCCTTGTAGGCCTCCCGGACTTCCGTCAGCTCGTCCTTGATGATCTTCCGGACCAGGGCCTCGCTGCCGAGGACCGACTTCAGATACTCGATGCGCTTCAGGGTTTCCGTGTATTCCTCGATGAGCTTGTTCCGCTCCAACTGCGTCAACCGCTGCAGCCGCATCTCGAGGATCGCGTTGGCCTGCAGTTCGCTGAGGCGGAACTGCTGCATCAAGCCGGCGCGCGCTTCGTCCGGGGAGGGCGAGCGGCGGATCAAGGCGATGACGGCGTCCAGGTTGTCGAGCGCGATCTTGAGGCCTTCCAGGATGTGGGCGCGCTCCTCGGCCTTGCGCAATTCGAAGGCCGTGCGCCGGACTACCACTTCTCGCCGGTGCTCGACGAAGGCTTCCAGGATCTGCTTGAGGTTCAAGACCTCGGGCCGGTTGTGGACCAGCGCGAGCATGATGACCCCGAAGGTGGTCTGCAACTGGGTGTGCTTGTAGAGGTTGTTCAGCACGACGAGCGGGATGTCGCCCCGCTTGATTTCGATGACGATGCGGACGCCGTCCCGGTCGGACTCGTCGCGGATGTCCGAGATGCCCTCGATCTTTCGCTCCTGCACCAGTTCGGCGATTTTCTCGATCAAGCTGGCCTTGTTGACCTGATAGGGGATCTCCGTGACGATGATCCGATCGCGATCCGTGCGCTCGTCCGTCTCGATGGCCGCCTTGGCCCGCAGCGTCAGCAGCCCGCGCCCCGTCTCGTAGGCCTTCTTGATGCCCTCGGTGCCGTAGATGAATCCGGCGGTCGGGAAATCGGGGCCGGGAATGGTCTTCATGAGCTGCGGAATCGTCAGGGCCGGATTGTCCAGGAGCTGGATCAACCCGTTGACCACTTCCGCCAGATTGTGGGTCGGAATGTTGGTCGCATAGCCCACCGCGATGCCGCCCGCGCCGTTCACGAGCAGGTTGGGAACCTTGGCCGGCAATACGAGCGGCTCGGTCCGCGACTCGTCGTAGTTCGGGCCGAAGTCGACCGTTTCCTTGTCGATGTCCGCCAGCATTTCCTCGGAGAGCTTCGTCAGCCGGGCCTCCGTGTAGCGCATGGCCGCGGGCGGGTCGCCGTCCATCGAGCCGTAGTTCCCCTGGCCGTCCACCAGCGGGTTGCGCATGTTGAAGTCCTGCGCCATGCGGACGAGGGTATCGTAGATGGCCGAATCGCCGTGCGGGTGATAGTTGCCCATGATCTCGCCGACGATTTTGGCAGACTTGCGGTAGGGACGGGTGGGGGCGAGCCCCATCTCGTTCATGCCGAAGAGGATGCGGCGGTGCACCGGCTTGAGGCCGTCGCGCACGTCGGGGAGCGCACGTCCCACGATCACGCTCATGGCGTAATCGAGGTACGACGAGCGCATTTCGTCTTCGATCGCAATCTGGCTCAGGCGTTCATCTAGCGGCATGCTTCACTCCGGAATGGCTCTCAGCTCTTCGCTTTCAGCTCTCTGCCTGGAATTCAAGCGAACGCTGAGAGCTAATGGCCGAGGGCCCTTCGCCTAAATATCCAAATTCCTCACTTCCAATGCATGTTCTTGGATGAAGTTCCGGCGCGGCTCCACTTCATCGCCCATCAAGATCGAGAAGATATCGTCGACGCCGGCCACATCCTCCAGCTTCACCTGGAGGAGCGTGCGTTTTTCCGGATCCATCGTGGTCTCCCAGAGCTGGGTCGGGTTCATTTCCCCGAGACCCTTGTAGCGCTGGATGTTCAAGCCTTCCTTGCCATACTCCAGCGCGGCCTTGACGAGATCGGCCGTGGTGGCGAACTCGATCGCCTTGCCGTCGAGCTTCACCTTATAGGGTGCCTGGCCGAGGCCGATCGCCGAGGGCGACAACTTTTGCAGCTCGCGAAAGTCGGCCGACCCGACCAGATCGTGCGAGACCTCCAAGCTGTGCGGCGTGCCCCCCGCTTGGAGCTGGCACTTCACACGGTTGGATTGATGTTCCTCGTCCGGCACGATGTCGAGCGTGATGGCGGCCTTGGGATAGGCCAGCTCGAGCGTCTTCTTGACGTGGCCCACGGCCTTCTTGATCGAGGCGGCATTCTTGAGCAAGTCTCGGTCCAGCCCCGGCTCGTCGACGAAGGCGCGCAAGAGTCCGCCTTCGCGCTGCCGCTTGCTGAATCGGCCCAGGAGCGCTTCGAACGCGATCATCTTCTTCAGGATCGGCAGGAGGCGCCGCCCGGTCACGTAGCCCTCGGCGCCTTCCGTGTAGACCTCCACGCCTTCGACCGCGAGATCCGACAAGTAGTCGTTCAGCGCCGTCTCATCCTTGAGGTAGCGCTCGGCCTTGCCCTTCTTGACTTTGAAGAGCGGCGGCTGGGCGATATAGACGTAGCCCCGCTCGATCAGCTCGTGCATCTGGCGGTACAGGAACGTGAGCAAGACTGTGCGGATGAGGCTGCCGTCGACGTCGGCGTCGGTCATGAGGATGATCTTGTGGTAACGGGCCTTGGCGATGTCGAAGGCTTCGCGATCGCCCTTCTCGCCGTCCTCCTCACGCTTCCGCCCGATGCCGGTGCCGAGCGCCATGATCAGGGTCCGAATCTCCTCGCTGGAGAGCATCTTGTCGAACCGCGCTCGCTCGACGTTCAGGATCTTGCCCTTGAGGGGCAGAATGGCCTGGAATTTCCGGTCGCGTCCCTGTTTAGCCGATCCGCCGGCGGAGTCGCCCTCGACGATGAAGAGCTCGCTCAGCGCGGGATCCTTTTCGGAACAGTCGGCCAGCTTGCCGGGGAGGGAACCGCCGTCCAGCGCGCTCTTGCGCCGGATCAGGTCCTTGGCTTTGCGGGCCGCTTCCCGCGCGCGGGCGGCGTCGATCGCCTTCCCGATGATCTTGCGCGCGACGGGGGGATTCTGTTCGAAGTAGGCGCCCAGGTGATCGTTGACCGCCGCCTCGACGATCCCCTTCACTTCGCTGTTGCCGAGCTTGGCCTTCGTCTGCCCTTCGAACTGCGGATTGCGCACCTTGACGCTGACGACGGCCGTGAGCCCCTCGCGCACGTCGTCGCCCGTCAACGACTCGGTGTCTTTCTTGAGCAGCTCGTTCGCGTTCGCGTAGTTGTTGATGGTGCGGGTGAGGGCCGCCTTGAACCCGACGAGGTGGGTGCCGCCTTCCTTCGTGTTGATGTTGTTCGCGAAGGAAAAGAGATTCTCCGCGTAGCCGTCGTTATATTGGAGTGCGACCTCGAGGATGAGTTCCGGCTTCTCGACCGTGATATAGATCGGCTTGTGGAGCGGCGTCTTGGCCTCGTTGAGATGCTCGACGAAGGAGACGATCCCGCCCTTGTAGAGGAACACCTGCTCCTTCGGGGGCTCGCGGCGTTCGTCCTTCAGCGTGATCGCGAGGCCCTTGTTCAAGAAAGCGAGCTCGCGAAGCCGTTGCGCCAAGACGTCGAAGCTGAATTCGGTGAGCTCGAAAATCTGCCCGTCCGGCATGAACCGGACTTTCGTGCCGCGCCGCTTGGTCTTGCCCGTATCTTTCAGCGGCGCCGTGGGCTTGCCGCGCTCGTAGCGCTGCTCGAAGACCTGGCCGTCCTGCCAGATTTCCAGTTCGAGCCACTCGGAGAGGGCGTTGACGACGGAGATGCCGACGCCGTGCAAGCCGCCGGAGACGGTGTAGGCCCCCTGTTCGAACTTGCCGCCCGCGTGGAGCACCGTCAGCGCGACCTCGGCCGCCGACTTCTTCTGCGTCGGGTGCATGCCGGTGGGAATGCCGCGCCCGTTGTCGATGACCGTGACGCTGCCGTCGATGTGCAGCGTGACTTCGATGGCCTCGCCGAAGCCGGCCATGTGTTCGTCCACGCTGTTGTCGACGACTTCGTAGACGAGGTGGTGGAGCCCGTCCGGTCCGGTGCTGCCGATGTACATGGCGGGGCGCTTCCGGACCGCGTCCAGCCCCTCCAGCACCTTGATCTGGTCGGGACTATAGCTGTCCGATTTCCCGCCGGTCTTCCCGGACGGATCGTCGCCCTGTCGTGGATCGTTCGCCGCCATGCCGCTCCTTGGTTCTGAGACTCGCCACGAAAGACAACCCTCCGTGGGTGTCCCCCGTTCCGCTGCGATCTCGACGCGTGCTCCGCCCCCGCTTACACCTTGATCGGCATCACCACGCAGGAGAAGCCCGCGTTGCCCGGCTCGCGAATCAAGCAGGGACTCAGCGCCGCATCCATCTGCAGGGACACCGACTCGCCGTCGACGACGCTCAGCACATCGGTCAGATAGCGGGCATTGAACCCCGTCGTGAGGGTCTCGCCCGAATACCGGACCGGGACTTCTTCGGTGGCCTCACCGAGGTCCGGATTGCTCGAGAAGAGGGTCAGCGCGCCGGGGGCGAAGGTGACCTTCACCGCATTGGTCTTGTCCCGCGAGAGGACGGCGACGCGGCGCAGCGCGCCTTCCAGCAGCGCCTTGTCGGCCACCGCGATCTTATCCTTCTCTTTTTCCTTCGGCACCACCTGCTGATAGTTCGGGTAGTTGCCTTCCATCAAGCGGGACGTCATCAAGAGCCCGCTCTTGCGGAAGATCAACAAATTCTTCGTAAAACCGATCTGCGGTTCGCCGTCGCCCTCTTCCAGCAGCCGCCGCATCTCCAGGGCCGCCTTCTTGGGGATGATGGCCTTGACCTCCCGGGGCGCTTCCTTGCTTCCGGGCGCGCCGAGATCCTGCTCCGCCACCGCCAGCCGATGACCGTCGGTGCCGACCAACCGGACGAGGGTCTTCTTGTCCGTCACCAGCAGCGTCACCAGCAGGCCGTTCAGAATGTAGCGGGCGTCGTTGTCGCCGACGGCGAAGAGCGTCTTCCGAATCAAATCGGCCAGGTTGGCCCCCGCCATGGAGGTGAGCCCTTCGCGCTCGATCGCGGGCATCGCGGGGAATTCGGAGCTGGCCAACCCCACAATCTTGAAATGGCTCTTTCCGGAGCGCAGGGTCGCCCAATGGTTGTCCCCGACGACGATCTCGACCTCGCCGTCCGGCAGCTCTTTGAGAATCTCGTACAGCTTACGGGCGGAGATGGTGGTCGATCCCGGCTGCTGCACGGCCGCCTTGTAGAGCGCCCGCATGCTGATCTCGAGATCCGTCGCCAGAATGTCCACGCCGTCCGTCTTGGTTTCCAAGAGGATGTTCGACAGGATCGGCATGGTGTTCCGCTTCTCGACCACCCCCTGCACCCGCTGTAATCCGACCAGCAACTCATCCCGCGCAATGCGTAGCTTCATGGTTTGGCCCCCCGCGGCTCGCCCGTTAACCCCGTTACCCTTTCGTGATATGCGTCTTCAGACTTTCGATGGTGGCCCGCAGCTCGCTGTCGGTCTCCAAGGCCTTGGCGATCTGCCGGCATCCGTGAATGATCGTCGTATGGTCCTTGCCGCCGAATTGCCGCCCGATCTCCGGAAACGAGGAATCGGTCATCTCGCGGCACAGGTACATGGCGATTTGCCGGGGCTGCACCAGGGTCTTGCTGCGCCGGCGCGACTTCAGATCGGCGATGCGGAGGTGGAAGCGGGCCGCCACGGCTTCCTCCACATCGTCCATGGCGATGATCTTCTTTTTCTCGCCGATGATATCCCGCAGCACGGTCTTGGCCAACTCGAGGGTCACGCGCTGTCCGGTCAGGGAGGCGTAGGCGCCGAGCCGCATCAAGGCTCCCTCGAGCTCCCGAATATTGCTCTTCATGCTTTCCGCCAGGAGCTGAATGACGTCGTCGGGCAACGCGATGCCGTCGTCTTCGGACTTCTTGCGCAAGATCGCGATGCGCGTCTCCACGTCGGGGGTCGAGAGATCGGCGATCAAGCCCCACTCCATGCGGGAGCGCAACCGCTCCTCGATGTCCGGCATGTCTTTCGGGATGCGGTCGCTGGTCAGGACGATTTGCTTGTGCGCCTCATAGAGGGCGTTAAAGGTATGGAAAAACTCTTCCTGCGTTCGCTCCTTGCCCGCCAGGAACTGCACGTCGTCGATCAGCAACATGTCGATCTGCCGGTACTTCTTCCGCAGGTCCGGCATCTTGTCGAATCGGATCGAGTTGATCACCTCGTTGGTGAACTGCTCCGTGGTCACATAGGCGATCCGTACGTCCGCGCGCGCGGCCACCGAATTCCCGATGGCGTTGATCAGGTGGGTTTTTCCCAGCCCCACGCCCCCGTAGAGGAACAGGGGGTTATAGGCCTCGGCCGGCTTCTCGGCCACCCGCATGCAGGCGGCATGGGCGAATTGGTTGCTGGCTCCCACGACGAAGGTTTCGAAGGTGTACTTGGGATTGAGATGCACGACCTTACGGCCCCGACCGGCTACCGCAGCCCTCACCTCGGTCTTGGCCGGTTCCTGTCGATGTCCCTCGGCGCGATCCGTCGTGATAAAGACGAAGCTGACCGATGGGTCGCCGGTGACGGTCTTGAGAGACTCCGCGATCAAGTCCCGATGGTGCTCCGTCAGCCAGTCGCCGAAGAATTTGTTGGGGACTTCGAGGCGCACACAGGAGTCATGGATTCCCCTTACCCTCACCGGCGTGAACCAAGTCTCAAGGACCTGGCGGGGCACCCTCCCCCCGATCACTCCCAGAGCCTCATCCCAGATGCCTTGACTATGAATCATGGTCATTCCTCTCCCACGGAACTGATCGCTCTATACACAGGGTTATACACACCTGTTGATAACGTGGGATAACGTAAAAACAATCACTTACATCGCGGCCTGTTTTTCAAGGACTCACACCGGAATATCCCTCGTGAAAACCCTTATTCACGTCCATCCCCCTTCTACCCGAAGGCTGTCCCCATGGTTTCCAGAGCGTCATCCAGAAGTCATCCCTTTTTGTATACCCGTCTCAAGAGGCTCCTACACTCCGAACTCACCCTTTCTCCCCAGAGTCCCCATGACCTACTCCGACTCCGACGACTCCTGATTTCTTTTCTAGTGACAGACAGGGAGAGGAGAGCTCTGTTGATAGATCACAACACATGCATCGTCCTCACCGTAAACACCTCAGTGAGAAGCTGGTCGACTGAACGACTTGCGCCAGTTCCGGAGGCGCGGGTCTCAAGATAGGTTGAAGGCGATGCCGTACTCGCAAGTACGGCATGCGCAGACCCCTTGAGAAGGAGAAGAGCGGCATCGCTGTCGGGTCTCGTGATGAGAAAAGTCGTCAGGGACGGCATAGGGTTAAAAGACGATGCTCCGGTCACTGTCGGTGATCAGACGGTGAATGTCGGCCACTGGACTCTCGGTGATCTTGAGTTGCCGACTCGGTGGAAACTCTTGACTGGAGCCGGTCGGCACGATCATGGGAATATCGAGCTGAGAGAGGGATGGAAGAAATTTTTCAAGGACGTCCACGTCGACGACGTCATCGAGTTCGTCGGTCGTGAGAAGTCGAGACGGACCGAGCAGCACGATCGACAGGGGGTTTCCTCCTGTGCTCAAGCCGAGCGCGATGCGGAGGGCTTCGACCGGACGATGCGTCTTACGAGGATCTTCTTGAGTCACAACGACGATGGATGGCAGCACGAGAACCTATCCCGTAAAAGCAAGAAAGCGATCACAGCCATTGATGATATTCGACAAGACGACAAGACCACAGAGGGAAATGGTCTGCGGAAGGCCCTCAGTAGAGACAGAGTGGCGCTCACACCCATAGGCGCAGGCAAAGAACTTCACGCCGGACGTCGAGAGTCTCCGATAGCGCTCATCGCGGAGGCTTTCCACTCCCTGGTCGATGAGGTATAGAAACACGTCACATCCGGCTCGGATACCCGCTTCACAGAGGTGGAGAACCCTCTCAGTATTAACACTGGAAGAAGGGGACGCGAGGAGGATGCCGAGCTTCTTAGAAGGCATCGTAATCCACAGGGAGGAAAAGGCCAGAAATAAATTGAGAATCAATAAGTTATGATCGAACGTGAGCCTGTGGAAGACTAACGGTTTCAGGCAGGGTTGTCAACGAGAAATTTGAGGCAGGGAGGGTCGAAAAGAAGGCCTAAAATTGCCTATTTAGAGAGGGCTTCGACGACGCGATCAAGGGGGACCGTTTGCTGCTCTTTGGTCGTCATGTTGCGGAGAACGGCGGCGCCTTGAGCCACCTCATCCTCACCGAGAATGACAACGGTCGAAGCGCCCAGGCGATCAGCATGTCTGAGTTGGGATTTGAGAGAGGCGCCGCGCAGGTCGCTCTCAGCCCGAACGCCGATGGCGCGGAGCCCGTCGAGAATCCTTGCGCCTATTTTGGTAGAGGTGGACCCAAAGGCTGCGATAAAGACAAGCGGATTCTGGGCCTGGAGCGCTTGCTCGGGAAGTAACAAGGCAACCCGCTCAAGGCCGACGGCGAAGCCGACTGCGGGCGTGTCCGAGCCGCCGAGCGTCTTCACCAGACCGTCGTACCGCCCACCCGCCCCGACGGCATTCTGCGCTCCCAGATTTCCGGTCGTGACTTCGAAGGTCGTGAGTGTGTAGTAATCCAGCCCGCGGACCAGGCGAGGGTTGAGGGAAAAAGGAATTCCCAGGTCCGTCAGTCCCTCCGTGACCTGGCGAAAATGGTCCTGGGCGAAGGGCGAGAGGTGATCGGTCAGCTTCGGCGCATCGGCTGTGGCGCTCCGGCACTCCGGCACCTTACAGTCCAGCACGCGCAGAGGGTTGCTCTCCATTCGGCGTCGACAATTGCCGCAGAGAAGGCCCTCCTTGGCCTTCAAGTACTCGACCAGCACCCTGCGATAGCCGGGCCGATCCGAAGCTTCGCCCAGGCTGTTGAGTTCCAAGGTCAGACCGGTCAACCCTAACCCGGTCAGGAAGCGCCACAGCAGGGACATGACCTCGACGTCCGCATAGGGACTTGTGCTGCTGAAGGACTCCACCCCGAATTGATGGAATTGCCGGAGCCGCCCGGCCTGGGGGCGCTCATGGCGAAACATGGGTCCCACGTAGAAGAGCTTTTGGGAGGTCGGCTGGCCCGACAAGCTGTGTTCGATGTAGGCGCGCACGACGCCCGCCGTCGCTTCCGGCCGCAGCGTCAGGGACGAACCGTCCCGATCCTGAAACGTGTACATCTCCTTCTCGACAATGTCGGTCGTAGCCCCAATGCTTCGGGCGAAAAGCTCCGTCACCTCGAAGATGGGCACCCGGATTTCCTGGAAGCCGAAGAGGGTGGCGGTTCGCCGGGCCGCAGCTTCGATCGCCTGCCAGCGCCGGCTCTCCTCGGGAAGGATGTCTTTGACGCCCTTAATGCCGTGAATCATGACGATGCCCAGGCATGAGGCGAGGGGCGAGAGGCTAGAGGTGAGATCAACCTTGGCCTGGAGCCCCGTCACGCTCGCCGCTGGCCGGTACCACGCGCGGCGACTATAGCGGCGGGGGTAGGGCAAGTCAACGCGGGGGAAGGTAGTCACGTGTCACTGGTCAAGAGTCATGGGTCACGGAGTCATCACGAGCTGAACGCGCTCAGGGCGGCCAATGACCCATGACCAGTGACTATTTCGCGGCTTGCGCCCCCCTAGGACCGGGGGTATAGTGCGGCGCAACCCGGAAAACGATGAACGAGGAAGGATGATCGCTGAACGGCAGAGAGATTCTTCGGCCTTCGTTCATCGTTCAGCATTCATCCTTCACCATTCAGGCCAAGCATGACCACAGACGGCCCCACGCGCCGCGTCATCGCCGTTGCGCCCATGCCGCCGGAAAAATCCGCCTACGCGCTGGCGCGCTACAGCCGCTCGCCCGATTCCATCGAGGACAGTCTGCGCTGGGTCCACGGCCACTCGTCCGAAAAATTCTGGGAGCAGTTTTACTTTGCCTACGGCCACGGCTCGATCGCCGATCTGGGGCACGTCATCATCTGCTTCGAGCACATTTCCGAGTTGGCCGCGATCCGCATCGAAGACGAGCCGGTCTGGGACGGCCAGGCCAAATCGAGCCGCTACCAGAACTTCGGCCCCAGCGGCTGCTTCCTGCCGGACGGCATTCGCGGCTCGGAGACCGAAGGCCTCTATGCCGGCATCCTGAACAGCCTCACGACGGTCTATACCGCCCTGCACCAGCCGCTCATACAGCACCTTCGCGAGCGGCTGCCGCGGCCCGAGTCGATGAAGCCGGCCGACTATGACCGGACCCTAGCCGCCCGCGCCTTCGACGTGACCCGCTATCTCTTGCCCCTGGCCATCCGAACGAACGTCGGCCAGGTGGTCAGCATCCGGACGCTCGAAAAGCAGATCGGGCGGTTCTTGTCCTCGCAGATGCCGGAACTGCGGGCGATCGGGGAGGAGCTGCGGGAGGCCTGTCAGCGTCCGCCGGTCAATGTCTGGGGAGAACTCTCGGGTCAGGCGGCCGGGGCCAATGAACCCCTGGCGCCCACGCTGGCGCGCTACGCGCAGTCCAGTCCCTATCAAGCGGCGGTCTACACCGACCTGGCGCGTTACGCCAAAGAAGCGTTCAAGGGCAACGGTCTCGACGACCCGGCCAACTGGTAGCCGGCGAAGTCGGTCGATCTCGTCGAGCCACACCATCCGCTCGACGAAGTGGTGGCCACGCTGCTCTATCGGGTGAGCCAGGCACCCTATCGGAAGATTCTGGCGGTGGTGCAGGACTGGACGGAGAAGCAGAAATCGGACGCGCTGGACGTCGCGCTACAAAAGCGCGGGCCGCACGACGAGCTCATCAAGGAATTTCGCAGCGGCTACGCCTTCGTGTTCGATGTGCTGATGGACATCGGCGGCTGGCGAGACATGCACCGCCATCGGCGCTGCCAGCAGGTGCAGCAGAACTTTACGACCATCCACGGCTTCGATACGCCGCCCTCGCTGGTGGAGGCCGGACTGGATCGGGAATACGCCGACGCCATGCAGGCGGTTCGGAAAGACATCGAGCAATTGAAGAAGGCCAGCCAGGAAGCCGCGCTCTACGCCATCCCCTTCGGCTTCAAGGTCCGCTGTCTGTTCAAGATGGACTATGCCGAGGCGGAGTACATCGCCAAGCTGCGCTCAGGCGTGAAAGGCCATTGGTCCTACCGCACCGTCGCCTGGGAGATGAAGCAGCGCATCGCCGAACGCTTCCCCTCCCTGGCGGCGC
>CAYZTJ010000041.1:13360-23653 GCA_964481215.1 uncultured Nitrospira sp. | reverse complement strand
AACCGTTCGCCTCCGCGTCACGCCCGTCCCGCTTTTCTCGCTCGTCCCGCTGCCTTCCCCGCTCCGCGTGCCGCGTCCATCGTCACTGTTCACATGCTCGCCCGCCGCGGCCCGAGTACCCGCCTGGCGGGTGCGACGGTCTTTTTGAGCATCCTGCATGGTGACCGGTTCTCATCCGCGATCTCGATACCTGTGTCGAGTGTCGCGAGAAAGACCCGCTTTCCACCGCCTGCGACGCGTCTTCAAGCCTGATCACAAAAAAACGCCCCGGGGCCGTAAGGCCGCCGGGGCGTGTGAGTTTCTCGGGAAACTCGCCTACTTGATCATCAACAGCTTGCCGCCCACATGTTGGGGATGCAGGTGACACTTATAGACGAGCGTGTTGCCCGTGGTGGCGTAGAACAGATCGCTGGTAGGAATGCCGATGTACTTGGTTTCCCCCGGCTTCAACACCACTTGCGCGCGGAGCACCGTCGGGGCTGCCGCATTGCCGTCCGCGGTCATGAGAAATCCATGGTCGGCGGTCCCATTGTTCGTCACCTTCAAGACGAAGGGACGGCCTGGGCGCACCTTAAAATCAATAATCGTGGCCGGCGGATACCAGGTCTTCATGTTGCCGATCTCGATGGAATAGAGCTCGGCGTCGACATCCAGCTCTTTGAACGGCTGGCCCACGACAGAACCGGTTTCCAGATCACCGATCTCAACGCCTCCTGCCTGCAAGGCCAAGGCAGCTGAGGCGCCGGCCATCACGAACATCAGGCCGAAGAAGACCGACATCATCATCCTACGCATAGCCTCTCCCTCCTTCGCAACGAATATGAGATGTGATTAGGTTGGTAATATGAGGAATCCGCGATTCGAAATCCCCACCAAGACCGGAGAAAAAGCCGATGATCCCAGAACGCCCCCAAACAGGCGACCCTTATAACATAGGCTTTCAGGCGGAAGCAAGAATGATCTTTGTTGCGCAGCAGGGGTTCGCGCACCTCGGCTTGATCCTCCTATCCTATTGAAAAGATATGGAATCCCAACTCAGCTCGCGTCCTGCTCACTGGGAAGAAGTGGGCGAGGACATCATCGCGCCCTCGTCTCGTCCCATGAGGAGATCGAACGGCGCGAAATCGTCGGTGAACACGGTGCTCGATGGCCAGGGCTGGCTGACGCGCTCTTGGAGCAGCGGCGCGACCTCGATCGGCAATTTTCTCTGCTCGATCAGGCCGGTGACCTGATCGAGAAAGTCGGCCCGGCTCATCCGTGTCACCGGCGCTCCGGCGAAAAACAAGAGATTGGCGGCGCCCGGCGAGCTCTGCTTGAAGGGGCTTTTCACCGCATAGGCCTCCACGAGCGGAAACACGCTCTTGATCGTCGACGCGACGGCCTCCGTCCGTCTACGGTCCGAGGCATCGCCCGAAGCCGCCAGGTTCACGGCGACGACCCCGTCGGACGCGAGGCGGGCTCGCAGCAGCTCAAAAAATTCCTTGGTGGTCAGGTGAAAGGGGATCAGGTGGCGGGCAAAGACGTCCACCCAGATCACATCGTAGGTCTCCGACGTCGTCCTCATGAAGGCGCGCGCATCCTGCACGATCACCCGATGGTTCGTCGCCGGCTTGTACCCGAAGTGCGCCTCCGCGGCGCGGGCGACGGCCGGATCCACTTCGACCAGATCCAGCCGGAGGTCCGGCCAGTATTTCCCCAGCCACTTGGCCAGCGAGCCTCCCCCATGCCCGAGGATCACCCCTCGCCGCGGCGCCGGAGCCACCGCCACGGCCGCCACCATCAATTGACTGTACGGGAGGAAGAGCTCCTGCGGATCGACGCGCCACATCACCGCGTGGAAGGTCCGATCCAGAATGAGATAGCGCAGCAGGTCGGTATCGCGGACCCGGACTTGCTGGTACGGACTTTCTTCTTGATAGAAGGGCGTGGGTAGCACGAGATCAGGATGGATCGCGAGCCAGCCGAGCGAAAGACTCCCGACCGCCAGCGCGCTGCTGCCGACCGACTTGACCAGACGGCCGCTGCGTTCCGCAACGGCTCGCCACCACCAGATGAGTCCCAAGAGGATCTGCACGCCGCCGAGCAGGGCGATCAGCGCCATGCTTCCCAGCCAGGTGATCAAAAAAAACGCCGTGCCCCAGGTACCGGCCAAGCTGCCGACCGTCGAGACCGCGATGAGCCGCCCCGTATGACGGCCCAGGTGGCCCATGTCGCCGATCGTGAGACGCAACAAGACCGGCAGCACGCCGCTGAGCCCGGCTGCCGGCGGTGCGAGTAGGATGGCCGCCGCGAGACAGGGTCCGCCTCGCGGATCCCGCACCCAATCCGCGACGGTGAACATGACCGGATGGCCTTTCCAGGCGAGCAGGAAGGTCCAGGCGCCTGAGAACAGCAGCAGGCCCGCCAATACCGCCCGCCCGTCGTGGCGATCGGCGAGCCAGCCTCCCGCTGCATAGCCGGCGCTCATCGCCGCGAGGATGACGCCGATGAGCGCCCCCCAGACATAGAGCGAGTTCCCGAACACCGGCGCCAACACACGGCTGCCCAACATCTCCAGCGCCATCACCACGCCGCCGGTCAGGAAGGCGGTGACGAACAACCCGGCCACAGAGGCTGAACGCGTGGACTCGTCGGCGGTCATGCGGCGGACCAGGCGGCGGAGACCAGGCGGGCGGAGAGCGCATGCATGGCTGAGTTCATGGGGGACAGCGTGGGGCGGTTCAGAGCGTGCCCCAGTTCTTGAAGTAGCGGAGGAGATCGCGGACGGAGATCATCCCGACGATGGCGCCATCCTGGGTGACCACGAGATGCCGGATGCCTTTCTCGGCCATGAGATCGGAGGCTTCGTGCGCGGACCGGTCGTACTCGATGGAGATGATCGGACTGCTCATCACCGCGCGAACCTGTTCCTGCGCGGGATCGACCCCGCGGGCCATCGCCTTGCGGACCAGATCGCGCTCGCTGACGACGCCGACATAGGCGCCGGCGGCGGAGACGAGCAAGGCGCCGACGCGGGCCGACCGCATCAGCTCCGCCGCCTCCACCAGCGAGGCTTCCGCCCCGACCGTGCGGAAGTCCCGACTCATCATCACGGCCAAGGGCCGCATCATCGCGCCGGTCTGAATCGCCATCGTTCCTCCGGTCCTGGGAGGCTGAATTCTACTGGAGGGCCGAAAGGCGCGTCAATCCGACTATGGAAGTTGGTTCCCGCTGCTGCCCGTTGGTGACCGCCCGGCCCGAGGCTCTCATTCTTTCGAATAATTGCGGCTCGGCGACCTCCGTTGATATACTCAGCCGCATTCTTTTGAGCGGCGGGCGGGACGATCCGGAACGACGCCGTTCGGATTTGTAAAGGGGGAACGCTCATGCACATCAGTGTCATCGGAACCGGCTACGTCGGGCTCGTCACAGGCGCCTGTTTCGCCGAGTTCGGCATCAACGTGACCTGCATGGACACGGACGCCGATCGCATCGCCAGGCTGGAGAAAGGCGACGTCCCCTTCTATGAGCCGGGCTTGAGCGAGCTCGTCATGAAGGGTATGCGGGAGAAGCGTCTGGCCTTCACGACCGACGTCGGACAGGCCATCGATCAAGCCCTGGTCATCTTCATTGCCGTCGGCACGCCCCCGCGTCCCGATGGGTCCGCGGATCTCTCCTATGTGGAGCAGGTGGGCCGCGGCATCGGCCGGCACATGAAGGGCTATAAGGTCATCGCCACCAAGTCGACCGTGCCGGTCGGCACAGGCGAGCGCCTCCGGGACGTGATCAAGGCGAATCAGGGCGAGGAATGCCGGTTCGACATCGTCTCGAACCCCGAGTTTCTCCGGGAAGGCTCGGCCATCGAAGATTTTCTGCGGCCCAATCGCGTGATCATCGGCGCCGACAGCGAACAGGCGGTTGCGATCATGCGGGACCTCTACCGACCCCTCTATCTCATTGAGACGCCGGTGGTCGTGACGAACATTCCGACGGCGGAGATCATCAAGTACGCGTCGAACGCCTTCTTGGCCACCAAGATTTCCTTCATCAACGAGATCGCCAACCTCTGCGAGCACGTCGGCGCCGACGTGCAGGTCGTCTCGAAGGGCATGGGCTTGGACCATCGCATCGGGTCGAAGTTCCTCCATGCCGGTCCTGGATTCGGCGGCTCCTGTTTTCCCAAGGACCTGGCCGCGCTGGTGCAGACGGGACAGAAGGCCGGCCTGCCCATGAGCGTAGCCAGCTCCGCCGCCGACGTGAACGAGCGCCAGCGGGACCGCATGATCGAGAAGATTCGCGCGGCGATCGGGAGTTTGAAAGGCAAGACGATCGGCATCCTGGGGCTGTCGTTCAAGCCCAATACCGACGACCTGCGGGAAGCGCCGGCGATCGCCATCGCGCACAAGCTCCAGGAAGAAGGCGCGATCCTCCGCGTGACGGACCCCGCCGCCTTGGCGCCCGGCGCCACACTGCTGCCCGGATCGATTCCCTGCCAGGATGCCTATGAGGCTGCGATCGGAGCCGACGCGCTGGTGCTGATGACGGAATGGAATCAGTTCCGGAATCTGGAGCTGGAGCGGATCAAGGCCTCGCTGACGACGCCGATCTTCATCGACTTGCGGAACGTCTACGAAGCGGCGCGGATGCAGAAGCTGGGCTTCCGCTACGTCTCGGTGGGTCGTCCGGACGCAGGACGGGGCAAGTAAGGACTGAGCGATGAGGGCTGAGGACTGGGCTACGCATCTGTGCGAGTCACCAGTTTCCCGCAACTCAGCACTCAGTACGACTTGCCTAGGTTTTCGGCTTATACCCCATCCGGTCCAAGACCTTCAGGATCTTGGACTTGAGTCGATCGTCGGCCTCGCCGAGCGCCACGGCCATCGGTTCCACCGCCGGTTTGCCGATCTTCCGAATGATCTCCGTCGCCGACTGCCGTAACTCGTCCTCTTCGGACACCAGCAAGGGCACGAGCGCCGTCACGGACGGTTTGCCGATCTTGATCAGCGAATCGTAGGCCCGCTGGCGCACGTCGCCGACTTCATCGGTCAGCGCCTCGACCAACGGCCCCACCGCACGCTCATCCTTCAGCAGGCCCAGCGTCTCCGCGGCATATTTCCGATTCAGCCAATGTGAATCTTTCAAGTCCTGCAGCATGGCGTCGGCTCGAGCCGCGTTGGGATCCTTGGACCGGATGCGGAACTGCTTGGCCACCCGCGTGCCGTTCTCTTCGACGACCCGGATGGTGGCCCCGTCGCCCGGCTTGAGTTTCTGCAGATCTTCGAGGACCTCCTCGGCCACGTCCAAGACGACGGTCTTGCCGTCGTAGGCCAGGAGTTCG
This sequence comes from uncultured Nitrospira sp., assembly GCA_964481215.1. Classification (GTDB taxonomy): domain Bacteria; phylum Nitrospirota; class Nitrospiria; order Nitrospirales; family Nitrospiraceae; genus RSF151. The sequence goes on along the minus strand of CAYZTJ010000041.1, from coordinate 18,336 downwards.
ACTTCCACCTGTTTGGCCGCCACGTTCACGGCGACCACGCGCTCGGTGACGAGATTGAACCCGTCTTTCTTCGCGCCTCCCTTCGGCCCGATCTGAATCAAGGGCGGAGGCGGCTGCGGGGGCGTGGGTTGCGACATCGGTGCTTCAGGTGCCATGTGTGCCTCTCGTCAATGTTAGGTACTCGACTTCCATCCCAAGCTGGCCAGCGCGCCGCCGGCGGTCTCCTGGACCAGATCGTTTTCATCTTCCAGCAGCGGCACCAGCGCCTCGACCGCCCGGCGATCGCCGAGCCGCGCGAGCGACTCCGCCGCATTCCGCCGCACGAGCCAATCTTCGTCCTTCAGCGCGTCGATCAGGGTTTCCAGCGCGCGCGGGTCGCCGATGCGGCCCAGCGCATCGGCCGCATGGCGCCGGACCATCCAGTTGGTGCCCTTCAGCCCGTCGATGAGCGCCTCGACCGCCCGCACGTCGCCGATCTTCTTCAGCACGCGCGCGGCATCCTCCCGCAGCTGGCTGTCCTGCAACGCGTCGACGAGCCCCGGCACGGCGCGCGGATCGGCCAAGCGCTCCAAGGCCCAGACGGCCGCGGTCCGGACGGCGCCGTCGCGGTCGCGCAGCGCCCGAATCACCGGCTCCACGCCCCGCGGGTCTTTCAGCTTGCCCAGGGCGGCCACGGCCTGCTCCCGCACGGACCACTCGTCGTCCGCCACGGCCTCGATCATCGCCTCGACGGCGGCCGGGCCGATGCGCACGATCGCGCTGGCGGCCGCTTCACGAATCACCGCGTCTTCATCCGCCAAGACGCCGATGAGCTGGGGCAGGGCCTCGGCGCCCATCTGGCCCAAACTGGCCACCGCATGGTCGCGCAAGGCTTCGTTCTCGTCCCGCAGCGCGGAGATCAGCGACTCGACCCGGTTCGTCTCGCTCATGCCTGCTCCTCCCCTCCTCCGACCGGCGCTTCCTGCTCGCTCGCCAAGGCCGCCAGTTTGTCGGCGATCATTCCCGCGCTATAGGCCACCAGGCCATCCCGGTCGGTTCTCAGCCGTTCGAACAGGTCGGCGTGGGGCTTCAACACCTCGACGTCCTTCACTTTAGCCAACGCCTCCATGGCAAACACGCGGAGCGGCCGAATCGGAATCGCCTCCACGTAGAGTTCAGCCGGACGAGGATCGCCGATCAACCCCAGCGACTTCAAGGCATATTCCTTGACCCCCGTGTCGGGGTCCACCCTGAGCCGCTCCATCAGCGGCTCCACCGCGCGGGCGTCGCCGATTTTTCCCAGCAAGTCCGCCGCCGCCTCGCGCACCACCCAGTCGTCGTCGCGCACATATTCGAGGAGGATTTCCACGCTCGGCCGTCCGATCCGCAGCAGGTCGATCACCGTCGACATGCGGACCTCTTCCCGCTCGACGGCCCCTTCCACATCGCGCAACGCATTGAAGGCGTCATCGATCCGTTCGCGGATCGCGCCCAATTTCTTGAGGGTGCGGATGGCGATCTCCTGGATCGACGGATCCCCCATGACGTCCACGAGCACGTCGGCGGACCGGGGATCCAAGAGATGCTCCAGCATCTCGGCCGCCGCCACGCGGTTGGCCGGCTCGGCATGCGTGAGCATGTCGCCGAGCGGTTCGACGGCATTCGGCAGGGCGCCGAGGATCGTCGTCACCCGCCGCCGATGCTCCTCGTTCGGCGAGGCGGCGAGATCCGCCACCAGCGCGGACGCCGCGTCCTTGTCCAGCACGCCGGCCAGTTGTTCCAAGGCCGTCGCGGCGGCGGCGGCCACGGAGGGCTCCTCATCCTTCAAGAGCCGCACCAACGCGAGACCACCCTTGGGGTCCTTGATCCGCGAGAGCATGCCCGCGATTTCGACCTTCAGCGCCGGAGCGGCCGTCGCCAACGCCTCGATCAAGGCCTGCACGGCCTTCGGGCCGCCGGTGACACAGGCCGCCGTCGCGCGCATGCGGCGCCAATCCTCTTCATGGACCAGCTCGGCGATCAGCGTTTCGATGGACTCTTTCGACATGGGCAGCAGAATCGAAACAGGTTGAGGTTCAGGCTAAGGCTAAGGCTAAGGAATGCTCCTCAGAAGCTAAATTCTCTCAACCTGAGCCTCAACCTGAACCTTTGTCATATTCGCCCCGCCCGCCAGCCGAGCTGGCTCAGCGCTTCTTTCACGTAAAAGACGATGTTGCCGTCCGGCTCCGTTCTCAGCACGTGGAGCAGCGGAGGGATCGCCGCCTCCCCGAAGGCCACCAGCCCGGTCGCGGCTTCCGCGCGCGTCACCGTCTGTTGCAGCGCGCCGATCAGCGTCGGGATAGCCGCCGGATCCTTGATCCGCGCGAGCGCGGTCACCGCGGCGCCCCTCGATTCCATTTCCTCATCCCACCGGTCCTGACAGCCATGGACGGGACGGCTGACCTCCGGCCGGGCTTCGCCGGTGACCACCGCGGTCAGCGCCGCCACTGCCCGTCGATCCGCGATGCGCCCCAAGGATTCGATGGCGATCGGGCGGAGCCCCGGCGTCTTCATCACCACCAGCAGAAAGTCGACCGCGCGGGCGTCGCCGATGGCGCCCAGCGCCCGCACCGCGTCCTCCCGGACCGCCTGGTCCGGATCGTTGAAGGTCAGGTGCAGCAGGGCATCGACCGCGTCGGCGGCGCGCAACTTTCCCAGCGCTTCCACCGCATGCAGCCGAACGAGCCATTCCTCGTGCGAGAGGGTGTCCAGAAGCGGACCGACCGCGTCGGGCCCGATGAGGGCCAAGGCCGCCACCACGTCTTCGCGCACGGCCTTCACCTTGTCCTGCAGCAGCGGGAGCAGCGCCCCGACGGCGCGAGCCTCGCCGATTCGGCCCAGGGCCTTGGCGGCGTGCATGCGCACCACCCAATCCGTGCTGCGGAGCGCGGCCACCAAGCCCTCGAGGACCCGCGCATCGGCGATCGCCGACAAGATGCTGGCCGCCGCCTCTTGCACGTTCAAATTGGAGTGGCGGAGCCCCTCCCCCACCGGCACCACCGCCGGAGCGCCGATGGCCGTCAGCGCGGCTACCGCGGCCGTTCGGACCGATCGATCCGAGTCGGCTAGGAGCCGGACCAGGGGGAGGACCGCCCGGGCGTCCTTCAGCGAACCCAAGGCCTCGGCCGCTTCTTCGCGGACCGCCCAATCCTCGTCCTGAAGCGCGGCGATATGTTCCGCCACGGAGTCGGCCACGATCATCTTGCTCCTAACTGGCTGCGGACAACCCCTTGTTGATCTCTGTAGCCCGCGATACACATCCGCGTGTGAGACGAACGCAGGAGGCCCCACAAGGCCGTCGCACCCGCCAGACGGGTACCCGGGCCGCAGCGAGCGAACTTGTCAACGCTGAACGATGGACGCGGCACGCGGAGCGGGGCAGGCAGCGGGACGGGCGTGACGCGGAGGCGAACGGTTCTCGCCGTTCGCGCTCGTCTCGCCAGTCTCGCCGCATCCTCGTTCATCGTTCATACCCCAGCGTGTCCCAGCTCGCGGACTTTTTCAGCATCCTACTACTGGCACGGTGAGGCTCCGGCACACAGCTGGAGCCGAGCTGGTGAGCGTAACATAGGGATTTTTCAAGGGTCAACGGGGCAATTGATCGTCCTCCCGATCCTCCTGATCATCGCGGCCATTGACAGTACCCCGAAAAGGTGAGTAGGCTCCACACCCCCGCGAGTACCTGATGCCGCTCACGAGCCCATTGGCCACATGAAGGAGGTTCCCATGCAGAGGAATAGCGCACGTACAGGACATCACACCGGGATGCGCAGGCTCCTGGCAGGCGTCTACACCTTGGTCCTGACCCTGGCCGGCCTGTCGAGCGCGCAGGCCTACGAAGTCTGGATTACGGACCAATCGGATACGGCCAAGGAGAGCGGGGGATATTTGCACATTTACGATGGCGCGCAGCTGGCCGCCGGTCCGGCCTCGGCCAAACCCAAGAAAACCGTGGACTTCGGCGGGGACCTGAACAAGTTTTGCCAAGATGCCACCCAGAAGCCCGTGCGCCGCCCCCACATGCTGTTTTTCACCAAGGATCAATCGCACGTTATCGTGTCGTTCCTGAGCGGACAGGTCCTCATCATGGACAGCGACACCTTGAAGCCAGACGCCTGCCTGTCGATGGGCAAAAACGTGCATGCCGCCTGGCCGACGCCCGATCACAAGATGCTGATCGCGGCCAACATCGCGGAGAAGAAGTTCATCCGCATCTGGACCGACTATGCGAACCATAAGTTCACGATTGACCCGGCCAAGGACATCGTCAATCTGGCCAACTGGGAAGGCGGAGATTACCCCGACACCGCGCCCATCTGTCCGATCACCGAGAGCACGAGCCAATACGCCTTTATCACCCTGCGGGGCGGAGGGTTGTTCGTCGTCGATGTGACGCAGACTCCCATGACGTTGACGGCCTCGCTCAACAACAGAGTGGTGCACCCGGCGGGTTGCGGGGGCATCCAAGTCGGCGACACCATGTATATCAATTCGGGGGGCGGGTGGCCGGTGGCGCCGCTGTCCTATGACGTGTATGCGATCACCATGAGCGGCTTGCCGAAGTCGGTCTCGGCCAAGCTGATCAGCACCCGCGATGAGAAGTTCGCCGATTCGCACGGCATGGCCGGGGTAGGCCGCTATCTCTGGAGCGCCGATCGCGCCGGCAACGACATCGAGATCATCGACACGCTGAGCAATTTGAGCGTGAATACCGTCGATCTGACCAGCGAGACCAATCGAGACCCGGCCCCTGACTTACTGGACGTGGCGCCTGACGGACAATACGTCTTCGTCGGCCTCCGCGGTCCGGCTCCCCTCACCGGCAACGACAAGGGCGTACACAATGCAAAAGGGACGGTCCCCGGCGTGGGCGTGATCCACGTGGATGCGGGCGGGAAGGTCGGCCACTACAAGGGGCAGGCCACGATCTCAAACCTGAAGGACGGCAAGGAAACCGC
>CAYZTJ010000041.1:2947-13260 GCA_964481215.1 uncultured Nitrospira sp. | reverse complement strand
TACATCGCGCCCTTGGCGAGATCGCCCGCGACCCCGAACCGTCCCGCTTCGCCGAGCGGCATGTTCACGCGGAGATTGTCTTCGCGGCTGGAGCTGATCTCCCGCTCTTCCTGAGGCACGTCCCACCCCAGCTTCTGCAACGTCTCGAGCACCAGTTGCCGCAGGGCGTCCTTGGCGCTCAAGCGGGAGGAGGCGAAGGACATCACGCGCTCGCCCTCCGACACCACTTCCGAGGCCTTGGGATCGTGAATGAAGGCGACGAGGGGTTCGATCGCGCAGTCGCCGATGAGCACGAGCGCTTCCGCCGCCCGCTCCCGCAAGACGCCGTCCTTGAGCAGCATGATCAGCTCGGGGATGACGCGGGGGTCGCGGAAATGGCCGAGCGCGGTGGCCGCCGCTTCCTTGATGAAGGCTTCTTCGCTGACGATGCACCCCGGCGTCGGCGTGCCGTCTTGGCGGATGCCCTTCCCGCGCAAGGCATCCAGCACCGGCGGCAAGGCGCGCGCATCCCCGATCATGCCCAGCGACATGATGGCGTGCCGCTTTACGGCCCCGTCTTTCATCGCTTCGATCAGCGCGTCGATGGCGCGGGGGTCGCCGATCATGCCCAGCGCAATGGTCGCATCCTCGCGCACGGCGCGATCGGGATCTTTCAGCGCGTCAATGAGCGCATCCACCACCGTGGCGTCTTTGATCCAGGCTCGGCCGTACTGGTAGTCGGAGGTCATGCCGCCCAATGCCCGGGCCGCGTGGCAGCGCACGACGAAATCCGGATCTTTCAGGGTGGCGATGAGCGTCTCGACAGCGGGCTGGCCGATGTAGACCAGGGCCGTGCCGGCCGTTTCGCGCACGATCTTCGAGGTGTCCTTGAAAAGCTTGACCAGGTGAGGGATCGCCTTCGGATCGGCGATCTTGCCGAGGGCTTCGGCCGCGGCCGCCTTCACGGCGCCGTCGCGGTCGCGACAGGCCACGATGAGCCCATCGACCGTCTTGGCGGCTTTGATCTCGCCGCAAGCCTTGGCGGCATGTTCGCGCACGCGCCAGCGTTCATCTTTCAGCGCCGCGATCAGACGATCGACCGTGGGCTGGCCCATGTGCGCGGCCGCGGCCACCGCCCCGTCCCTTACTTCCGTGATGGGATCGTTGAAGAGGGCGATGAGGGCCTCGACGGCCTTGGCGCCGCCGATCTTGGCCGCTCCCCAGCCGGCGTGGAAGCGCACCGCCCAGTAGTCGTCGCCGCAGGCCCGCACGAGCGGCTCCAGCGTCGAGGGATCGGCCAGCTCGGCCAATTCCTTGGCGGCGTCCTCGCGCGTCGCGTCGTCGACGTCTTCGAGTTCGTCTAGGAGATCGTCAATGGATCGGCCCATCGGGTGACCAGGCCTCCGTTAAAAAGTTGAACGGCGGAACGATGAACGCGGCACGCGGAGCGGGGCAGGCAGCGGGACGAGCGAGAAAAGCGGGACGGGCGTGACGCGGAGGCGAACGGTTCTCGCCGTTCGCGCTCGTCTCACCGTCTCGCCGGATCTTCGTTCATCGCTCATCGTTCGTACGTCAGCGTGTCCTGCTAGTACTTGTAGTCCGGCTGCCCACCATAGGGCTGCGTTCGGGAGCAGACGACCTTCAAGGTCTTCGTGCCCCGACCCTGCACACATTGATCGAGCGACTTGGCAAAGTCCAAGACCCCGTCGATCGTCACCGTAAACGGAAAATCGAACGTAAACGCCCGGAAACGATAGGCGCCCGGCTTGAGTTTCAATTCACGCGCCTGCGTGGTCCGATAGGCGTCGGTGTTGTCCGGATCGAGGGTCATGATCATCGGCGTCAGCCCCGGCACTTCCCACCAGGCCGGCGGGGACAAGGCCGTCGGATCGATCTGAATCGCATGTTCCGCCAGATGGGGCGGCGGCGTGGCGGCATCGGCGCGCACACAGACCCCCAGGCCCATCACCATCGCTCCCGACAGCATCAGGCGCACCATCATCGAACGGTTCATGACGCGCCTCACTGCACCGGCGGAATGGCCTGCGCCACGCGCGGGGCGACGAAAATATCTTCGATCGCCCGGCTCTCCCACTCCGTGTGTGTCGCCAGCCCAAAGGCCCGCAACACGGTGGCGCCCGTATCGATGATCGAGACCGGCCGGCCGATCACATGATTGCCCTTGATACCGGGTCCGGAGGCAATCCAGGGAAGGCCCTGACCGGCGGCAGTCTGTGTCGCGCCGGCGTCCGGTGCGGCGGCGCCGTAGGCGCTCAACCCGGCCACCATCACCGCGGTTTTCTGCAGCAACCCCATCTCCTTATACAGACCCAAGACCGAGGCCATCGCCCGGTCGACGGATTGCACGGCGGCGCGATAGTCGGCCGAGGTCCATCCGCTCGCCTGGCCCGCGCGGCCGCCCTGGGGGAGGTGCACGATCAGGAAATGCGGGAGCGACAGAATCGCGTGACCATAGCCATGTCCGCTCGAGGCCTTCTTCATATACTGGCGGATGTAGCTGACGATCGTGTCGGGATTGCACTCGGGCTTCAACGGCCCGCAAATCTGAAAATCGGTATAGGGCTCCGGCTTGGCCAGCTGATAGAGCGATTCATCCATCAAGAAGATGGCGCTGTCCTTGCCGCCGCCGGAATCCAGATAGTCGAAGACCGTGGGCGGCCGCGGATAGCCCCGCGCAAAGTCGAAGGTGTCCCAGGCGATGCCGTGCTTCTCGACCGGCATGCCGGTCACCAGCGAGGCCATGGTCGGTAAGCGAAGGGCCGGCGTCACGCCGGTCGCCGTCCAGGTGGTCGCCCCTTCCTTGATCAGGCGGTTGAGCGTCGGCATGGGCCCGAGCTTGACCGAGTCCTGCCCGATGCCTTCGACGACAAAGAGGATGATGTGCTCAGGCTGCCCCGGGGCCACCGAGGTCGGGGCCGGAGCCGGCGCGGTCTTTTTCTTCGCCTCCACAGTCGATGGCGCGGTCGCCGCCATCGCGAGGCCTAAGCAGAGGGCGGTCAATGCGAACAGGCTGTATCGATGTGTCGGAATCATACCCATGACCCCCTGTCAGACATGCTCCTGGGGCTCACAATCTCAAGGTCCCAGAAGAGCCCAGCACTGTAGCACGCGGTTTTCCGGCCGGTCAACGGGCCTCACGGCCGCCTCGAAAGGCCACAATTGCGTCTGGAGGTCACTTTCCGGTATGAACGTGCCTCCATGCCGGCTGAGAATAACTTTCAACATGCGCCCTACCTCCGGGCCGATCCCGGGGACCGTGTCGCATATCGGGAACTGGTCCCGGGCCCCCCGCCTGGTTCGGCGGCTTGGTCGGAGGCCATGACCGCCCTGGGACATCAGCTTTCGAAAGCCGGAGTCCGAACGATTGTCTTTCTGCACGGCGCCCTCACCGGCGCCGACCTCTTTGGGATGGGACGGCTGGATGAGGTGGGGGGCCTGAAGCGGGGTTACTCCCGCGGCATCTCCGGACTCGATGCCCTGCTGGCCGCGATGCGCCAAGACACGAACGGCCTGGCCGGACCGTCTTTCCCCGCTCCGCTGCAGAATGACGCCGCAACCAAACAGCGCCTCGATGAACAACTCCTCGACGCCGGCAACTTCACCGGCGCAACGGTCGCTCAGGTCGCCGCGTGCTTTGGGAAAGCTGCGCCCCAGCCGATCCGCTGCGAGCGAATCCTCTGGTCCTGCGAGCACCATCATCTCGGCCGGGCCATCGCGACGGTCACGCTGCTGGAGCGCCTGCGACGGCTCAGCACCGAGGCCAAGTTGGGCGCATCCGACCGCCTCCTGGTCCTCGCGCACGGCCATGCCGGCCAACTCCTGGCGTTGGCGTCCAATTTCCTCACGCCGACGCCGCTTTCCGGGAAGAAGAAACTCATTGAGATCCTCACGTCTTATGCGCAGCAGACCAGCCGCGATGACCTGCTGACCACGCTCACATCCCTGGAGCCTGGCCTGATGAGCGGCGCCCTGTTCAACGGCATTCAACTGGATGTCGTGACGCTCGGGACCCCGGTCCGCTACGGCTGGGACCCCGGCGGCATCGGCAAACTGCTGCACATCGTAAATCATCGCCCGCTGCGGGCGGACGGCAAGCGGTGGCTGTCGAAACTGGAACTGCCCCAAGCCACCGTCGAGATGCCGGTCGCCTGGGGCGGCGACTATGTGCAGCAACTGGCAGTGGCCGGGTGTGATGCGCTGCCGGCGACGCCGGAAGACAAGGCCGCCAACAAGGCGGTGTGGGAACTGGTGGAACCCTGGGATGGATTCGAGCGCTGGCTGGAATGTGCGCGGAAAAGCGTACGCTGCCCTGAAGACGGGCTGTGCCTGCTCGTGGATTATAAGGACTGTAACGGATCGGCCAACGTGCGAGACCACTATTACGGACACGCGGCCTATACCCGCGCCGACGCGATGCTCTTCACGATAACGGAAATCGCGAAGACGCTGTATTTAGGCACGATGTCATAGCGAGAGATCCTGACGCTCTTTTCATGCGGGATGTTCAAAAAGGTCTTTCAGCAAGGCCGCAGGGAGCCAGGCGACTGAGGCGTATGGTTTCTGATACGTCGCAGGGAGACGGCGGGTACCCATTGCCCTTATCGATGCAATGGGTGGTGAGAACACCGCTGAAAGCCTTGTTCAACATCCCCTGGTGGAGGGCATCATGAGCCGCGAGACAGCGACCTTGGCCGGCGGGTGTTTCTGGTGCCTGGAAGCGGTGTACGACCAAATGAAGGGCGTGGAATCCGTCGAGTCCGGCTATCTCGGGGGCAAGAATCCCGATCCGACCTATGAGCAGGTCTGCTCGGGCATGACCGGCCATGCCGAAGCGGTGAGGATCACCTTCGATCCCGCCGTCGTGTCCTACCGCGACTTGCTGGAAGTCTTTTTCGCCATCCACGATCCGACGACGCTCAACCGTCAGGGCAACGATGTCGGCACGCAGTATCGGTCGGCGATTTTCTATCATTCGCCCGACCAGCAGAAGACCGCCCAGGCGGTTATTGAGGCGCTGACCAAGGACCAGGTCTTCGACACCCCCATCGTCACGCAGGTCGTGCCCGCCACCGCCTTCTACGAAGCCGAGGCCTACCATCAGGAATACTTCGCCCGCAATCCCGCGCAGCCCTACTGCACCTATGTGGTGAATCCAAAGGTCGCGAAGTTCCGGACGCGTTTTGCGGAGAGGATGAAGTAGGCGGCTGGCCTAATTCTGGTGCGACGTGCCGTCGGATTCATACTGCGGCAGGCGACGGTTCGAGGTCGCCACGACCACCGACGGCTGAGCCTGTTCCCGATGGGGCTGGCGGCGGTGAAATTCTTCGTAGAAGGCGAGCACCTTCTTCACATAGTGCCGCGTTTCCCGGATGCGCGGGATCTCGTTGTTCTTGACCTTCCTGATCCCCGCGTTGTACGCCGCGAGCGTCAGCGACAGATCGCCATGATAGAGGTCCAGCAGGTGGCGCAACTGTTTCGCCCCGGCGCGGATGTTCTGGATCGGATCGTAGAGGTCGCCCACCTTCAGCCGCTGCGCGTCCATCGGCATGACCTGCATCAGGCCGATGGCGCCCTTCCGTGACGTGGCTTCCGGATCGAACCCCGACTCGGCCTTGATCACCGCCTTCAGCAAGGCGGGATCCAATCTATAGTGTTCGGCGTACCAATTGATGGCGAGGTTGATCTCGCGACGGGTCAGATCGGGGCTCTTCCCCGAGTAGTCGGGGTTCGTGGGCGCCGGCAAGAAAAACGAGCAGACCCCGAAGACCGCCGTGCCGGCGAGTCCGATCAAGAGCTTTGTCCGGAGCGGCGTGCCCTGTCCTTGTGGCATAACCATCTCCCATGAAAGGCGACCATCCGTCGTGATTCGTTAAGGATAGCAGCCACTGCGCCGACCTGAAACCGTCACCATTCGGCAGCAATGAGCAGGGCCCATTCGGACGGAATCGGGCACTCGATCTCAACGAGGAGGCCAAGGCGCGACACGCGATAGCTATAGATTGGGGCAAGGCATTCGACCCCGCACAAGCCGGGAGCGAATCCACGCGAGCCGGCTCTCCTGGCCGATTCAGACCGATCGAGGGATCTTGACTTTCCGCGCCGCTCTCGCGTAGAAAAGACCCGTTCAAAGCCCCGCGCATCACAGGGTCGTGGGAACGTCTCAGCCCATCGGCAGGGCGAAGGACGGGGCTCCATCGGAAGCAGTCCGGGAGCCGGTTACGGCCCATGAGCCCGCTCACTCTCCTTCTGCGCCGCCGCGCTTGTGCCTGGGTCGTGTGTCTCACGATCAGCTCCTTCGCGAGCGATCCTTCCATACTGGCCCAACCAGCCACTAAGACGATTTACCTACACGGGAGCGGCGGCACGGCCAACCCGCCGACGCTCTTTCTGACTCTCACCGCCCCGACCGGGAGCGCCGCCAAGTACAAGGACTCCCCCAGCGTCAATGTTTCCGGCGGCAACGTCTGGAAGGCCGTGGGGACCTGGACGCCGCCGAGCGGCGCGACGGGTTCGGCCACGCTGCAGGCCCTGTCGCCGCTGCGCGTCTGGCTGGGCCTCAAGAACAGCGACGATCAGGGTACGCGCTTCGACCTCCTGGCCGAAGTCGTGCACAACGGCGCCGTCGTGAGTGCGGGACTCACGCGCTGCATCACGGGCCTGACCCGCAACGCGAATCAGGCCAAGGACGTGACGGTTTCGTTTGGGGCGTTCGCGCCGCTGCCTGTGACCGTCCCGCCGGATACGGTGGTTCTCCGGATCTGGACCCGCATCGGCACCAACTCGGACAACAGCTTCTGCGGCGGGCACAGCAACGCCGTCGGCCTGCGGCTCTACTTCGACGCGACCCACCGAGCCGCACGCTTCGGGGCCACCGTCGGCGGGGCGATCCCGAGCCCGACGACGTTGCTGCCCAACCCCATGAGCGTGGCCGTGGGGAACAGCGGCACGCTGACCGCCACGCTGTCGCCGTCTCCGGCGGCCCCGGGCAGCCTCACCGTCGTCAGCGCCGCGCCGGGCATCGCGAGCGTGCCGGCGTCCGTGCCCTATGCCGCGGGCCAGACCAGCGTGGCCATCCCCGTGCAAGGCGTCGCCGTGGGCAACGCGCAGATCACGGTGAGTACCGCAGCCGGGCAGGCCACCGGCATGGTGCATGTCACCGCGCCCACGCCGACCATCAGCAGTCTGTTGCCGGCCCAGGAGACCCTCACCCAAGGCGCGAGCGGGGCCCTGACCGTGACCATCAGCGCCGCGCAGAGCAGCGCCACCACCGTATCGATCGAAAGCAGCGCCTCGGGCATCGTGTCGGTCCCGGCCTTGGTGACGGTCCCGGCCGGCCAGCTCAGCGCGCCGGTGTCTGTGTCCGCCAATTCGCCCGGCACGGCAACCGTGACGGCCTCGCTGAACGGCTCGACCGCGACCAGCACGATCACCGTCACGCCGGCCCCGCCGACCGTCGTCTCGCTGCAGCCGCCGACGCAAGCGGTCACCATCGGCGCTACGGGCTCGCTCACGGTGACGATCTCCGCCGCGCAATCTTCAGGGACCTCTGTCGCCCTCACCGCGAGTCCCACGGGGATTGTCAATCTGCCGAGCAGCGTCACGGTGCCGGCTGGCGCGCTCTCCACCACCCTGTCCTTCACTGCGCTGGCCTTGGGCAGCACGATGATCCAAGCCGGTCTCAACGGCTCGACCGCCGACGCCGTCGTGCAGGTCACGCCGCCGGCGCCGGCCCTGGTCTCGCTGCTGCCCTCGCCGCTAGCCGTGGCCGTCGGCGCCACCGGGCAGCTGACCGTCACCCTCAATGCCGCACAGCCAACCGATCAGCTCGTCACGCTCACGGCGAGCCCCAGCGGGTTGGTGCAAGTCCCCGCGTCCGTCACGGTCTTGGCCGGACTGACGGAGGCCCAATTCACCGTGGCCGGCACCGCCGTCGGTACAGCCACCGTGACGGCGAGTCTCGCCGGGAGCCACCAGCAAGCCACGGTCCAGGTGGTGCCGCCCGCGCCGACGCTCGTCTCGCTCCTGCCGAGTCCCTTCCTCCTCCAGCAGGGCGCGACGGGGACGATGACGCTGACGATCAGCGCCGATCAGCCGACCAATACGACCGTGCCGCTCACGAACAGCGCGCCCACGCTGCTCCAGGCCCCGGATACCGTCATTGTCCCGGCGGGCCAGACGAGCGCGACCTTCCCGGTGACCGCGTTACTGGCCGGTACCGCGACGCTGACCGCCACGCTCAACGGCAGCAGCGCGAGCAGCGCCATTCAGATCGCCCCGCCGCCGCCCGTGGTCGTGAGTCTCGTCCCCGTGCCGGCGCCGCCGAGCGGACCGCTCACGTTGCCCAAGGGTATCCCCGGTACACTGCGCGTGACCATCGACCGCGCAGCCACGGAGGCGACGGAGATCGCACTCACCAGCGCGTCCACCGGTGTGGCCACCGTCCCGCCCACCGTTACGGTCCCGGCAGGCCTGCTCTCGGCGGACTTCCCCGTCATGACGGTCGGCGAGGGCTCGTCGGTGATCACCGCTGCGCTCAATGGCTCGACCGCGACCGCCACTGTGGTGGTGACCCCGGCGGTGCTCGTGCAGCTCACCCTCGCGCCGCTGACGCCCACGATCGTGGTGGGTCAGCTGCAGGCCTTCACCGCGCAAGGCACCTTCACCGACGGCCAGATCCTCGACGTGACCAATACGGTCACCTGGGCCTCGTCGAATACCACGGTGGCGACGATCGGCTCCACCGGCTTGGCGACCGGCCACGCCGCAGGCACCGTCACCATCACTGCCAGTGGCCCGGGCTATCCGACCACCGTGTCGGCTTCGACGCTCCTCACCGTGCAAACCCCGCCGGCGCTCTCGCTGAGCCCGGCCACGGCCACATTGTCCGTGAACGGCGCCCTCACGCTCACCGTGAGTTCGGCGGTGGCGGCCGGTCCCGGCGGACTCACCGTCACGTTCACCACCAGCGGCACGGGCCAAGTGACCATTCAACCGACTGTCGTAATCCCCGAGGGGCTCACCAGCGCCGATGTGCCGGTGACGGCCACAGGGCCCGGCAGCGTGACCATCACGGCCAGCGCGCCGCTCAGGACCGCGGCGACCAGTACGATCACCATTCCCGTGCCCCCGCCAACCATCACCGGCTTCTCACCCGTCAGCGGCAAGCTGGGCGATGTGATCACGATCTCGGGGACGAACTTCGTCAGCGTGCAGACCGTGACCTTCAACGGCATCCCGGCGAGTGGGTTCACCGTCTCCAGTCCGACCTCGCTCACCGCGACGGCACCGACGACGGTGACGACCGGGAAGCTGGGCGTGGCCACAGCCGCCGGCAGCGCACTCTCGGCCGCTGATTTCACGGCGATCACCCTCACCGGCGTCACGCTGGCGTCGGAGAAGCTCACGGTGCCGAATGGCCAGGGCTGGACCGGCCGCGTCTATGGGATCTTCAGCGATGGCACCACCAAGGAGATCACCGGCGCGCTGAACTGGACGAGTTCCAATGGCGGCACCGCCACAGTGAACCAGGCCGGACTCATTCAAGGCGTCAGCCAAGGCCAGGCGACCATCACGGGCGCCATCGCCGGCTTCACCGTGAATCAAGCCGTGCAAGTCAGTCCGCCCAGCGGCCCGCTCCCGGCCGATCCGGCCGCGGTCGCGCCCCCGATCAATCGTACAGTCCCGACCGGGTTGGCGGAGGCCACGAGCTTTCTGTATGCCGGCGCTGCGCCGATTCAAACCGGCGTGACGGCGGGCACGATCGAGGCGACGCGCGCCGCTGTCATACGCGGATCGGTTAAGACTCGCGATGGGTTCCCGCTCCCCGGCGTGACGGTCAGGGTGCTGAATCATCCGGAGTTCGGCCAGACGGCCACGAGACCCGACGGGCAGTTCGATCTGGCGGTGAACGGCGGCGGCCCGCTCACGGTCCGCTATGCGGCGGCCGGCTTCATCTCGGTCCAGCGGCAAGTGATCGTGCCTTGGGGGGATTATGTCGTGGCTCCGACAGCGGTGATGATTCCCTACGATACGCAAGTGACGACCATCACCATGGGGCCGGCCAGTCCGGCTCAGTTCGCCCGCGGCTCGGTCCAGACCGACGGCAGCGGCACGCGCCAGGCGACCCTGCTCTTTGCCGCCGGCACGAGCGCCACGATGACGCTCCCCAACGGCACTACCCAGCCGCTGACCACCATGCACGTTCGCGCCACCGAGTTCACGGTCGGGGCCACCGGCCCTGACGCCATGCCCGGCATCCTGCCCCCCAACAGCGGCTATACCTATGCGATCGAATACAGCGTGGATGAGGCGGT
>CAYZTJ010000041.1:0-2847 GCA_964481215.1 uncultured Nitrospira sp. | reverse complement strand
CCGACACAAAACAAGGACTGCCCTCGCGTCGGGTCCGTCATCGCCTGCGAGTCGCAGTCTCTCGGAGAATCAGTCGGCCTGGTGGGGACGCCCTACCGGCTTCACTACACCAGCCAGCGGGCGGCGGGAAATCTGTCGGCCTACAGTCTGGATATTCCGCTCTCGGGGCCGACCCTGCCGCCGAGCCTGACGCGAATCGAGCTGGAAGTGCTGATCGCCGGCCAGAAAGTCACGCAGGCGTTTGCGCCCTCCACCAATCTGCGCCACGCCTTCACCTGGAACGGACTCGATGCCTATGGCCGCCGGGTCGCCGGGCGGCAGCCCTATACCGTCCGGATCGGCTACGTCTATCCCGGTGTGTATGACCGGACCTCCCGCTTCGGCTCCTTTGGCACCAGCGTGACCTTGGCGCAAGCGACCCGCCAGGAAGTCATTCTCTGGCAGGAATCCGGTGGGCTCTTCTCGCCCTGGGACGCGAAGGGCCTCGGATTGGGCGGCTGGACCCTCGATGTGCATCACGTCTTTGACACGGGAGGGCGAGCGGTGTACCTGGGCGATGGGACCCGGCGGAGCCAGGAAGATCTCGCCCAGGCGATGACAATCTCAGCCCTGGCTGGGACCGGCACGGCGGGCTTCCAAGGCGACGGCGGCACGGCCACGGCGGCCCAGCTCAATACGCCGGCTGGTGTTGCGATCGGGCCGGATCGGAGCGTCTACATTGCGGATCTCACGAACAATCGAGTACGGCGGATCCTGCCCGATGGGACGATCGCGACGATGGCCGGCGGTGGATCGAATGGCGCGGACGGTATTCCTGCCACGCAAGCCAACCTGCCGGCGCCGACCGCGCTGGCCGTCGGACCTGACGGCACGGTCTACGTTGCCGATAATACCTTCCGCATACGCCGGATCGGGCTGGATGGCCTGATCCAAACCGTGGCCGGCACTGGCACATCGGGCGGCGGGGGGGATGGCGGACCGGCCACGAGCGCGTCCGTGGAAGGCGTTCGCGGGCTCGTCGTGGGACCGGATGGAAGCCTCTACATTGCAGAGACGACCACCCACCGGGTGCGCCGCGTGGATCCCGGCGGGATCATCACGACCATTGCTGGGATCATCGGCGCCCCTGGTGCCACAGGCGACAATGGCCCGGCGGCCGGGGCACGACTCAATGGCCCAGCCGGCCTGGCCCTCTCGCCGGACGGCAGTCTCTTCATTGCCGACTCCAACAATCATCGGGTTCGTCGCATTGGGATCGACGGCACCATCACCACCGTGGCCGGCAGCGGCACGGCCGGCTTCAGCGGCGACGGCGGGCCGGCCACGAGCGCGCAGATGAACAGTCCCTTTGCCGTGGCCCTGGCTCCCGACGGCAGCTTCATCGTCGGGGAACGGTTCAACGCGCGCGTCCGACAGGTGGGGACTGATGGGCTCATCCGGACGATCGTCGGCACCGGCGTGGTGGGCGCCTCGGGCGACGGCGGCCCGGCCTTGACCGCGCAGCTCAACGGCTCGACGTTCATCGGCCTTGCCGTGATGCCCAACGGGCGCCTCGTCATCGCCGATGGGCCGGTGCATCGCGTGCGACAGGTGGCCCCGGCCTTCCTCCTGACGGCAACGGGACAGACGCTGCTGCCGGCAGAAGACGGCAGTGAGGTGTACGTCTTCGACGCCGCCGGACGCCACCTCAGTACGAAGGACACCCTGACCGGCGCGACCCGTTGGACGTTCGGCTACGACGCTAACGGACGGCTGATCACAGTTACCGATGCCGACAACAAGGTCACCACCATCGAGCGCGACGGCAGCGGCCTGGCCACCGGCATCTTGACGCCAGGCGGTCAACGCACGACGCTGACCGTCGATGCGAGCGGGGACCTGACGTCCCTGGCGAACCCGGCCACGAACACGATCCAGCTCACCTACGGCGCGGACGGGCTGCTCTCGGCCTTCCGGGATGCACGGGGGAATGACTATCACTATACCTACGACAGCCTCGGACGCCTGAGTCAGGACCAGGATCCGTCCGGCGGGGTGCAGACACTGACGCGTACCGAACAGAGCCTCGGGTGGACGGTGGCCGTCAGCACCGCGCTGAACCGTACGACGAGCTACCAAACCGAGACCCTGACGACTGGCGATCAGCGGCGGCGGGTCACGGAGCCCACCGGGCTCGTGACGACCAGCATCCTCGGCCTCAACGGCACCACCACGATCACCGCGCCGGACGGCACGCTCACCACGCAGACCCAGGGCCCCGACCCGCGCTGGGCCATGCAGGCGCCGATCTTAAAATCCCTCACCGTCCGGACCCCCTCAGCCTTAACCTCAACCTTGACCTCGACGCGTTCTGTGAGCCTGTCGAACCCGAGCGATCCGCTCTCGCTCACCAGCCAGACCGATCAGCTCGTGATCAATGGCCGGACCTATATGAGCGTTTTCAATCAAGCGGCCAAGACGCTTACGACGACGACCCCGCAGGGGCGGACGAGCACGGTCACGCTGGATGCGCTCGGCCGAGTCACGGCCGAGCAGGTGGCGGGGCTCGAGGCGATAGGCTATGGGTATGATTCGCTTGGAAGATTGAGCACGATCACGCAAGGCACCGGAGTCAATGCACGGACCTCCACGCTCAGCTACAACCAGAAACACGAGCTGACGGCCATTCAAGACCCACTCACGCGGACGGTGGGGTTCAGCTATGACCTCGCCAGCCGCATCACCACGCAGACGCTCCCTGACTTAAGGCAGATCGGCTATGCCTATGATGCCAATGGCAACGTGTCGGGCCTCACGCCGCCCGGCAAGCCGCAGCACCAATTCCTCTATACGCCGGTCGACCTGGAG
>CAYZTJ010000040.1:0-23693 GCA_964481215.1 uncultured Nitrospira sp. | reverse complement strand
CATCGGAGGGAGGCGGCATGAACATCGCGCTCCTGTCCTATGAATACCCCCCGGAGACGGGGTTCGGCGGCATCGGAACCTACACCTACTACCAGGCACGGGGCCTGGCGAAGTTGGGCTATCGGGTGCATGTCTTGGCCGGCGCAACGGAGACGACCGGCCTCCGGCGCTCGGACCACGATGGAGTCATCGTCCACCGCTATCGGCATGAGGGCCCATGGATGCGGCTGTTCAGTCGCCTCGGGTCGCTGAAGCTGTGGTGGACGAAGAATCGACTGGAGAATGCGTTGTCCATGCACCATGGGCTGATGGCTTTAATGCGGACCGAACCGCTCGATGTCGTGGAGATGCCGGAATGCGGCGCCGAAGGGGCGTGGCTCACCGCTCGGCTGGAGATCCCCACGGTGGTGAAATTCCATTCTCCGGCCAGACTGATCATGCCCTTCTATGAGGTGTCGCGGACGGACCACAGGCTCTGTTCCATGGTGGAGCAACGCGCGATCGTTGAGGCGCGGAGCCTGACTTCCTGTTCTCGGTTTCTCGCCGAAGCGGTGACGCGAGATTTGAACGTGCGCCGGCCGATTCACGTGATCCCCAACGGCATCGATCTCGAACTCTTCGACAAGTTGCCCTATAGCGATGCCAGGCGGAAGTTCGATTTGCCGACAGACCGGCCGATCATTCTGTTCTCCGGGCGGATGGAGCGGCGCAAAGGCATTCACCTGTGCGCCGAGATCGCACGGACGATCTTGGAGCGGCATGAGGTTGCGATGGTGTTCGCTGGCCAGGACCTGTTCGGCCACATGGTCCACGAGATCATGCCCGCGGTGAAGCGGGCCCGATTGAAAGGCTCGTTCCATTTTCTGGGGAAGCTGGATCTCTCGGACGTGCGGGCCTGCCTCATGGCGGCGGATATCTTTCTCATCCCCAGCCTCTGGGAAAACTGCCCCTATTCCTGCTTGGAGGCCATGGCCGCGGGCTGCGCGATCGTGAGCTCGAATCAGGGAGGGATGCCGGAGTTAATCCGCCACGGAGAGAACGGGATGCTTGCGGCCAACGGCACGGCCGCGCACTACGTGGACGCGCTGGAACAGTTGATCGAGGACCGTGGGCTGCGGGAGCGGTTGGGCGCGGCCGCACGCCGGACGGTCGAGGACTCATACACGGACCAGGAAATTGCCCGGCGTTCGGTTGAGTGGTACCGCACGATTTTGCAGGGGGATCGGCGACGAGCGTGAGCGAAATGGTCTCGGGAAAGTGGCCTGCAGAAGTGACGAAGGGGCGCGGCGCGGGAGGCCTCCGATGAGGCGACTCGAGGGAAATCCTGCGCGGATCATGCCGGCGGCCGCTGATCAGCATTCGGGGGGCAGCGGGTTGCTAGAGCAGCTGCGGGGGCTCTGCGGGGATGCCGCGTTGCGCCAACTTGGCATCTATCCACTCCCGCCGGGATTCAAACTGTCCATCGCGATGCCGGTCTTCAACGAGCGGACCACCATTCGCGAGATCATCGAGCGGGTTCGGCGCGTGTCCCTCCAGAAAGAAATCATTATCGTCGACGACGGCAGCACGGATGGCACATGCGAGTTTCTTCAGATGCTCGAATCCGACGCGGATGTGCGCATTCTGTATCACGATCGCAATTATGGAAAAGGCGCGGCGCTCAGGACCGCCTTTCGGCATGCGACCGGCGACGTGATCGTCGTGCAGGATGCGGATCTGGAATATGACCCGGCGGAGTACGTCAAGCTGATCCAGCCGATCGTCGATGGACGGGCGGACGTCGTCTATGGCTCCCGCTTCATCGGCAACGTCACCCGCGTCCATTTGTTTTGGCATCGCGTGGCCAACGGGCTGCTGACCTTGCTGTCGAACATGTGCACCAATCTCAATCTCACGGATATGGAGACGGGCTTCAAAGTCTTCCGACGAGAGGTGGTGCAGTCGATTCGAATCGCGCAGAACCGGTTCGGCGTCGAACCCGAACTGACAGCCAAACTGGCGCGGCGGAAGTGCCGATTCTACGAGATGCCGATTTCCTATTCGGGGCGCGACTATGCCGAAGGCAAGAAGATCGGGTTCAAGGACGCCGTGAAGGCCCTGTACTGCATCGTGCGGTATTCGCTCGCGGACTAGTCGTATGACGGCATCGAGCATGAGCCAGGCTGCCTGTTCGCCAACGGTCGCGCTCCACGGACTGGATCGCGGAGGGGCCCTCTGCCTCGTCCTCCGGTGGGTCATTATGGGGACGACCGTCCTGATGCTCGCCTGGTCGGCCTCGCAGACAGTTGGCGCGCGCGGAGCCTTCCAGGAGGCTGGTGAGAGCCGGCTGACCTTCCAACCGGACAATCAGGGCGGAGCCCGATCGCGAGTCATGCTCGAAAGCCTGCTGGTGGATGGGCAATTGTTGCGATGGCCCGCGCTTCAAGCCCTGAACGGCTGGGAGCCGAATACGGAGAGGGGCAGTGGGTTGCCGCCTGCCTTAGTGGGCAGGGGCGGGGAGAGCCTCACATTCAGCGGAAACCGATGGCTGTTGTTCCTGCGAGCTCGTGAGTGGACGGGGGCTGTCCGGGTGGAGCAGCAACAGGGCGCGGTGAGTGCAGTCGAGATACGAGCGGTCGACGGCGCCGATCGGCTCTTCATCGTCGAACATCCTCTCGCGGCCCCTTCGGCGCTGTCCTTTGCCGGAGGGATCATCGTGTTTGCAACCCTCGCATGGTGGGTGTGGCCGATTCATGGAGGCCGCAGACCGGAGATCTGGCTCCTCCTTTGCCTCTCCACCGTGCACCTCCTCTTCTGGAGCTCCCAAGCCGTGGGAACGAACAACGATTCCCCCGGCTATCTCGACTCGATACGGGAAATCTTTCTCAAAGGGGAACCTTCGTATTTCCCTCCTGGATATCCTGCCCTGTTGGCCGTGATCCGGGCGTTCTCAGCTCAAGAACTCGGGCGCTGCATCACCTTGACTCAGCACGCCATGACCGTGGTGGTAGGACTGTGGATCTATCGGCTGCTTCTAAGGGTCATGCCAACAGAGTTCGCGCTCATCGGCGGACTCTTGGCCGGAGCCTTGTCTCCCACTTTGGCTGCGTCACAGGCCGTCATGTCAGAAATGCCGACCTGTTTTGCGATGACAGGGGCCCTCTACTGTGCCGTCCGCTCCATGGAGACCGGGCAGTGGCGATTCGCGGTCATGGCGGGGTTGCTAGCCGGGTGGGGAGGGACCTTGAGGGTTGTCCCTTTGCTCGCTCTGTTTCCGTCGATCTGTCTGATTAGCGTCGGCGCGACGAGACCCTTTCGGTATCGCCTTCTCGGCAGTGCTCTGGTGATTGCGGCCATCACGGTCCTATTGCCCCTGTCGTGGTTCGCCTACAAGTCCGGCCAGCTCACCTTGGCCTCCTCGCAGGGGTTCCATCTCTTCAATCGAGTTGTGACAGAGCAACGACAGCTGGATGTCACAGCCCCCGCGACGCGGTCACTGTTGGCGTTGCTCGAGGGCTGGGATCCACGCGGTGAGACATGGTGGGACGTGAGGAGCCATGGTCCGTTGCAGGGGTGGAGCGACGATGACGTGGAAGCCTTGTTTCGCCGCGTGGCCCTCGAAGGAATCCGAAAGGATCCGTGGGCCTTCGTGGCGTATACCCCGCGGCTTGCGTGGAGAATGTTGATTGCGCCTACTGATTGGATTGCAGCCTGGGGAGATACGATCGCGCGTCACGTAGAACTGGAGTCACCCCCTCCGCTCCCCTTGACGCGCGCCAGCTTCATGTGGCGGCAGATGATGGAAGGCCTCCACTGGACCCTCTGGCCGCCGCTCTGTTGGCTTGCCGTTGCCGGCCTCTTGGTTGGGATGCTGCTGCCGCAGCGCATCCTGATCCTGGCCATGGCATGGATCCCGGCGGGGTATCTGCTTGCATCGGCGGGGGTGGAATATTTCTCCCCACGCTACAACGCTGCTGCCGCTCCGATCGTGGCGGCATTGGCCGTGCTCCCGCTGTGGAGCCTGCTGCGTCTGGTGTGGGCGCCGGCGACCGGTGGTCAAGGGGTGAGCGGATGAAGGTCTCCATCATCATCCCGGCCTACAATGCCTCGGCGACGCTGGCGTCGACGCTCTACTCGGTCTTGGCCCAGTCCCATGAGGAGTGGGAGGCGATTATTGTCGACGACGGCTCGCAGGACGACACGGCGAAAATCGCCAAAGAGTTTGCCGCAAGGGATCGTCGCATTCGAATGGTGAGCCGATCGAATGGCGGCGAAGGGGCTGCGAGAAATACCGGGATTACGGCGGCGCAGTATGACTGGCTGCTCTTCCTTGATTCGGACGACTGGATACTCCCCAATTACTTGGCCCGGATGACGCAGGCCCTGTGCGCGAATCCGGCCTTGGATGCAGTGCATTGCAAGGCGGTGCGGGTGGCTTCCGATGGAACCCAAGTGGGAGATTCGTATGAGCCTCCGGAAGGAGATCTCTTCCCTGTGCTGGCCCGGCGCGCCGCCTTCAATGTCCATGCCTGCCTCGTCAAAAAGTCGATCGTCCAGGCGGTGGGAGGGTTCGATGAACAGCTCGAGCGCTTGCCGGATTGGGATCTCTGGCAGCGCGTGGCTAGAACAGGGGCGATGTTCGGGGCCGTCCGTGAAGTGTTGGCCTATTATCGGATGTGTCCCCATTCGGTGTCGCTCGATGCAGCCCAGGTGCTTCAAGATGGACTTCGAGTGTTGAAACAGGGGCATGCGCCCGATCCACGCGTGCCGCATCCGGCTCCGGCCCATGCGCAAGGGCTGCCTCCGGAAGGGGTGCACCGAGAGGAATTCTATTTTCTTTCCTGGTGCGCGGGACTCGTCATCGGGAGCGGCGGGGATGCGAGGTCGCTTCTCGTTCAGGTTGGCGAAGACCATTTCCCCGAACTCTATCCGGATGCGGTTGCCGAGTGCCTCTTTCGCGCCGCTCCCTTGCCGACGTGCCTCCCTCCGCAGGGGTGGGAGCAGCTCTGGCCCCGCGTGCATCAGTCGATCAAGGTATTTCTCAACGCGCTGGAGGTCCAGTCACAGGCGGAGGGTCTTGCTGCGCGCGCACTGAGTGCCCTGAAACAGATGATTCGAACACACGCGCCGTCGATCCGATTGTTCTTCGAGGAGTACGAATCTGAACTAGCCGCCAAGGCCAGCCAGATCACTGAGCTGGAACAGGCGTTGAGACGTGAGCGGGAGGAACAGGCTCGGCGGCTGGCCGAGGTTCAGCAGTTTGCCGAGCTGGAGCAGCAGCGGGTTTTGGCGGAGGTGGGACAGGTACAACGCCGTTTGGGGATGCTGGAAGCGAGCCTCCGGCAGTTGGATCAGGATCGATCTGCCTGGCAACAACGGGCTGAGCAGGCCGAAGAGGCCTGGCGAGGATTGGCCGGACACTGGTTGGTTCGGTTGGGGAGGGGCGTCAAGTCGCTCTGGGATTCAGGGCATGGCAGGTCGGCCGAGGAGTCTCTACGCCGATGATACAACGGCTGGCGACATGGGCGCGGAAGCTTCTCGGGGCGATGCCCGCGAAGGACCGGAGTCCCCTCATCCAGCTCACGTCCGGGAACGCGCTGCCGGTGACGCAGGATCAATACGATGGCGCCCGTCAACCATGGGTACGCCGGCACATGAACAAGACGGGGGTGCGACCGCTCTGTCATGCCCCCTTTACCACGCTTGATTGCAGTCCGAGCGGGGTGATCACCCCCTGCAATCACTTTGGGAAACAGCTGGCGGTCGCACACGAAGACCTGTCAATCCTCGATCTCTGGCGGGGATCGGTCATGCAGCAGCTTCGCGAGCAGATGTTGGCCTATCGCCTCGACCCGGATGTCTGTCGCCATTGCGTCCGCCACATCGATGCCGGGCAATGCGGACAGGCCTTCTCGGTCGCACAGTTCGACGAGCGCCCGGCGAAAGCCGCCGTGCCGCGCTACCCGACCCGCATGATCTTCCGGCTCACGAATGAGTGCAATTTGGCTTGCCTGATGTGCGACGGCGAGACCAGTTCGCGCATCAGACGGGAATTTGACAAGCTGCCGCCGGTCAAGCCCCGCTATGGTGAGCGATTTTTCCGGGACGTGGAAGAAATCCTGCCGCATCTCGAACACGTGGAGTTCTATGGCGGGGAGCCCTTCTTGGTCGACGAACACTTGCAGATTCTCGATCTCATCGAGAAGACCAGGGCGCGCTGCTCCATCTATGTGAACACCAACGGGACGGTCCTGACGTCCCGTGTGAAGCGATATCTGGACACCCTCAATTTCACGTGTATTGCCGTGTCGATGGATGCGCTGAGCCCGGCTGTCCATGAGAAGGTCCGGTATGGGCTGCGGAGCCGCGTCTTTCAGCAGAACCTGGCCTATTACTTGGACTTGCGCAAGCGGAAACCGCTGTATCTGATGCTCAATGTCACCGAGCATCGCAAGAACTGGTTTGAGCTGCCGGAAGTGTTCCGGTTCGCGGCCCAACAGGAACTCCCGGTGCACATCAACACCTGTATCCATCCGGCCAACGTGGCGCTCTACACGCTGCCGAACGACCAGTTGCAGTATGTGTTGGACTACTCCCTGCGCGCGCGAGATCGGCTCTGCCGTGAGCTCGGGTCGTTTGCCAATCTGCCAGCCTATGACTTTTATCTCTCGCTCCTCCGCCGTGAGTTGGAACAGCGAGAGGCGGTCTGGCGCCCGGCTCCGCAAGCCTCAACCTCGCTGTGCGACGGGCTCCTCGCCTCGCCGATCCCAGGTGTCGCTCCGTTTGACCGTTCCGATCTGGTGTTGGAAGAGGTGCGTGCCATGGAGTGTCTCGATAGGGCAACCAGGGAACGGCTATGGCGGGACATGCGTGCGCAGCTGGTGGCAGGCGGGCAGCAAGCAAGCTGGGGCGACGCCCTGGCGTGGCTGGAGGCCCGGTTGTCTCAAGCAGGGACGGAGCCGGCGGCGGCGAAGGAACGTGAACAAGCGGCGCAGACCGGGATGAGGGTCGCCTAAGCGGCGGAGGGCGGGGTCGAGCGACTCCGGCAGACTGATTCAGTTGGGAACCTGAAGAGCGGATGGCACCGCACATGGGGATCTTGAGCCGGACATCTCTGGAGGCGCTGGCGGCACGCGCGGCCAGTCGAGGCCAGTTGTGGCGTTTGGCCGCGGAGCGGGCGCTTCAGCGCGCGGTCTTCGGCCGCAAGCCCACTCCTTGCGTGATGGCGACGGCCTGCTGGGATTTCCCCATCTACTCGCAGACGTTTGTCTATCAAGAATTGACCCACTTGGTTCGGCAGGGATATTCGGTGCGGTTCCTCTACGCGCACCTGGAATCGCGCGACCGGCTCCCGGACGCCTTCTCCTGCCTCTGGCGGGCGCGTCGGCGCCTGGTTCTGCATGAGGCGGTCTGTGCGCGCGACTACGCCTATTTCACCCGGCGTGAGCCGGAGAAGGTGGAGATGCTGATCGATCTGCTGGCTTCCGCGTCGGGCCTGGATCGAGAGGCTGTCCGCGCCCATCGGCACGTCCGGCAAGCCTTTGCCTTTGCGCGGATGGTCGAGGCCTATCGCCCCGACTATCTGCACTCGTATTTCTTCTACGAGGGAACGCTGTTTGCCTTCGTCGCGTCGTATCTCTTAGGCATCCCCCGCGGCGTGAGTTGCTATGCCGATCACGTGCTCGAGGACTACGAACTGAAGGTCGTGGCCCTCCACCTCATGCAGTGCGACGTCGTGGTGGCGACATCGCGCCGCATTAAAGAAGAGTTGAGACAGCTGGCTCCCGGCGCAGACGCTGATCGCATCGTCGTGAAACCGAATGCAGTCGACGTCACGCAATTTGTCCCACGGGTGCATGGGGAGACTCCAACCGGCCAACCGTTCCGTCTGGTCTGTGCGTGCCGCATTGAGCCGAAGAAGGGGCTGATCTACCTGGTGGAAGCCATGGCGATGTTGCGACGGGACGGACATCCGGTGAAACTGCATCTGCTCGGGGCGCCGGACGACAACGCGGTCAGCCAGGGGTACGCCCAAGAGCTGGACGCGCTTATTGCCCGGCATGGGTTGGGCGCGGTGGTGCACCGAGAGGGGAGAAAAACGGGCGCGGAAGTGAAAGCCTTCTTCGCGCGATCCGATCTCTTCGTGGCGCCGTTCATCGAAACGGACAGTGGAGATAAAGATGGGATTCCGACCGTGCTGTTGGAAGCCATGGCCGCCGGGTTGCCGGTGGTGGCGACCGACGCGGGATCCATTACGGAAGTGATCGATGACGGCTGGGACGGTTTCCTCGTGCCCCAGCGTGATCCGGCGGGGCTCGCCAAGGCGATCAGTCGGCTGCGGCATGATGCCGCAGCGCGAGCGGCCGTCGCCGCCCGCGGGATTGAAAAGATCCGCGAGAAGTTCGATGTGTCTGTTTGCGAGCCGCGATTGCATGCGCGGGTGCAGGGCGCGCTGACCCAGCGGACCCACAATCTCCAGAGCTTCGCGGCGGGCGCGATGAGCTGGTGCCACGTTCCATCGGACAGGCCACCGCTGGTCTCGGGCGTCATTATTTTCCTGAACGGGGAGAAGTATATCCGCGAGGCGATCGACAGCGTGTTGGGGCAGACCTATCCGAATTGGGAGTTGATCTTGGTCGACGATGGATCATCGGATGGGAGTACGGCGCTCGCCAAATCGTATGCGGCCCGGTATCCGCAGCGGATCCGGTATCTGGAACATGATGGGCATCGGAATCGTGGGATGAGCGCGTCGCGCAATCTAGGAATCCGCCATGCGCGGGGGAAGTACGTCGCGCTGTTGGATCATGATGATGTCTGGCTTCCCAGGAAGCTTGAGGATCAAGTGGCGATCCTCGAGGCCAAACCGGAGGCGTGGATGACCTACGGCCGGACCCGATTTTGGTTCAGCTGGACCGGGCGGCCGGAGGATCGCGACCGGGACAGTTGGACGATGCTCGGAGTGTCCCCCAACAGCCTGGTCCGGCCGCCCGAGTTGGTCACGACCTTTCTGCGAGATGAAAGCACGATTGCCTCAACGTGCAGCGTCCTGTTTCGCCGCGAACTTATGGATCGCGTCGGGTATTTCGAGGACACCTTTCGTGATCAATATGAGGACATGGTGTTCTGGACGAAGGTGTATCTCGAGGTTCCGGTCTATGTCTCCGGGAATTCTTGGGACTGTTACCGCCAGCATCCGGAGAGTTGCAATGCCGTGGCGCTGCGCTCCGGCCAAGGGCATCCACGTCGTCCCTATCCAGCGCTCGGCCGCTTTCTGGCTTGGGTGGAGCGCTACGTCGCGGAGCAGCAGGTGACGAATAATGCGCTCCACGAGGCCTTGCAGGCGGCGCTCCACCCGTATCGGTGTGTCGAGGATCAGGGCCCCGAAGAGCGATTCTATCTGGCGAGCTGGGACGCAGGATTGGCCCTGATCAGGGGCGAGGATCCCAGATCCGTGCTCGAGGCGGTGAAAGGCCTCGCCGCACCGAACCTCAAAGGCCACATCGTCGCGGCTCAGCTCTTCGAGGCCGTGCCGATGGCGATGTCCCGGCTTCCCATCGTCTGGGAGGAACAGTGGCCGAAGCTCGTCACTCAGATCCAACAATTCCTTGATGTCTTGGAATGCATGACGCGGGCGCCCGGATTAAGGGCCGACACCCTTCGCACGCTGCAACGGCTGATCGAGGGACAGTGGTTATTGCGGCAAGCCGGTGGGAACGAGGCCAATCTAGCTTTCCCCTCCGACGACAGCGACCATCTACGGATTGAGATCGACCGCTTGGTCTCGACCCCGCCCTTCGATCTCCAACTGAGCCGGAGCGGATTCAGGGCCCGGGTCAATCACCATTACGAGGTGCGGTTCCTGGCGAGAGCCGATCGTCCGCGGAGCCTCGCGGTGGGTTTTTCGTTGGCGCATGGCGACTGGGGCAATCTGGGGTTATACAGCAAAATCGAGCTCACGCCGGAATGGCAGTCAATTCACGAACGGTTTGTCGTGACAGCCGATGACGGCAATGCCCGGCTTCACTTCGATCTGGGCGGAGAGGCCCCGTCCGTAGAATTGAAAGGCGTGACGCTGCGGCCGTTGGCCGCGGGGGAGCCGTCCACGCGTTCCCTCGAACCGGGCTCTGAAGCCCCGCACGCCGCGCCGAGGGGGAAAGCCATCGAGTTTGGCTCGCTTCGGCGGCTCACGCCGGTGAGCGGTTGTTGGGGATTTGACCGAGGGCAACCGATCGATCGGTATTATATCAACCAGTTCTTGTCCTGCCATGCGGCGGACCTCCGAGGGCATATCCTGGAAATCGGGGGGGATCACTATGGCCGGCAGTTCGGCGACGGGCGGCTGGCCAAGGTGGACGTCTTCGATGCGGATCCGGGGAATGCCAAAGCCACGATCGTAGGTGATCTCCAATCTGCTCCGCAGATTGCCTCGAACGTGTTTGATTGTATTGTGGCCACACAAACGCTCCAATTCATCTATGACGTCCGTGCGGCCGCGTCCACGCTGAGCCGAATCCTCAAGCCCGGCGGCGTGCTCCTCGTCACGCTGCCGGGCATCAGCCAAACCTATGACCAAGATTGGGCCGCAGCTTGGTGTTGGACGTTCACGCCGGTCTCTGCGCGCCGACTGTTCGAGGAGGCCTGCCCCGGCGCTCAGGTCGATGTGCAGGCCTATGGGAACGTGCTGGCGGCCATCTCATTCCTGCACGGCCTCGCCGCTGAGGAGCTGCGGATGGAAGAGCTGGACTATCGTGATCCGAGCTATCCCGTGCTGGTGGCGGTGCGGGTGGTGAAACCGGAGGCCAGGTCATGAGCGCCTGGTGGAGCAGACCCTTCTGGCGTCGCCCTGGATGCGCGGAGGAGGCCGGTCGGTCGCCTTCGAAGGCGCTTATCCTCATGTATCACCGGGTGGCGGAAGGGCTATCGGATCCCTGGTCGCTCTGTGTCTCCCCCGGACACTTTGCCGAACACATGGAAGTGCTTCGTCGAGAGGCGATCCCTTGCCGTCTCCAGGACCTGGCCGCCAGACTCCAGAAGAGACGGATTCCCGATCGGGCCGTCGCGGTCACCTTCGACGATGGGTATGCTGACAATTATGAGACGGCCAAGCCTCTGCTCGAACGCTACGCGGTGCCCGCCACCGTCTTTGTCAGTTCTGGCTATATTGGACAAGAGCGTGAATTTTGGTGGGACGAATTAGAAGGGATTTGTCTGCGGCCCGGCCGATTGCCGCGCAGATTGGAATTGTCGATCGACGGGCAGAGGCATCAGTGGGACCTCGGCGAGGCGGCGTCGTATGATGAGGATCTTGCGAAACGCGACCGAGGCTGGAAGGAGCAGGACGCGCCGCCGACCGCTCGGCAGGCGCTGTACCGGTCTGTTTGGCAGCTCTTACAGGCGTTGTCCGATCAGGAGCGGCGGAGGCGCTTGGATGAACTCCTGGCCTGGGCCGGCTGCCGGCCGTTTTGCCGTCCCACGCATCGCACGCTGACAGCCGATCAGGTGCTCGCTTTGGCGCGTGGCGGCTTAGTGGAAATCGGCGCCCATTCCGTGACGCATCCCATGTTGTCGAAATGTTCGGTGGAGACGCAGCGGGCAGAGCTCACGGCCAGTAAGACACGGCTCGAAACGATCCTCGGCCAACGGGTGGCGAGCCTGGCCTATCCATTTGGAGATTATACCTCAGAGAGCGTGGCACTCGCCCGAGAGGCCAGCTATGCCTGCGCCTGTTCCACGGTGGCGCGTCCGGTCGCGCTGGGAGATGACCCGTTTCAATTGCCGAGAGTCATGGTCGAAGATTGGTCGAGGGAGACGTTTGCGGAGCGTATGCATGCCTGGTTGGAGCGATAAAAGGACATCGGGGCGGATGGCCTCCTCTGAACGGGATGCACGCAAGGGGGGCGATCCCAGGCCGCCCTTCGTCAGCATCATCGTGCCGGCGTTCAATGCAGAAGGCACAATCTCCGACTGCCTGCATGCGCTGGTCGAGCAGGAGTATCCCAGAGATCGCTACGAGATCCTCGCGGTCGACAACAACTCGCAGGATCGAACGGCGGAGATCATTCGCAAGTTCCCCGTGACCTACGTCTCGGAGACCAAGCAACAGTCGTCCTATGCGGCCAGAAATCGCGGCATCGCCAAGGCGTCCGGCGAGATCCTTGCGTTCACGGATGCAGATTGTATCGCGGACCGGATGTGGGCGTCTCATGCGGTGGAACGCTTCCGCGATGACACGGTCGGCTGTGTCGCTGGCCATATCGGCAATACACCCCCGGACACGGTCGTGCAGGAATACTTATTGGACGTCCTGGCGCAAACCGATTTTCTCTCTCATCCGTTTCTGCCTTATGCGGTCACGGCCAATGTGTTCTATCGAAAGGCTGTGATAGAGCGAATCGGCCCATTTGATGGGACGTGGGTGTCGGGAGGGGACGCGGACCTGGCCTGGCGAATGCAGCTCCAGACGCCCTATCGCCTGGTCTATTGCGAGGATGCGACGATTCAGCACATGCACCGACGAACCCATCGAGCCCACTTCCGGCAACGGTGGACCTGGGGCTATGGGGCTGTCCTGCTCTATGAGCGCTACCGACTCGCATTTCAGTCCAAGGGCCTGGGGTATGACGTGAAGGCCCTTGCGAGCGACTACCGACAATTGCTGAAGATGTCGTGGATGTGCGGAATAGCCTGGTGGAAGTGGCGGCGGCGGAGCATCAGTCGCAAAGACTGGGACTTCGCGGTGCTGGACTGGTTGTCTGAGCTCGGCACCCGTGTGGGTCGAATTCACGGCTCCGTGCAGCGGCGAATTTTTTATCTCTAAGAGCGTGTAGCCGGGGAGACGAACATGAGTGAGACACTTGTGACGGTCGTGATCGTACCGCGGGAACGGTTCAGCGAAACCGAGCGCTCGCTTGAAAGCATCCTTGAGCGGACGAAATTTCCGCATGAGCTGGTCTATGTGGATGGCGGAGCGCCGGCTGGGATTCGGCGCTATCTCGCGCATCGGGCGGCTTCGAGAGGATTCCGCCTGATCAGGCATGATCGCTACTTGACGCCGACTCAAGCGCGCAATATCGGTTGGCGTGCTGCGACGACGCCCTACGTCGTCTTCGTGGACAACGATGTGGTCGTCACGCCGGGATGGTTGGATGCGTTGGTGCGCTGCGCGGAAGAGACGGGAGCGTGGATGGTCACGCCTGCGATCTGCATCGGGTCGCCCCCGGCCGACGAGGTCCACATGGCGGGCGGTCGGGCCTATATACATTTGCAGAATGGTCGCCGCATTCTCAGTGAGAAACATGGGTATGCGGGCCAGTCCCTTGCGGACGCGCGCCCCAAGATGCAGCGCGAACGCACCGAATTGGTCGAGTTTCATACGGTCCTTGTGCGCCGAAACCTGTTCGATCGGCTAGGCCCACTCGATGAAGGACTGATGAGCACACGTGAGCATGTGGACCTGTCACTTGCGGTGCAAGGCGCTGGGGGGACAATCTACTTCGAACCGGAATCCGTCGTGACCTATGTCCCACCCCCACCGTTCGCCTGGAGCGACTACGGATACTACCTGCTCCGGTGGAGCGAAGCCTGGAATCTGGCCTCACTCAAGCATTTTCGGGGCAAGTGGGACTTGGGCCAAGACGATCCTCAGCTGACCGACCAGGCTCGGTGGTTGAGAGAGCATCGGCACATCGCGCTGGCCCCCATGGCCAAGTCGCTGCGCAAGGTGGTGGGGGAGATGCCTGCGGCGGCGATCTTCAAGCATGCAGTTGCCCCCCTCGAGGTCCTGTTGAATCGACTGTTCCTCCGCACGCGGCCCTCCCTTTCGGCCCCCAAGACGCCTTAAGTCTTGTTCTCCAACTGCCGATAAAACCTAGGGAACGGCCCTCTAAGCAAGGCAGTAGGCTGGCTCTGCTCCGGCGGACAACCTGAGGGGTGGCATGATCGTGTGTCATCGAAGACAAGGGATCGATTGGGGGCGCCTGCTCCCGCTCGTCTGCGGGATCTGTTGGTGGAATCTCGGCTCGGCCTCGGCGGCCTCGCTTGCCGTGAATGATCGGCCCACCGGCACGGTCTACTCCTGGAGTTCACAGGTAGGGGCGACTACGCAGACCTCCCGAGAACCGGTGCCGGTCGATAAATCAGGGGCGGGACCTTCCGACCACGCGGCCGTGTCGCATCGGACTGCCGACAACGTCTTCGACAATACCGAGCTGCGCCCTCACTGGGGCGGGCTCGCGCCCGACAACGGGACGGGGGACGAGTTCCGCAAGGCGCTGTCCACCATGGACTCCAAGCTGCTCGGCGAGAAGATGTTCGATCGCTCCTTGATCGTGCAGGAAATCCGCTATCGCATGCCCGAGGCCGGAGAAGTGTACTTCGTCTGGGGCGTGAACGGGTGGAAGCCGGTTCCTGAAAAAACGCGCCCCCCGGAGACGACGTTGACCGGCGACAAGGTGATGGCGACGCGCATGGTTCAGGAAGGCGATGCCTTTGTCGTCCGCCTCCGCGTGCAGAACGGGACGACCATCGACTACGGATTCAGTATTACCCGCACGCGAGACGGGGGCGCCATCAGCGTGTGGGACGCCGATAAGTATCCATCCGCCGGGTACCAGAGCATTGCCTTCCCGAATCGGCCGATCGAGATCTCCGCCAGCCTGAAGATGGCGCGCTTGCGAGCGGGGAAGCCGGATATGGGGCGTGGGCTGGTCACTCAGGAGATCCGCTATCCCCTGCAGGAAGCACAGGAGATCTCGCTGGTCTGGGGCATCAATGGCTGGCGCGTGGTGCCGGAATCCGATCGGCCACCGGGCACCGTGGTGAAAGAGGGACGCATGCTGACGCCCTTGGCGCATGAGCAAGGCGCCTTTGTGCGCGCCTTGCGCGTCCCGCCTGGGACCACGCTGGATTATGGGTTCCTCATCATGGCGAAGGAGGGCGGGCACGACAAAGAACTGTGGGACGACAATCATCGCCAGTTCTTCCACACGACCGTGGCGGCCGACGGCAGCACGACCGTCAAGCCAACCGTCCGGTTGCCCAAGTAACCCTCGCTCCCATGCGCTCATTCACGCTCCATCGGCTGGTGCATCTCCGTGATCTCTTGCGCGTGCTCGTGGCGCGCGACATGAAGCTCCGCTACAAGCGATCGGTCTTGGGCGTCGCCTGGTCCCTGCTCAACCCGTTGGCGCACCTCGGGGTATTCTACTTTGTCTTCGGCGTCGTCCTGCCGCTCAATATTCCCAACTATGCCATGTATCTGCTGACGGGCGTGCTGGCCTGGAGTTGGTTTCAATCCTCGCTCCTGGCGGCGACCAATTCGCTCGTCGACAGTCGCGACCTCATTCAGCTGCCCAATTTCCCGCCGGCCGTGCTGCCGGTCGTGACGGTATCCAGTCATCTGCTGCACTTTCTGTTGGCCTTCCCCATCTTCTTGGGGCTGATCATGTCGGGCGGGGGACGGCTGTCCTCGGCCTTGTTGCTGTTGCCGATCGTGATCGCCGTGCAGTTTGTGATCACTCTCGGATTTGCCTATGTCGTCGCCAGTATCCATGTGACCTTACGGGACACCCAGTACTTGTTGGGGCTGATTCTACAATTGATGTTCTTCTTGACGCCCGTGTTCTATGAAGCGTCGGCGATTCCGTCCCGGTTCCAGTGGCTGTACCGGCTGAATCCGATGGTGGCGATGATCGAGGCCTATCGGGCGATTCTGATCCAGGGGGCGGTGCCCGACATGGTCGTGATGGGGCGGCTAGGCCTGGGTGCGGTGCTGGTGTTGGCGGTGGGCTACAAGATCTTCGTTCGGACCCGCTATCGCTTCGTCGAGGAAATCTGATGAGCTACCGGATCGTCGTGGACGGCGTCGGCAAGCGGTTTCAGCGCTTTCGCGCCGACCGGCCCTGGACCCTGCAGGAAGTGGTGCAAGGCGGCTTCCGTCGGATGAAGGCGGTGGACACATTCTGGGCCTTAAAGGATATTCATCTCTCCGTGCCCTCCGGCCGGATGGTCGGCATCGTCGGACACAACGGCTCGGGCAAGTCCACGTTGTTGCAACTGATGGGCAAGGTGATGCACCCCGACGAGGGGCGCGTGCATCTCCACGGCCGTGTCGGGTCGCTGCTCAGCCTGGCTGCGGGGTTTCATCCCGATCTCTCGGGGCGGGAGAATGTCTTCATCAGCGGGGTGATCAATGGACTGACGCGCCGGGAAGTCGCAGAACGGTTCGATGCGATCGTGGCCTTTGCCGAACTCGAACAGTTTATCGACATGCCCTTGCGCACCTATAGCAGCGGCATGCAGATGCGGTTGGGCTTTGCGGTCTCGACGCACGTACGGCCGGATATTCTCCTGGTCGATGAGGTGCTGGCGGTCGGGGACATGGCCTTTCAGCGAAAATGCGTGGAGCGGATTCGACAATTCAAGGCCGAAGGCGCCGCCATTGCTCTGGTCTCGCACGACACGTCGATGATCGGCGAGCTCTGCGACGAAGCCTTGTGGCTGCGGAAGGGGCGTGTCATGGCGCACGGCAAGGCCGGGGATGTGGTGAGCCAATACGTGCGCGATACGGAAACCCGGCGTCGAACGCCGACGTCACATCCGGTCGCCTGGACGCCGACCGGCCTGGAACTGCGTCTGCACGAGAACCGTATCGGCTCGCTGGAGTTGGAGATCACCAATGTGGCCCTGCTCGGCGTCGACGGCAATCCGATCAGTGAAGTGGAGATCGGTGATCCATTGCGTGTCGAGGTGGCCTATCGTGCCACGGCGCCGGTGCCGTCCCCAATCTTGCAGATTCGAATCCGTCGCCATGACGGCGCGGACTGTTATGAAGCCAACAGCGAAACCGCCGGCGTTGCGGTCCCTTCAGGACAAGAGGAGGGACTCGTCACGTTCACGATCGAAGAGTTGGATCTGCCGCCCGGCTTGTATGTCGTCGATGTGAGCTTCCATGAGGCCAGCTGGAGTTACGCCTATGACGGCCACTATGGCGCCTACCCCCTCTGCGTGAGGCCGACGAGCCGGCCTCGGGCGACCCCGCGCCTCCATCAGCAGTGGGACCTCGGCGGAAAGCGCGGCCGCTCCGGGAAGCAAACGGGAGGGGGGACGACATGAGCGGTCGGCCGGCGTTCCGTTCCGGCGCCGTCTCCCGCGAGCCGGTGATGGACGATCAGGACCTTCGCCGGTACTTTCTCCTCTCCGCCTGCACGGCGTTCAGCATGTTGTGGTTCGTGGCGGCCTGGATGGCGTCCGATCGATGGGAGACGCAGCCCCTGCTGATGGCGACCCTGTCTCTCTCGATGTGTGTCCTCATCGCGGAACAGCAAAGTCTCTGGCTCATGCTGCCGGCAATGAGGCGCCCCGCGCCAAAGTCGGCTCGTCGCGGGTGGAAAGTCGGAGTGGTGACTACGCATGTGCCCGGCGCGGAATCGATCGAGCTCTTGGAGCGGACCGTGCGGGCGCTGGTCGCCCTGGACTATCCCCATGAGACCTGGGTCTTGGACGAAGGGGATCGCGCGGACGTGCGGGCGCTTTGCGCGCGGCTCGGTGCCCGGTATTACAGCCGCGCCGCCGAGCCGGCCTATCGCACGGAGTCCGGGCCGTTTCAGTTCCCGAGCAAGCACGGCAATTACAATGCCTGGCTGCACGAGATCGCCTATGCGCGGTATGACATCGTCACCGCCTTCGACCCGGACCACGTCCCGGCTCCCGCCTTTCTGGGCAAGGTTCTGGGCTACTTCGACGATCCGCGCGTCGGGTACGTCCAGACGCCGCAAGCCTATTCGAATCAGGCGCAGAGCCTCGTCGCGCGCGGCGCGGCCGAGGAGACCTACGGGTTCTACTCGATTTTTCAAATGGCCTGCTTTGGACGCCGGCAGACCTTGGTCATCGGCTGCCATAACACGCATCGTGTCCGCGCGCTGCAAGGCGCCGGCGGGTTTGCCGCGCACGATGCCGATGATCTGCTGCTCTCCCTGCACTATCAG
The DNA here is from genome assembly GCA_964481215.1 of uncultured Nitrospira sp. GTDB lineage: Bacteria > Nitrospirota > Nitrospiria > Nitrospirales > Nitrospiraceae > RSF151. Next base: position 5,727 of record CAYZTJ010000040.1, on the reverse strand, counting down.
CGCTTGGGTTGGGAGGGCGTCTACGTGCCCGAGGTCTTGGCCCGGGGACTGACGCCGACCGAATGGGGCAGCTACTTGCGGCAGCAGCGCCGGTGGGCGCGGGCGATTCTGGATTTGAAGTTCCGGACGATGCCACAGCTTCTCCCCATGCTGCCGTGGCGAGTGCGGCTCATGGGCGCGGTGCAGGGACTGAGTTTTCTCCTGACCAGCGGGGCCTTCGTGGCGCAGGTGATCGGCAGTACCTGGCTCATGCTGACAGGCCGACCCGGGCAGCTCGTCTCAACGGCGGTGCTCGCGAGCGGGGCCGCGGTGATGGCGGCGACCCTGTTGTGTCGTCGGGAACTGCAGCGGTTCTATTTGGATCCTGAGAGAGAGGGTGGGTGGCATTGGCGCGCGGCGGTGCTCCAACTCGTGAAATTCCCGTGGGTGCTGCTGGCCCTGGCCGATGTGGTTCTCCATCGGCATGTGCCCTATGTGACGACGCCCAAGACGACCCCGGAACCAGTCGAGGCCCGCGCAGCCTAGCCGGCGTGGAATCGGTTCCATCGAGAACGGACGCGGGACAAGAAGGAGCGATGCGGTGAGGGGGAAGGATTGGTGCGCCTGGCAGGAGGGACGGTCCCTCGTCTATCAAGTCGCGGCCCTCGTAGCGGTGCTCGCCTATGTCGCCTGGCTCCATGCCGACAACAGCGGTCTCTGGGCGCAGGGCGATTCCCCGCGCCATGCGATGAACGGCCTCTTCTGGTGGGATTTCCTCAGAAGCTTTCCGGTCAATCCCGTCGAGTTCGCCCTCAGCTATCATGCGCGCTACCCCGCCATCAATCCGGTGACCTATCCGCCGGTGTTCTACCTCATCGAAGGACCGGCCTTCGCGCTCTTCGGGCCGAGTCCCCACGTCGCCAAAGGATTGGTGCTGGCCTTTGCCGGCATGGCCGGGCTCTATGTGATGGCCTGGCTTCGACGCTGGGTGGGGAAGGAGGCGGGCTGGGCGGGCCTCTTGGTGCTCCTGCAGCCGGGAGTCATTCGCTGGAGCCATGCCGTCATGCTGAATGTGCCGTCGATGGCGCTCGGCATCGCGGCGCTCTACCACGGTCGCCGTTGGATGGACGAACCGGGGTCACGCCATATGGAGCTGACCTTTCTCTTCGGGGTCCTCACCATCATGACCTACTTTCCGGCGGGGTTTATGGTGTTGGTCTTCGGAGTCTGGCTGCTGCTCGGTCGGCGGTGGGATCTGCTGCGACCGGCGAAAACCTGGGTGTATATGCTCGTCTCGGCCATGGTCATCCTTCCGTGGGTCGTCATGGCGGCCAAGTGGGCGCCGACGCATTTTGAGCACGTCGTGCCGAGCGTGGCACCCTCTGCCCCCCCGGATTGGTGGAGGACCTACATCGATCTCGACCGTTGGATAGTCTATCTGGAGAAACTGCCGATTCCCTTCACGCCGACACTTCTGGCCTGTGCCGCGGTGGGGATGGTCTGGGGTATGGGATCGAAGGGGCGGAGACAAGAAACCTGGTTGCCGGTGGTGTGGGCCCTCGTCTGTTACATCGGGCTCTCAGCGCTTGAGGCCAAGGAGCCGCGCTATGCGCTCATCCTGACCGGCTCGCTCGTGATGCTGGCGACCATCGGGGTGATGAGCGCGCTCTCCTGGCTGACTGCGCGGCTGCATCGCCCAGCGGGGTGGGTCACGGGAGGGGCCCTAGCCGCGTTGATCGCCTTCCACCTGGTCTCGGCGCCATTTGCCAAGGTGCCCTCCGTTGAGGGCATCGAGGAGGTCGTGGCCTTTCTCTCGCGGGAAGTTCCCGGCGAACGGATTTTCTACGACGGCGGCGCCGACGGCGTGGTGACCTTCTACGTCCGGGCCCACGATCCCGCGTTCAGACAGAGCGTGATGTTGGGCAGCAAGCTCCTCTACGCGAGCACCATCTTCGCCAATTGGAATCTCACGGAACGGGTCGCCTCGACGGAGCAGGTGAGCCAGGCGTTTCAGAAGCAATGCGGCTGCCGGTGGGTGGTGATTGAGGAACACGGATTTGCCGAGGAGGTGGGCGCGGCCAGGCTGCTCCGTGCGGCCGTCACCGGAAAGGAGTTTCAATTGGTGAAAACGTTTCAGGTGCTGATGCCGCGTCCGAGCCAGATCCGCGTCTATCGCTTCCTTCCGCCCGTCGATCAACCCGACTCGCTCACCATGCCCTTCCCGGGGCTGGGCAAAGACAAGTCCTTCCAGCTCAAGCCGATCAGCCGATAAGACCCATGGCTCGCTTCCACTGTCGGGCCGTGCCTAGCGGCGATGCTGGTGGCGCCGGCGTTCGTGCGCCGGCGTGAAGACGTTCTTGAAGACGTAGTCCGCCACGCGGCGGCCCTGCGCGATCCCTTCCGTCTTGTCGAAACTCCAGTGAATCCCCAGATAGATCCGGCTTTGGCCGTTTTCCTCCTCCGCCTGTGACAGCGAGGTGAAGCTGCGCGGCAGGAGCGGCCGGGTGTTACCCTGGTTGTCGAGCGTCACGCCGTTGAATTCATCCGACACGAACGTGAACCGAATCCGGTCGGTGCCGTAGAAGCGGCGGAGAATCTGGAAGAGCGCGCCGCCGAAGCCTGCATGGCCCGAGGGATAGGCCGGGAACGGCGGTGTGAAGTTCGGACCGGTCAGATTGCTGGCCGGCGCGCCCAGAGGCGAATAGGTTGGGTCCCCGATGGTCGCCGGATTGCCGTCGCCGGCGCCGGTGGGCCCCGTGCCTGCATCCGATTCGCGAATGCCGGTGACCGGCCGCCAATACTGATAGAAGTATTTGGATTCCCAGACCGCGATCCCGGCATCCGCCATGGCCACGTTCACCAGCGCCAGCAACCGGGCGAGGTCGACGACGTTCGTTCGCCGCTGCTCGGCGATCTGTACGGCGATTTGGTTGTAGAGTCGTGGAGGAGCACAGAGGCTGGGCGTGCCGTCGTAAGCCCAGTAGATGCCGATCTCGGTCTGCTCCGCCGTTCGAGTCGTGGCGGTGGTGATCCCGTCGCCGCCCAATAGTTTCACTTCGTTGAACGCCGCCGAGTACTCGGGGCTCGCGAGTGCGGGCGGCGTCGGGGTGCGGAATTGACTTGCCGACTCCAATACGAAGGGTGTCACCGTGCTCCACTTCGCGCCGAGCGCAATGGGTATCTGGCTGATCGGGTCCTGCCGCCACTTGCCGGGCAGATTGCTGGGAATAAAGTCGACGCCATAGACAGGTTCGGCGTGGTTGGAGCCGTCGGCCGTCCGCAGCGCGAGAATGGCTGCGGCGGCGGTGTGGCCCAGCGTGATGCCCTGCGTCTTGCCTTGGCTGTCCGGGATGGCGTCGAGGTCCTCGTCGAGCCGATCGTGAAATGCCTGCGCTTGCGAGGGGAAGAGCGCGACCAGCGTGTCATGGGCCGCCTGTGCAATGGCGGCTTTCAGATTGGTGCCGAACGGCGCCCGGGGCAGATCGGTGTAGCTGTCGTAGCCGCCGAAGATCGCGTTCACGCTGTCGAAGACGGCGATGTGCATGATCGCCAGGGCGCGGCTGGAGCGGGCTGGGCCCAGTTGCTCGCCGAAGACGCGGGTCTCGCCGGGGGCCACCGGTGTATGGTCGAGCCCGCTGGCGTTGATGGCGATCTCATTCCAGCGGCGGAGCCAACTGGTCGCCTCGCGTGAGCGGGCTGGAAAGGACCCTGGTCGGAGGTCGTGTTGGGGACGATGCCTCGACTGCCCGTCGAAGCGAGGGCCCATGCGGTCATGAAAGCTATCGGGGGAGGTCCCGGCCCAGCCTGGAACCGCCAGTAGGGCGGTCAGGACGGTGGCGGAAAGGACTATCTCGGCTGGGACGAATGAGCCTAGGCGAAACAGCTGAAAGCGCATGAGAGAACCTCGTGGTGGCTAGAAGGGTGATATCTCTAACGCAGCAAAGTATATGCCACCGGGACTTCGCGGATTTGGTCAGAACAATATGAGGCGGGCGTCAAAATAGCGGATGGAAGTGTCTGGAATATGGCTCTAGAGGCCGGTTCTGGCCTCGTCATGCAGGAAATGGCCTGCAGTCGGCAAACCTCAAAGATTGTGACAACGGCCGATTGCGACAGGTAAGGCAATCGATGGGGGCGAAAAGGGGCAACTGAGAAGCAGGAAGCGACTCTCTATCGCGAGCGGCGCGACTTGGAGCTGCGGCGACCAGGAGGGCCGCAATCACGTGTTCGTCCATCCAAGTGAAAAAGTGAATGGGCTCTGGCTGGTGGTGGCGGCGCTGGCGGAAATTGCTGTAGCCTGGAGGACAGGGGAGAGTTACGAATAGGCCTCATCCCAGAGGTTCTTCAGGAACTCCTGTATCGGTAGGATCGTGACCTCTCCGACTTGTCTCCGGCGTGCTTCCAGGCTGACACAGAGATAGCGCTTCAGCTTTTTCTCCTCCGCCAGCGCGTTCAATGATCGGAGATCATTGGCCGACACATTCTCCCTGGCCTTGAGCTCGATGGCCGTGTGATCCCCGAGGATGAAATCGACTTCATAGCCGGACTTAGACCTCCAAAATGCGAGGGGCTCTCCTGACACGTAATCCACGTAGCTCTTGAGCTCATGCAGCAGATACGTTTCCACCGCCTCGCCATATTCCGGCGTCCCGCGCCGGTAGCGCCGATCCTGGATGGCCGCAGCTACACCGATATCGAAGAAGTAGTATTTTGATGAGGCGACAGGCTTCCGCTTCTTTGTTTCGCGCCATGCCGGCAGCTCAGAGAGCACAAGGGTGTCTTTCAAGATTTCGAAGTACTCATAGACGGTCGTACGAGGCACCTGGGCATCTGCGGCCACGTTCGTGAAATTGACGACGGTGGCATTGCAGTAGGCGGCCACCCTCAAAAATCGGCTGAAGGCGGAGATGTTTCTGGTCGCTCCTTCCGCGACGATTTCTTGTTGAAGGTATGAGCCGGTGTAGGCGTCGAGGTCGGCCTGCGGATCATCCGAAAAATAGATGGACGGCAGCCCCCCTCGTGCAATGAACCTGTCCAAGTCGAAATGTTCTCCCAGTTCTTGGCTGGTGAGAGGGTGAAGATGTTTCGTTCTGGCCCTCCCCCCCAGTAGATTGACCCCGCCCTGACGCAGCTTTCTGGCGCTCGATCCCGTGAGCAGGAATCGGACGCCGCGTTGTTCGATCAAGCGGTGGACCTCATTGAGCAGGGTCGGCAGCCGTTGAATCTCATCGATGACGACGATGCGGTCCTTCGCGGTCAGTTCTTCAGCCAGGCGCTGTGGTCGTTGGCTGAACCCAAGATAGACGGAGGTGTCCAACAGATCGTAGACCCGTACTCTTTTCAGGCTATGGGCGACCAAGAAGCTCTTACCGGTTTGGCGAGGCCCCAGTAGAAAGTGAGACTTCTTGCCGAGGAGATTCTGGAGATCCAGCAGACGGGAGATGATGGGGATAGAACTCATGGCGTCAGTCTAGCAGGTGTCGACTCTGTCGTCAAATGGCATGCCAAATGACGAATATGGCGACACCAGATGACAGGTGTGAGGAGGCGGGGTGTCTTGCCGGCTGACTATGATAGGATGCGCCGCATGAACGCGGCGGTGAATCTGCTCTGGGTGCTGCTATCGACCCTCGGGACCGTTGCCCTCGCCTTTGTCACAGGCCTCGTCAATCCCACTGAAAAAGTGAATGGGCTCTGGCTGGTTGTCGCGGCGGGGTGTATCTATGTGCTGGCCTATCGATTTTATGG
>CAYZTJ010000039.1:16515-24135 GCA_964481215.1 uncultured Nitrospira sp. | reverse complement strand
GATGTTACGCCGATGTTCTCCATGGCCTGTATCAATGCCTGGCCGGGAGCGGAAATATTTCGATTCGATGACATGCGCTTACTATAAAGGATGTGGCCTATGACACGCTTCATTTCTCTCACGATACTCGGACTCGTCTTGTCGATGGCGCAGGTCGTGCCGCCTGCTCATGCGATGGTGCTCACGCAATTGGATCTGACCGGTGGCAGCAGCAGCTACGATGGCCGGTTCAATCGGGTGCTGGATCGATTGCTCGATCGGGAGGGGACAATTCTCATCGGTCAATATCAGCCCGCGCCGGAGATTGTTTCTCCGATTACGAAGGGACAGAAGACCTTCTCCCTCTTTACGTCCGGTGTGAACGGAGCGTCTGCGCCTTCCGCGACCATCAGCGGTTCGTCGATCACGGTGGATCTCTCATCGTTATTCTTCGGCGTGACTCGTGGCGACTCTCTCCGGGCTTGGAACATCGGCGGGCTTGCCCGGGGAGTCTTCAACCCGGAGACGTCCGAATTCAGCATCTCGTGGACTCATGTCTTCGGCAACGAGGCGTTCAAGGGAAGGCATGCGTGGCCGCACGATGATCGGACCGCCAGGTTCTTCCTGCAGGGGACGGCCGGGTTCGAGCCGAATCCCGTGCCGCTTCCCGCGAGTCTCGTGCTCTTTGTCAGTGGATTTGCCGGATTCGGCGGCTTGGTCTGGCGTAAAAGGCGCGCCCAGACGATTGGAGCAGCGTAGCGGGAACTCTCCCTGCTGGCTTGGAAGTTGGTCTGCGCTGGTTCCGTTCAGTTCGTATCATCTCCCTCTGGCGTGAACAGGCCTTACAGGACATTGCCGCCACAAACGTGCTTCCCGAGGCATGGTCCCTGGCGAGCCAGTGAGATGGCGGCAGCGATAGACCTGTAAACCCTCCTTGTGTCTATCGCAGGCCAAAAATTAACGTTGCGTTAACACAACTTTGACCCTTGCGTGGCTCGCCCGTGAGCCTATCTAGGCTAGACTACCAGCCGGCGTGTGATGACAGATCCGCGTTCATCGAGGTGTCACGATGAAGAAGGCATTGATCACCGGGGTTACGGGACAGGACGGATCCTACCTGGCGGAATTTCTCCTGGCCAAGGGCTACGAGGTCTACGGAATCATCCGTCGCTCCAGCTCCTTCAATACAGGCCGCATAGATCAGATCTACGAAGATCCTCATGTGCCTCATGCCAGGCTGCGGTTGATCTACGGCGATCTCAACGATGCCAGCTCTCTGAACAAGGCACTCCGCAAGATCGAGCCGGATGAAATCTACAATCTCGGGGCGCAGAGCCACGTCCGGGTCAGTTTCGACATTCCCGAGTACACGGGAGAAGTGACGGGGCTCGGAACTTTGCGGCTGCTAGAAGCCATCCGAGAGACCGGATTGCGTCCGAAGTTTTATCAGGCCTCGTCGAGCGAGATGTTCGGCAAGGTCCAGGAGACCCCGCAGCGGGAAACGACGCCCTTCTATCCTCGAAGTCCCTACGGCGCAGCCAAGCTCTATGCACATTGGATCACGGTCAATTATCGCGAGGCCTACGATTTCTTTGCCTGCAGCGGCATTCTGTTCAATCATGAATCTCCCCGACGCGGGGAGACCTTTGTCAGCCGGAAAATCACCAAGGCGGCGGCCCGGATCAAGCTGGGCCTGCAGAACGAACTCTATCTCGGGAATCTGGATGCGAAACGGGACTGGGGATTCGCCGGCGACTATGTGCAGGCCATGTGGATGATGCTGCAGGCGGAACGACCGGACGACTACGTCATTGCCACAGGCGAAACCCACTCCGTGCGGGAAATGCTCGACCTGGCTTTCGGTGCATTGGATCTCGACTGGAAGCGTTTCGTGAAGCTCGACCCGCGCTACTACCGGCCGACGGAGGTTGATCTGCTGATCGGAAACGCCGGCAAGGCCAAGGAGAGGCTGGGTTGGCGGCCGACGGTGAAGTTTGCTGATCTGGTGCAGATGATGGTGCAGGCCGATCTGGATGCGGAACGTCGACGGATCGAAGGAGTTCAACCGAAAGTGGAGCTATGTACTTCTGGAGAGATCAGAGGGTTGTTGTAACCGGAGGCGCCGGCTTCCTCGGTACTTGTGTCGTCGAAAAGCTGAAGGAGCGCGGCTGTCGCGAGATCGTGGTCCCAAGGAGTCGGGACTACAATCTGGTGACGATGGGCGCCGTCGAACGGCTCTACGACGAAGCCCGGCCTGATCTGGTGATCCATCTGGCCGCTCGGGTCGGGGGGATCGGCGCGAACCAGGCTCACGCCGGGCATTTTTTCTATGACAACTTAATGATGGGCACGCAGCTGATGGAAGTCGGCCGGCGGCGAGGCCTCAAGAAATTCCTGGCGCTGGGCACCATCTGCGCGTATCCGAAATATGCGCCGGTTCCTTTTCGGGAAGAGGCATTGTGGGACGGCTATCCCGAAGAAACCAATGCGCCATACGGGCTTGCGAAAAAGATGATGCTGGTCCAATCGCAGGCCTATCGAGCGCAATACGGTTTCAATTCTATCGTGTTGTTTCCCGTCAATCTCTATGGTCCCCGGGATAACTTCCACCCCGACACCTCCCATGTCATTCCCGCGATCATTCGCAAGTGCGCCGAAGCCAAGGAAGGTGGCGCCGGCGCCGTGAGTCTCTGGGGCGACGGCTCTCCCACCAGGGAATTCTTGTATGTGGACGACGCGGCTGAAGGCATTCTGGAGGCGGCGGAACATTACGATCGCAGCGAGCCGGTGAATCTGGGGACCGGCTGCGAAATCTCCATACGGGACCTTGCGACTCTCATAGCTGGAGAAGTCGGCTTTACGGGCGAGTTTGTGTGGGATGGACGCAAGCCCAACGGACAGCTTCGCCGCTGTGTCGATGTGACGAAAGCCGCAGAGCTGTTCCACTTTCGTGCCAAACATGGCCTTACGGAAGGCCTCCACAAGACGGTGTCATGGTTTCTGAACAACCGGAACGCACTGCGAGAAATCTCGTTTTGACCGGTCCCTCCCATACCTCCGATCCTCCCGAGCAGGCGGTTGAACCGCGCCCTTCAGCCTCGCCCAGTCGGCAGGAGGCACAGAACGTATTAACGATTTGTTAACACAAACTTGAGACTTGCGTGGCCTGTCTGCCCGGCCTCCGGCAGTAGACTGTACCTCTCAAAATAGAGAAGTCGTCTCACTAGACGGCTCATCCGGGCGCGGGTGACGACAGTGCAATGCGTCGGTCAAGTCCCGCGCTCGAATTGCAGCCGCGCAATCAGTGCCGTGGGAGGGGGTGCCGAACGCCCATGAAGATCAGCTGCCTGGAACCGGTCCTCGCTCCATACAGTATTCCCCGTTTCAACGCGCTGCAGTCGCTGCGACGGGACTGTACCGTGCAGGTCATGGCTCTGGGCGCAACGGAGAGGATTCGTGATTGGCAGGTCCGTAAAGCCGGTCTGGGATTCGAGTATGCCGAAGCCTTTCCGGGAAAGACGCTTGAGCAGGCGGAGCCTCGGTCGCTGGCCGACCGCGTGACCCGTTGGCTCGATGAGTCCGATCCCCAGGCGGTGCTCATCACCGGCTATTTCTTTCCAGCCATGAGGGCTGCCGCCCGCTGGGCCCAGCGACGAGGCCGGGCCAGCATCTTCATGGGAGACTCGCAGTGGGCTGACCGGCGTCGAATTGCGCTCCGGGAACGGGTCAAAGGGTGGTGGGTTCGACGGAATTATGATTCGGCGTTTGTGGCCGGAGAGCGGACAGCGGCCTATCTCATGCGGTTGGGATTCCCGCGAGAACATATCTGGACCGGGTATGACGTCGTGGACAATCAGGAGTTTGCCGCCGGCGCCGCGGCTGCGCACTTGCAGAATGATTCGCTGCGGCCATCCCTCGGATTGACGGAACGATACTTCTTGTTTGTCGGCCGGTTCGCGCCGGAAAAAAATGCGCGCCGTCTTCTCGATGCCTACGCCAGGTATAGAGAAGCGGCGGGGCGCTCGGCCTGGGGCCTGGTGTTGGTCGGCAGCGGACCTGAGGAGGCCCTGTTGCGGGATCATGCGAAGGACCTGCCCGAGGTGGTGTTCGCCGGATTTCAGCAGATGGACACACTGCCGGTCTACTACGGACTGGCATCATGTCTGGTACTTCCGAGCATCAGCGAGCCATGGGGCCTGGTGGTGAACGAGGCGATGGCCGCAGGGCTGCCGGTGCTCGTGTCCCATCATTGCGGATGCGTCCCGGAACTCGTGAAACCCGGGGTGAACGGGTATGTGTTCAATCCACTCGACACCGGCGGTCTGGCAAGCCTCCTGGGAGTGATGTCATCCCGATCAGTCGATGCAAACAAAATGGGTGAAGCGTCGAGACGCATTGTGGCCATCTATACCCCGCAGACCTGGGCAGAGAGTATCGGAGATTGCATCGATCGAACGGTGGCTTGCAAACGAGAGAAGATTCAGGAGAAGGCTCTCAAATGGTCAGGATTCTCCCGAACGGAAAAACAACCGAGTTAAGGCATCGCGTGGGGCCGCGTGGTTGTTCCGGAGATGCGGTATAGCCGATGTCATTTTCTTTGCGATCGTTAACCTGGTCCGGCCGGGCCGTTCATGACTTCTTGGACGGGCCTGCCATCGCAAGCCTGCGACCGGCGCTGGCTGATGTGATCGCCTCGTCCCGCGCCCTGTCCGGCCACTCCCTTCTAACCGGCATCGGGTTGCTGTTGGGATTTCTTCGGGAACTCACGGTCGCTTCGACCTTCGGATTGAGCCCGCAACTCGACGTCTTCGTCGCGGTCATGAGCCTGCAGCTGTTTTTCGGAGCGCAGGTCGGCAATGCGCTGGAGACGGCGTTTATTGCCCGTACTGCCAAACAGGGCGGAGCGAGCACCGTCATCCGGTCGATGAAGCCGGCCCTCTACGGATTGCTGATCGTCAATGCCGGTGTCGTGGCCTGTCTCTGGCTGGGCGCCGGACCCTTATTGCGGACGATCTTTCCTCGATTCGACGTCTCGCAGCAGGCATTGGCTCTGCACACGCTGCACGCACTCTTGCTCCCGATTGTTTTCGCCAGCACGGCAGGCCTGCTTCGCGGAGCCCTTGCCGTCCTGGGTTCCTTCGCGCCTGGATTTCTTGCCGGATCGATCGTCTCGCTTTCCTCGATCCTGTCGATGTTGTTGCTCTCGTCGCGCCTGGGGATCGATGCGCTGACGCTGGGTGTGGCGGTCGGCAATCTCTGTGTGCTGGGATTGTTCGCCGGTCGACTGGCCCGACTTGCCCCCGCCGGTTCGAACGAACTCCCACCCGCGAAAAAGAACGGTTGGTTCCTGCTCTGGGGAGCAGCGGCGACAGTGCTGGTTGGTGAACTCCTCTATGCGGCCATCGCGCTCACTGAGCGCAGCCTGGCCTCCTGGCTTCCCGGCGGCTCCATCGCAGGATTCTTCTATGCCAGCACGATCGTTTCCGTCCCGCTTTCGCTCATCGTCGTGCCACTGACCACCCTGGCCTTCCCGCTCATGGTGGAGGCGTTCGGACGGGACATCCGGGACGGGCTTGGGCAACTCCGGACGCACGGCCTCATTCTGCTGACGGCCAGTATCGGCGTGGTCGTGATCGTGGCGTCCTTCGCTCAACCGGTTGTCGAAGCAGTCTTCATGCGCGGGCAGTTTTCAATCGACCATGCCCGATTCACAGCCTCTATCCTTTCAGTGACGATCTTCGCGTTACCCTTCATGAGTCTCGCTCGTCTTATCCGGAATGCCTGCTATGCCTTGTCGGAGTACCGGATTCCCGTGGCGGGTCTGAGTCTCCAACTTGCGACGCTCGCTGCGTTGGGATTGCTGTTCGTGCCGTCCTACGGCGCCCGAGGGTTGGCCTTAGCGATGGTGGCGGGTGAAGCGGTCACGATGATGACCATGACGCTGTTCTTGATGACGAAGGTGCGAGGGAGATAACGATGCCGGAGGACGCCTGGAACAACGTCGAGATTCCGCGGACCCAGGCGGGCCTGGTGCTGGGGCTCTGGCTGAGCGGAGTGTTCGCGGCATCACTCGGCGGATGGTTCGAGCACGGCAGCGACACCACCTTGGCGATGGGGCTGTTGGGAACCGCCGTAGTCTGGCCGCTGCTCTATTTCGCGTTGAGCCGCAACCGGTTCATTCCTCACGCGCTGTCATTCGGTGCGACCGGCGCGCTGGTGATGTTCGTACTGACCGCAGCCCTGTCGAGCTTCATCAGTCCGGTGATTCTGCGGTCAACGGGCTATGTCGCGCTGACGCTGGCCGGTATCTGGCTCGCGTTGCAATTCAACTCCAACCTCGATCAGCACCAGTACGAACGGGGATTGAAAGTCTTCGCCGTGCTGACGGCGGGATTGCTGATGGGATTTGCCTGGTACGACTATGTGCCGGGGAAGCGGCTCGGCATGGGTAAGGAGATCCTGAACCCCAATACGATTGCGTTGGTGTCAACCTCTGTGTTGCTGGCGGCGATGGCGATCAGGACTCTTTTCCTGCGACTGTTGGTGATGGGGCCGATCGCGGGGATTATTGTCCTTACCAGCTCGCGGGCGGCGGCGGTCGCCGTCGTTGCAGGGCTGGGCATGGTCCTGTGGCTCAGGCTGCGCGCCCGCGGACGTCCCGTGCTCTTGCTCGCCGGGATCGGACTCATGGTGCTGGTCGGGGTGACCATCCTGTATGGCGATGTCCTGTACAAGACTCTGGATCAGGTCTATGCCCTGAGTACCGCTGATCGCGGTCTCGGCTCCGGAGCGACCGGGCGCCTTACTGCCTGGAAAACGACGTGGGAGTTGTTTACCCGCAATCCGCTTCTCGGGGTGGGATTCCGCGCACATGAACAGCTGTTGAAAGTCGACACGTCAGCGCACAACGGTTATCTCGCGACGCTCGCGGAAGTCGGGCTTCTCGGGTTTCTCGGGGTGGTCTATCTGACGGTCCGAGGTTTGAAACTGGTTTGGGCCGGTTCGCGTGAACCGGAGCGGGGATTCAACGACAGCATCCTGTTCGGGCTCTGCGTCGGCTATCTTTTGCTTGCCCTTTTCGAACGGTACTTAATCAATGTGGGCAATCCGACCTCGCTCCTCTTTCTCTTAAGCGTGATGCGACCGGCTTCAGTGGAGAGTAGCGAGCAACAGGAGGAAGAAATGCTTCCTTCACCTTTAGAGGAGTCAACCGTTGGCTGATCCACTCCGGGTCTCCATGCACAGCAACCCGCCGGCGCAATGTGACCGGACAACTGAGCCCGGCATGGTGTCGGGAGTCGTCAAAGAGATGCTCAAAGGCCTCCGTGCCTGGGTCCTTCTTCGACTCCGTTACCGGGGCGCTCGTGTCGGCAAGGGTTTTCATGTGGGCAGGTCGGTGACTATCGGATCGGAATTCGTCGCGGGCGACTATGTCTACGTCGGCCCGCACAGCCAGCTGCCGCCGCATGTGCACATCGGGCACTACTCGTCGTTGTCGGCGCATGTGGCGATTGTCGGGTCCGACCATTATTTCAATAAGCCCGGCGTGCCGGTCGTGTTCTCCGGGCGCCCTCCGTCGGGCGTCACCACGATCGGACAGGACGTGCTGATCGGTCACGGGGCGATTCTGTTGCGCGGGGT
>CAYZTJ010000039.1:10483-16415 GCA_964481215.1 uncultured Nitrospira sp. | reverse complement strand
GGCGATGGCTGTTGCGATTGTTCGGCGCGCAGGTGGCGCGGGGAGCGCATCCTTATCCGTCGGCCAGAATCTGGGCTCCATGGAATTTGACGATGGGGGAAGGCAGCTGTCTCGGCGACCACGTAGATTGTTATGCCGTCGATCGGGTTGTACTGGAGCCTTACGCCACGGTGAGCCAATACGCATTTCTCTGTACCGCGACCCATGACTATACGGTCAAGGAGATGCCTGTCGTCACGGCAGCGATCAGGATCGGGCGACGGGCCTGGGTGGCTGCGGATGTGTTCGTCGGACCGGGAGTGACGATCGGCGAAGGGGCGGTGGTCGGCGCGCGCGCCAGCGTCTTCCGCAACGTCGCCCCCTGGACAGTGGTGGGAGGAAATCCCGCCCGCATCATCAAGAAGTATGAGCTCCGGCAGGAAGGACCATGAACGCAACCGCAGTCGACATCTCAGGGTATATCTACGAGGATGGAGAACTGAATCCGTCGCACGACTATCTTCTCCCGTCGCTGCTGCAGATCCTTGCGTCGTTGAATCTTCCCAAAGACCGGCAGCGCCTCTTTGACCTTGGATGCGGCAATGGGGCCGTTGCCGAGGCCCTGGCGAGACAGGGATTCCGTGTGACAGGCGTGGATGCCTCCGTCCAGGGCATCGAACAGGCGCAACGGCGCCATCCTCATCTGTCGCTGCAACTGGGATCAGCCTATGACCGTCTCGCTCAAACCTACGGCCGCTTTCCAGTCGTGGTGAGTTTGGAGGTCGTGGAACATCTCTATGCGCCGCGAGCCTATGCGCGCACGCTCTTCGATCTGGTCGAGCCCTCGGGCACGACGATCATCTCGACGCCGTATCACGGCTACTGGAAGAATCTGGTTCTGGCGTTGACCGGCCGCTTGGACCGCCATTTCACCGCGCTGTGGGATCACGGCCACATTAAGTTCTGGTCGATGGCGACACTGACGCAATTGCTGCTGGAGGCCGGGTTTCATTCCGTCTCGTTTCGCCGTGTGGGACGCGTGCCCGCGCTGGCCAAATCCATGATCGCGATCGCCGCAAAGTCGTAGGCCATGAGCGTGTCGATTCTCATTCTGACGTTGAACGAAGAGGTCAACCTGCCGGACTGCCTGCAGTCAGTGGAAGGGTCCGACGACATTGTGGTCATCGATTCGTTCAGTGAAGACAGGACCGTCGAGCTCGCGCGCGCGGCGGGGGCCCGGGTGATACAGCGGGCTTTTGATGACTATGCGGCGCAACGGAATGCGGGCTTGAACAAGGTGCAGTTCAAGCATTCCTGGGTGCTGATGCTGGATGCCGACGAACGTGTCACACCCGAATTGTGGAGGGAGGTCAAAACGGCGGCGGCCACTGCGGGTCCGAATGTCTGCCTGTTTCACATGCGGCGGAAAGACTACTGGTTCGGACGATGGCTCCGGCGCAGCAGCGGGTATCCCACCTGGTTCGGGCGGCTGATTCGTGCGGGTCGCGTGACGGTTCAACGCGAGATCAATGAACAATACGTCACTGACGGGGAATCACGTTTTCTCGACGAACATCTGCTCCATTATCCGTTCAACAAGGGACTCGCGTATTGGCTCGAACGGCACAATCGGTATTCCTCCATGGAAGCAGTCGCGCTGGCGGAGGAAAGACGGCAGAAGGTGGCTGTGTCTGGATTGTGGTCGCGCAATCCGGTGATCCGTCGGCGGACGATGAAGCAACTTGCCTATCGCCTTCCCGGGCGTCCCATCCTGACGTTCGGGTATCTCTATTTTGCGCGCGGCGGATTTCTGGACGGACGTGCGGGGCTGCGCTATTGCATCCTTCGGGCGATGTACGAGTACATGATCGACCTGAAAGCTACGGAGCGTATGTGGAACGAAAGGGCGGCGGGGGCGTGAGATGAAGATCGTATTTGTCAATCGCTATTTCTATCCCGATCATTCGGCGACGAGCCAACTCCTCAGCGATCTCGCCTTTGACCTTGCCTCCCGTGGCCGGGACATTCAAGTAATTACCGGCGGGCAATTGTATACCGACCCGCGGGCCTCGCTCGCCTCAACGGAAACGATTCGTGGAGTCCACGTCTATCGTGTTCGCGCCTCGCGGTTCGGTCGGGCTCGTCTGGCTGGACGGGTGCTCGACTATCTGACGTTTTATGCGGGTGCGACGTGGCGATTGCTCCGCTCGATCCGTCCGGGCGATGTGGTCGTCGCCAAGACCGATCCCCCCATGCTGTCAGTCTGTGCCGCATGGGCGGTCGCCATCAAGCGGGGACTATTGGTCAATTGGGTGCAGGATCTTTTCCCGGAGGTGGCTGTGGCCATGGGCGTGCCTGGCGTACGATGGGCCGCGCCGGTTCTCCGTCGATTACGCAACAGATCATTGCGCAGAGGACAACGTAACGTTGTGCTCGGTGAGATTATGGCGCAGCGCCTCCGCGGAGAGGGAGTGCCTGCGGACTGTATTACCATCATTGAGAACTGGGCCGATGGTGATGCGATTCAGCCTGTCGCTAAGGCGGACAATCCGCTGCTGCGCGACTGGCAGCTGGACGGCAGGTTCGTTGTGGGTTATTCCGGGAACATGGGCCGCGCCCATGAATTTAAGACTATTCTTGATGCCGCCGATTCCCTGAGGGGGGCGGAGGAGATTGTCTTTCTCTTCATCGGCGATGGAAATGCCCGCGGCTGGCTCGAAGCCGAGGTTGCGCGGCGCGGGCTGACGAATGTGCAGTTTCGTCCGTACCAGGACGCCGACCGGCTGCGGTGGAGTCTGAGTGCGCCCGATGTGCACGTGATAGCTCTTCAGCCGGCCCTGGAAGGCCTGATTGTGCCGAGCAAGTTTTACGGGGCAGCGGCCGCCGGCCGTCCGGTCATTTATGTCGGCGATCCCGATGGCGAGATCCCCGGAATTCTCCGACGTGAACAGTGCGGGTGGAGCTTCCGCGTCGGAGACGCGGATTCTGTCGCCCGCCGCATTGTGGAACTTGTTGGCAACAGGGGGGAGGCTGAAGAGGCCGGCTCCCGGGCGCGCCGCGCCTTCGATCGGTACTATTCCCGCGCACACGCGCTGGCGCGCTGGCGCGCAGTTCTCAACTCCGTTTCCGACGCGGTCTCTCAAAGGGAGGAGGAGTCAGCGTCGAAGCGTCCGGTCATTGTCGGGGGAGAATGATGGGGTGGGGGTCAAGCAGACTGTGGCCATTCATCGTTGTGGGTGTGATGATGGCGGGGATCTTGTGGTCCCGCCATCCAGTCGTGATCGAGCTGACTGCGTCGGCAGCCGGTCCTCGCCCATTTCAGGTCTTTGACGCGACACTCTACAAGGACAAACCGGATCTCAGTGTCTATGGGATTCGGCCCACCGCGTTGTGGTACGAGTCGCAGATGTTCGTGGCTAACCAGGCTGCGACGGCTATGCCTGTGGAACTCTTGGTCCGTTCGCTCGCACACGACTGGAAAGGGTCGGTTGGCCCGGTGGTCGTGGATGTCGAGCGATGGCCGATTACCGATGACAATCCGGTCACAATCCAGGCCACTGTGGCCAAGTTCGTTCAGGTGTTGTCCTGGATCCGGCAGGAGTCTCCGGGCATTTCCGTGGGTGTCTACGGCACCATCCCGGTGTATGACTATTGGCGCGCCGCGAGTGATCCGATGAGCCCGCAGTTCCTGGCTTGGCAGGCAGACAACGATCGACTGGCGCAGATCAGCGACCATGTCGATGCGCTGTATCCATCGATCTATACCTTCTACCCGGACCGTCAGGCCTGGGTCGCCTATGCCAGGGCTCAGATTGCAGAAGCCCGTCGTCTTGCCAAGGGTAAGCCGGTCTACGCTTTCTTGTGGCCCCAGTATCATGAAGCCAATGTCAATCTGGCGCATCGCCCGGTCGAAACCGATTATTGGGAACTGCAATTGATCACGATGGCTCAACATGCCGATGGGGTTGTGATCTGGGGAGGGTGGGGAGAGACCGGGCCGGAGGCCTGGAACGAGGATGCTCCCTGGTGGCAAATCACGAAGCGGTTCCTCCGGCGGCTGAAGTCCACCGGTCCTACACCCCCCACCGACATCACGGTTCACTAGGCCTGTAAAAAACGGTAACTATATCGAGCATGTACGTCGTGCCTGCTTGTCCACACGCTGTCACATCGCACTCGCAAAGTCTCTGATTCTCCCTCTCATCTCCATCTGATTTTAACATTCTGTTAACACAAACTTGAGATTGGCGTGGCCACTCGCCGAGTGGCGAACGATAGACTACACCATCCAACTGATCCGTAAGGGCCCCGATGATCATTCGTCCGACAACTCTCGAGACAGCACCGGCTGCTTCGTCCGGCCTGTCCGCAGTGCAGGTGCCGTTGGCCAGAAACATGGCGCTCTTGTGGACAACGCTGGCGTTCGTGACAACCATCCTGGGCTATCTCTATGCAGACAGTCTGCGGTTTCTGATGCAGGCATGGCTGGAGGATGACAACTATAGTCATGGGCCGTTTATTCCGCTGATCTCTCTCTACTTGATCTGGCTTCGATGGACCCCGGTGCACACCGTCGAGCGACATGGCGCATGGTGGGGGTTGCCCGTCATTCTCGTCGGGGTGCTTCTGTATGCAGTCGGTGAGTTTGCCGCCATGTACGCTGTCGTGCATGCCTCTCTCTGGATGGTCCTCGTCGGCCTGGTCATCTGTGTCGTGGGCATAGCCGGTGTCGTCCTGCTCGCCTTTCCACTGTTCTATCTTCTAACCGCAATTCCTCTGCCGGAATTTCTTCACCATGAATTGTCGAGCCGCCTCCAGTTGATGTCTTCCGCGCTGGGTGTGGGCTGTCTCCAGCTCATCGGTGTAGTGGCCTATCGAGAAGGCAATGTGATCGATCTGGGGCCGATCCAACTGCAAGTCGTCGAGGCCTGTAGCGGACTCCGGTATTTATTCCCGCTCACCGCGCTGACATTGCTCTGCGCCTACTTGTATCGTGAGGCTCTCTGGAAGCGGGTCACGCTCTTCCTCTCGAGTATTCCAATCTCGATCCTCTTGAACGGCTTTCGGATCGGGGCGATCGGGGTCTTGGTTGAGACCTATGGACAGAGTGCGGCGGAGGGATTCAGCCACTTTTTTGAGGGGTGGGTGTTTTTCGTGGCGAGTTTGGGCCTGCTTTGCGCCGAGATGTGGGTATTGGCCCGGGTGGGTTCGTCCGCCTCTCGTCGTCCCTTGGCCGAATTGATCGGGCCTCCGGAGACCGGCATCCAGGCATCGCTTCCTGCTGTTCGCCCTGCCGCTGATCGAGGGTCGTTGGCTCCCTTGATGGCCGGAGGAGTGCTGCTCATTCTGGCCGCCATAGCGGCCCCGTCGGTTGCCCCGCATGACTTTCCTCCCCCTGCGCGCCAGCCGTTGCTCGACTTTCCGTTGCAACTCGCTGAATGGAGGGGAATGTCGTCCTCGATGGAGCGCCAGTATCTGGACGCGCTGCAGTTGGACGACTATGTGCTCGCCGACTACACCGTGACCGGGAACGTTCCCGTGAATGTGTACGTGGCGTACTACCAGTCTCCCAAGAAGGGGCGATCCTCTCATTCGCCGAAAACCTGTATTCCGGGCGGCGGATGGGAGATTACGTCCTTCGAACCGTTGCGGCTGGATCGCCCGTCAGGAACGAGCGCGCCGCTGGATGTCAATCGGGTGGTGATCCAGAAGGGCGGCCAGAAGCAGATCGTGTACTACTGGTTCAAGCAGCGCGATCGATGGATGACCAGCGAGTACATGGTGAAGTTCTTTCTCTTTTGGGACTCTTTGACGCGGCACCGCGCCGATGGAGCCCTGGTGCGTTTGGTCTCCGGTGTCTATGGCGGTGAGACGGAGGACGTCGTCGATGCGCGTTTGCAGACGATGGCGGGCCTCGTGACGCCGCTGTTGAGCCGGTATGTCCCGGATTGAG
>CAYZTJ010000039.1:0-10383 GCA_964481215.1 uncultured Nitrospira sp. | reverse complement strand
GGCGGGCCTCGTGACGCCGCTGTTGAGCCGGTATGTCCCGGATTGAGGTGTAACTGAGATGGGTACGGCGCTGTTCTTCAGTTTCATGGGATCGCTGATCATCTGCATGGCGTTGATCCCGGCGCTGACGGCATCCTCGTGGCGACTGCAATTTGTCGATGTGCCGCGCGAGCGCCATGCCCATGAGACGCCCGTCGCGAAGGTCGGAGGGATCGCCTTTGCGGTCGCAACGATCGCCGCCGTCCTGCTGTGGGCGCCGAAAGACCAGCTGATACTTTCAAGTTTGCTCGGCGGCGCGGTTATCGTCCTGTTCGGGATGTGGGATGACCGGGCCGGTCTTCACTACCGGATGAAATTCATCGGCCAGGTTCTGGCGGCCGCGATCGTGATCGGCTTCGCGGGGGTGTGCTTGTCGACGATCCCGTTTTTGGATGAGGTCCTGCTGCCCGGCTGGGTGGCCATTCCCCTCACCCTCGTGGTCATTGTCGGGGTGACGAATGCCGTCAACCTGGCCGACGGTCTGGACGGATTGGCCGGCGGTTTGTCGCTCATCAGCTTCGCCGGCATTGCCTACCTTGCTTACCAGGCCGACGAACCGCTGCTGGTGCTGTTGATGGTCTCGGTGCTGGGAGGGCTGTTGGGCTTTCTGCGATTCAACACCTATCCGGCCAGGATATTCATGGGCGATGCGGGAAGTCAGTTTCTCGGACACTATCTGGCTGTTGCCGCCATTCTGCTGACCGATTCGAACAGAACCGTCTATAGCCCGTTGTTGGCGCTGTTCCTTTGGGGGGTGCCCCTCCTGGATACGGTCGGGGTGATGGGGCAACGCCTGTTGGAGGGCCGGTCCCCCTTTATTGGTGATCGCAATCACGTGCACTACAAACTGCTGGCTATGGGGTTGACGCATGGCCAGGCGGTCACCGTGATCTACTTGACCCATGGCGCGATGGTCAGTTGCGCCTACTTGCTGCGATGGCAATCGGATGTCGTTCTGCTGGGCGTCTATCTGTTGTGGGCCGTTGCGCTTCTCTCGATGTTCGTACGCAGCCCGCGTCAGGTTGTCGTGGCGGGTGGTTCGGCGGAGGCCGTTCCTGCAGCAGCCTCGACCGGTCGCCTTACTCGGTGGTCGATCAAAGAGTGGCCGCTCAAGATCCTTCAACTGGTGGTGCCTGTGTATCTGGTGAGCTCCGTCGCGATCCCGCGGGAAATACCTTGGGATGCCGGGATTATCGCTGCGAGCCTGTTGGCTGCGATGGTGGCGGCAATGGTCATGGGCCGCGGGACGGCGTGGGTCGTGCGGGCGGGTCTGTACGTCGGAAGCACGTGCCTGATGTATTACAGCGAGGTCTCTCCGCGTCTGGCCGGGGCCGAATTGATGACGCCGCTGAACGTCGGATTCGTGTTCCTGGCCGGACTGGTCGTCCTGACCATCCGGTTTGCCAGTGCGGACCGGTTTCAAACGACGCCACTCGACTATTTGATCGTCTTACTCGCGGTCGCCATGCCGTTCCTGCCGGACATGACGGTGGGGGAAGTGCCGGTCAGTTTGTTGACCGCAAGACTTATTGTGCTGTTCTTTTCGTTTGAACTGTTGCTTCACATCTATTCGTCAGCGGTCACCCGCTTGAGTTGGGTGTCGGCGTGGATGCTGGGCGGACTGATGCTGCGAGCGTGGTGGTTGTGATCGGATTGTGGAAGGGGAGGCGGACGGTATGAAACAAGCAATGTCCGTGGTGCTCTCGATGATCCTGCTCGCCGGGTTGCTCGGCTGCGGCGGTCCCGAGGAGCGCAAAGCCAAGTATCGCCTGCGCGCGCAAGAATATTTTCAGCAGGGCAACTTTCCGAAGGCCCGTGTGGCGCTCCGGAATGTTCTGAAGATCGACCCGAAGGATGCCGAAGCCTATTTCCTCTACGCGCAGGTGGAGGAAAAGGAACGGAACTGGCGCAATGCCGTGGCGGGATATCAACAGGTCGTGGAGTTGGACCCGGATCACGATCGTGCGCTCGTTAAGCTGGCCAAATACTACCTGGAGGCCCGCGCGTTAGAGCAGGTGAGTCAGATCACGGACCGGATTCTGGCGAAGACGCCGGGACATGTTCCCGCGCAGGCCTTGCAGATTGCCGTGACGGCGGTTTCAGGGCGGTTGGACGAAGCGATCGGCAGGGCCGAGAAATTGATCGCCATCGCGCCTGCCGAGACCGATGCGGTGCTGCTCGTGGCGTCGTTATACACCGCAAATCAGCGGGGGAGTGAAGCAGTGCCGGTGCTTCGCGGCGCTGTAGAGGCTCAGCCCGGCAATCTGGAGCTCCTTGATGCGCTCGCCACGACCTTGATGAAGCTGGGCCGTATGGATGAAGCCGGGACGGCCTTGCAGCAGATTATCGCGCTGGAGCCCACGGTCCTTAATCATCGCCTGCGGCTGGCGTCCTTCTATGATCAGCAGCAGCGATACGACAAGGCCGAAGCGGTGCTTAAGGAAGCGATCAGGCTCGATCCGGACAACGAGATGCGTCGATTGGCACTGGTCGAGTATGTGGCGAAGCGGCGTGGACTGGAACAGGCCGAATCGGCGTTATTGGAGGCGCGCAAAGAGCTTCCGCGCGCTGTCAAGCTGTGGTTTGCCCTCGGCGGTTTGTACGAATCGACCCAACGGGTCGATCAGGCCCGTGAAACCTATCGCGCGATCCAGCACGAGTATCGCGGGAAATCTGAGGGAGGGGAGGCGCAGGTGAAGCTCGCCGGACTCGATTGGGCGACGGGCAAGACCGACGATGCGGAGCGGCAGCTGCAGGAAGTCTTGAAGGACAATCCACGATCGACGGAGGCGCTCCTTCTGCGAGGTAAGATCGCCCTCCAGCGCGGGAACGGGAAAGATGCCACGCAGGATTTCCGGTCCGTTCTGAAAGACCAGCCGGAGTCGGCCGAAGGACATCTGTTGCTTGCGCGAGCCTACCTGATGACGGGCGAGATGACGCTCGCCCGCGAAAGCCTGGGAAAAGCGCTCGGCTTGAAACCGGCGATGACTGAGGCCCAGGTGATGCTGGCCGGGCTGGATGCGGCGGCCGGTCGCATCAGAGAAGCACGGGAACGGATGGATCAGCTGATTGCCCGCGATCCCGGGAACGTCGCGCTTCTGAGCCTGACGTTTCAGTTACAGATGCAGGAGAAAGACTGGGAGAAGAGCCAGGAGACGTTGGCCCGGCTGCGGACCGCCGGCGCGGACCAGGTTGCAGCGGATCTGGCGGAAGGGCACGTCGCCTTGGCACAGCAGCAATGGGACAAGGCGGAAGCGGCCTACGCCAGGGCCGCCGCGCAACGTCCCCTCGCGCCGGAACCGCTCCTGGCGCTGGTGCAACTCGGAGTGCGCCGCGGTCAGGTTGCCGAAGCTCAGGCCAGACTTGAAGCTGTGTTGGCGGCCCATCCCGAGCATCCATACGCCGACGGATTTCTCGGCGAGCTGCTGCTGACGAAAGGTGATGCGGCCGCGGCGATTTCGCATTTTGAAGCCGCCGCCAGACTCAATCCTCAGTGGAGTACTCCCTGGGTGCACCTCGCCCGGTCTCACTATGCGGCGAAACGAACGGCAGAGGGAGATGAAACCTTGAGGAAAGGGCTTCAAGCGAGTCCCAAGAACGAACAGCTGCGGCTGCTGCTGGCGGTGAGCCTTAGCGCGCAACGCCGGTTCGATGAAGCCATCGGCCACTACGAGACCGTCCTGCAGGAGAATCCGAAATCGGTGCTGGCCGCGAACAACCTCGCCGCGACGCTGATCGACCAGAAGGGCGATAACAAGAGCCTCGAACGGGCGCTGGCGCTCAGCAGGAGTTTCGAATCGCAGACTCCGAATCCCTATCTGCTCGATACCCTGGGATGGGCGCATCACAAACTCGGACACGGATCTGACGCGGTGCGCGTGCTCAAGCAGGCCACCGATTTGGCGCCCGACCATCCGGTGCTGAACTATCACCTGGGAGCCGCTTACGCCAAAGCAGGTCAACCGGGCGATGCCCGCATTCACTTGAAAAAGGCGGTGGCGGCAGGATCGTCGTTCGAAGGACTGGAAGACGCCAAGACGCTGCTGGCGGAGGTGGCAGGATGATGTCGCTGCTGCGAGGCGGTCTGTTGCGCGGTTTTGTCTGCGCGGCCGTCATATCAGGAGCCGGTGCGCTGTTCGGCTGTGCGGCTGGGCCGGTGGCGACGGATTCTGCCGTGGCCGAACCGGTGTATCTGCTCGGCCCCGAAGATGTGCTGAAGATCTCGGTCTGGAAAGACGAACACCTCACTCAGGAAACCGTGGTGCGTCCGGACGGGATGATCACATTCCCGCTCATCGGAGAGGTCCCGGCGGCGGGAAGGACGGTGGAAGACGTCCGCGGCGAGATCGCCAAGCGCCTGGTCAAGTACATTCCGACCCCGAATGTGGCGGTGACTGTAGTAAAGGTACTCAGCTACCGCATCTATGTCCTCGGGCGCGTGAACAAGCCGGGGGAGTATCTGGTCGGCCATCACACGGATGTGCTGCAGGCGCTGAGTATGGCGGGCGGGCTCACGCCCTTTGCGTCCGAGAACGACATCAAGATCATGCGGCGCGGCACGGGCGACCAGCTGGTCTTCCGGTTTCGGTATGGAGATGTGCAGAAGGGAAAGGATCTGAAACAGAACATCCTGTTGCAACGTGGCGACGTGGTGATGGTGCCGTGACCGAATGGAATCGCCGTATGTTGAGCTCGAACTTGCGCCTGTGGGGACCGGACTGCGGCGGCGCGTCCTGGCCGGGCTGTGTGGCGTCATGATGCTGCTCTCGGGCACATTGAGAGGAGAGGCGGGCGCGGCCGAATGGTCGGCAGAGCCGTCGATGAGCGTAAAAGGCGAGTACAACAGTAATCTCTTGTTGTTTGACGGCGACAACGAGGTGGTGGGCTATTGGCTCAGCCCGGCGGTGAAATTTAAGGGTGCGACGGAGTCGCTGGAAGTCGATAGCACCGTGAAAAGCGATTTCGTCCAGTACTACGGCAGCCAGGATCGAAGCCTGACCAACCTGTATTTCCCGTTGCGGACGTCGTACCGGTGGGATCGGTATACATTCGGGTTCGAGGGCGGGTTTACGCGCGACAACACATTGATGGGTGAGTTGCAGCGGACCGGCGTCGTATTGAGCTTCACTCAACGCAATCTGTGGACGGCCAACCCGACGTGGACCGTCGGATTGACCGAGCGGCTGAACTGGCAACTCGGGTATCAGTTCGCGGATGCGCAGTATGAGAACGGACTGAGCCTGGGACTGGTGAATTATCAGGTGCAGGGAGGGTCGTCCTCGCTGTCCTATCAGGCGACGGAGCAGGATAAGGTACAGGTCACCGGGGAGTATGTGGGGTTCCAGGCTCCGCAGATTCAGCAACGCTGGAGTTATTACGGGGTCGGAGCATCCGTCTCCCACTCGTTTACGGAATCGATGACCGGCACTCTCTCCGGCGGCAGGCGATTCGTCAGTTCGACACAGGACTTTTCCGGAGGATCCCTGACCGACCACGATACGGTCTGGGTGTTCGGAGCCCGCATCAAGCAGGCGTTCGAGTCGACCACCGTGATGCTGGAGGCCAGCCGTGAGATCAACCCCAGCGGGTTCGGGTTCCTGCTGCAAACCGATCGTCTTCAGGCCATTGTTTCGCACAATCTGACCGAGACCGTGACGCTGTCGGTAGAAGGGGCCACGTACCTGGTGAATGCTATCGGATCGCCGGCGGCAACCGCGTCTTTCAAACAGACGCAATTTTCCAGCATCAGCCCGGCGATATCCTGGAAGTTCGCCCCGTGGTGGTCGCTGGATGTCTCCTATCGATATGCAGAACGGACCGTGCGCGATCTGGACCAGTTCAATTTCGCCAACTCGACGTTCGTGATGCTGACCTACGCAGGGTCGAAGTGGGCGGTGTCCCGATGACCGGGGGACGGACGACACAGGCTGGAGGAACCATGGGAGCTCCCGCGAAGGACCTGCACGAGTATCTCACGTTGTTACGCCGCCGCAAGACCATGATTCTCACGGTGGCCGCAGTTCTACTGGCGGCCAGCGCCGCGCTGGCGTTTCTCCTGCCTGCGGTGTATCGCTCGACGGCGACCATCCTTATCGAGGAGCAGGAGATTCCGCCGGATCTCGTCCGCTCGGCGATCGCGACCTATGCCGATCAGCGAATCGAAACGATCAAACAGCAGGTCTTGAGCCGGTCCACGTTGTGGCGAATCGTCGAACAATATGATCTCTACAACGACCTTCGGAAACGCAATCCCACGGAAGAGGTTCTGGCGCGCTTCGTCAAGGACATCCAGATCGAAGTCATGAATGTGAAGGTGATCGACAAACGGACTCAGAATCCCACGCAGGCGACCATCGCCTTCACGTTGGCGTACGACGGTGAAAGTCCGGAGCTGGCGCAGAAGGTGGCCAATGAGCTGACGAGCCTGTTCCTGGGTGAGAATCTCAAGACCCGCGAACGACACGCTCAGGAGACGACCGCGTTTCTGAAACGAGAATCCGAAAACCTGTCCCATCACATTCAGGAGTTGGAACAGAAACTCGCGGGGGTCAAGCAGCGGGCAGAGGGTGCGCTGCCGGAACTGGTTCAGTTGAACATGCAGCTGATGAGTCAGGTTCAACGGGAAGTCATCGATAATGACCGCGAGATCAGAAGTCTGAAAGAGCGGAAGACCTATCTGGAAGGGGAGTTGGCCACCCTTAAGCCGCATACGCCGATCATCAGCGCGAGCGGCGAACGTCTGCTGGACACGAGCGAGCGTTTGAAAGCGCTCCGTGCCAAGTATGCCAGCGAGTCGGCCTATCTTGCGCCGGAACACCCCGATATCATCAAGCTGAAGCAGGAACTCTCCTCGCTCGAGAAGGAAGCCGGCGCAACGGACGGGCGGGACGAGCTGTCGAAGCGCCTCATGGCGGAACGGGCATCGCTGGCCGCTCTGCGGGAGCGGCTGGGTGATATGCATCCCGATGTGGTGCGGTCCCAGGATGTGGTGGCGTCGCTTGAGCGTGAACTGCAGGCCGCAATGGCGCGACCGGCGCAGCCGTCCACAGTGAAGCCGGAGAATCCTGCCTACATCAATATTCAGTCGCAGCTGGCGTCGACCACGGCCTCACTGCAGTCCCTGGAGGCGGCACGGAAAGACCTGAAACGGCGAATGGACGAATACGCCAGGCGATTGGAGACAACGCCGGCGGTCGAATCCGAGTATCTGGATCTGGTCCGGGACCGTGAAAATTCCGTGCGCAAGCACCAGGAGATCACGTCCCGTCTGATGGAAGCACAGGTGTCGGCTGAACTGGAAGTGCAGCGGAAGGGCGAGCGGTTCTCGCTGATCAATCCGCCGGAGTTGCCGGAGAAACCGGACCGGCCCAATCGCATGGCGATTCTGTTGCTCGGGGCGTTCCTCGCCGTTACCGCAGGAGTGGGAAGCGGCATAGCGGTGGACAACCTGGATCGGACGATTTACACGGCTGATCAGCTCGGCCGGGCGATGCGGACGGTCCCGCTGGCGGTGATTCCCTATCTTCCGTCGGAGAGCGAACTCGCGACCCTCGGCCGGCGTCGCGCGCTCGTCAGCCTCGCCGGCCTCGGGGTGGTCGTAGGCTGCGCGGTCGTGCTGCATCTGACATGGATGCCGTTGGATGTGTTGTGGTACACGATCTGGAGAAAACTGGGCTGAGCTGCGGAGAGATGAGGAGGAGAGGCTGATGGAATACCTACAGCATGCGCTTGAACGGTTCAAGCAGCAACATGGCTCAGCAGCGGAGAGCCCCCGGCGCCCGGCGCCGGACCCGCGTCCGGTGTCTGCACCCATCGTCTACACGTCGACGAAGACAGTTGAAGTGGACGACGACACGATGCGCGCCCAGCGCCTGATCACCGGGTTCGAAGGAGGCGCCTTTGTCGATGCGTATAAGATGTTGCGGACGCAGGTTGTGCAACAGTTTCGCCAGAAGGGGTGGAACGTGTTGGGTGTCACGAGTCCGGCTCCACATGCAGGGAAAACGCTTACTTCTGTGAACCTGTCGCTCGCCCTGGCGATGGATCTGTCCCATACGGTGCTGCTCGTCGATGCGGATATGCGCCGGTCCCGTGTGCACCAGGCCTTCGGCATTGAGAACTGTCCCGGCTTGACCGAGTATCTGTTCGACGAGATCCCGCTCGATCAACTCCTGATTCATCCGGGCATCGGCCGATTTGTATTTCTTCCGGGGGGGCGCGCGATCATGAACTCCGCGGAAGCGCTCGCTTCGCCCAGGATGGGAGCGCTGGTGGCAGAGCTGAAACACCGCTATCCCGCTCGCCTGCTGGTGTTCGATTTGCCTCCGCTGTTGTCGCGCGCCGACGTTCATGGGTTTGCCCCCCACATCGATGCGCTCCTGCTGGTGGTCGAAGAGGGCCGGACGGCCTCGACCGATGTCGAGCGCGCCATGGCGATGCTGAAGGGCACTGTGCCGGTGCTTGGCGGCGTGTTGAATAAGTCGGGGCGAGGCGATCTGACGCGGCGTCGCGCGAAGGAACTCTTCATGGCCCATTCGGGATAATACGACCATGTACGAAGCGTACTATCAACTGCAGGCGAAGCCGTTCACGCTGCTGCCCGATCCCGGGTTTCTGTATCTGGGGGCGCGGCACAAGATGGCATTGAGCCTGCTGGAATACGGGCTGCTGAACGGATCCGCCTTTATCGTGATCACCGGAGAGCCGGGCACAGGAAAGACGACGCTCTTGAACCGGTTACTGGACCAGTCACGCCATCAATGGACCATCGGAGTGCTGTCGAATACGCATGGATCGTTGGGCGGGCTCATGCCCTGGATCGCGGCGTCATTCGGTTTGCCGACTAAAGGGAAGAGCGAGGTGGAACTCTTCCATGAATTCGGACTCTTTCTTGAAGCCGAGCAGGCCGCAGGCCGGCGCGTGCTGTTGGTCCTGGATGAGGCTCAAAACGTCGGATCGGCGATGCTGGAAGAGATCCGGCTCCTCTCGAACCTGAACGACGGCCGGCGTCGCTCCCTGCAGATTCTGCTGTCGGGACAACCGGGGCTTCGGGAACTTCTCGAGGGCCCCGCGATGGAACAGTTCGCCCAGCGTATTGCGGTGGAGTATGCATTGGAGCCATTGGGTGAGGAGGAGGCGATCGCATACATCGGTCATCGCATCCGGGTGGCAGGGGGACGGAGACTGTTGTTTACTACGCTGGCCTGCCGGAAGATCTTCGCCTTGACCGGCGGCGTTCCCCGACTGATCAACCAGCTGTGCGACCACGCCTTGGTATTCGGGTACGCGGCTCAGGCCGAAATGATCACGGCCCGTGTCGTCCTCGATGCCGCCCAGGCACGGGATCGGAATGGTTTCCTTCCCTTCCGGGTGGACCCAAGTTCGATCGAGCCGGGTCAGGTCGAGCTCGACGGGGAAGCGATGGAGGCGGCCGGGCATGTTCCCGCGAAGCCGGCCCAGCCTCCGATTTTAAGAACGACAGAGCCGGCTGCCGCCGATCCGTCCGTCCGGTATCGCGAAGCACTCGCGCTGAAACAAGCGGGAGAGTTTAACCGGGCCGGCGCTCTCTTTGACCGGTTGGCGACCGACGCGTCATGGGGCGCGAAGGCCCTCGCTCAGAAGGGGCTCTGTTTGAAGGCAGTCGGACGGTATGATGAAGCCCTGGACACGTTCCGCGCAGCGCTCGACCGGCCGCGGGCCTCGACGCAGGACCTGGTTTCCCTGCGGTACCTGTTGGCACGGACGCTGGAATCGATGGGACGAACCGAAGAGGCCGTCGAATGCTATCGCATGATCCGTCGTGATGGCCAGAATTACCGGGATGTGGATACGCGCCTCGACCAGCTCCAACTGTCCGTCACTCCTCATCTTCCCACCGCCGACCGTGCTCCGAGGTGGTTGCTGTCGTTGGTCCGCAGCTGCAGCCAGCTCCTCCGCAGCGCCGGCTGACCGGCACCTCTTCCGAATTCTACACTGCCGCGAATCAAGGGGTGCCCTCAAATCGCGAGCCAACGGATCGGCTTTCAGCCCCGTCATCTACGCAAGTTAACCATTACTGGACCCTGTCGTAACCTGCTTGTAATCAGACATTCATATTCTGCCCTCGCAATCATTTTCTGAGACCTCTTTGTGTTGCGGAGGGCGGATGAGTAGCGGATGGCGTCGTGCGTTCTGTGTTTCGGTGATCCTCATCGGTTCGGTCTTATCCTGCTGGTCCGATAGTTTTGCCGGCAAACTTGAAGATCTGTTGTTGGAAAACAAACAGATCACGATCGATCAGTGGGTGCAGCTGAAGGCGGAGGAGGAAAAACGTCAGGCCAAGTCCCTCGAAGAGAGCCGGGGAGT
>CAYZTJ010000038.1:0-24189 GCA_964481215.1 uncultured Nitrospira sp. | reverse complement strand
GATCGTCCTCGTACACCACTTCATGAATTTGCCAGAGGTCGAGGTAGTCGGTCTTGAGGCGGCGGAGCGACTCGTCGAGCTGTTGCAGGGCCACGCGCTTGTCGCGCCCGTGCGAGCAGACTTTGGTCATGAGAAAGACTTGCTGCCGCCGCCCTTGAATGGCCTTGCCCATGAGCTCCTCGGATCGCCCCTCGTTGTATTCCCAGGCATTGTCGAGAAAGGTCACGCCCGCCTCGATGGCTTCGTGCAGGATGCGAATCGCCTCGGCGTCCTGCCCAATGCGGCCCCAGTGCGCCCCGCCGAAACAGAGGGCAGAGACCTCGACGCCGGTTTTCCCAAGCGCCCGCTTGGGCACGTCGCCGGTCGCGACCGCGCGCGGCGCCGCCAGATCCAGCGCCCCAGCCAGCCCGTGCGAACCCCCAAGAGCCGCGGCTGAACTGAGCGCCCCCAGTGTTTTTAAGACCTGCCGCCGGCCGAGCGGCATTGACCAGAAATCCGAATTCGGCCCCTGCCATGTCATGGCCTCATCTCCTGACTCGCTCTATTGCACCGTGATCGTTGCGGCCTGCCCCTCCACGTCCATCACCGTGCCGAAGGTCTTGCACCTAGCCTGCATGGTCCGCATCAGGAAGAGCCGCTCTTGCTCGCTGGCCAGACGGACGCTCATATCTTCTATGCAAGTCGGGTATAGCCGAATGCGGATGATGCGCTGCGCGTCCCCTTCCAGCATAAACAGGAACGAGAGGTCGTTGCGCTCGCCCTTGTCGACTAGATAGTCGTCGATGAAGTCCCCCGTCGAATACAGGATGGCCTTGCCCTTGTAGACTTCGATGCCCTGCGGCGTATGGTTGGAATGGCCCCAGTAGCAGTCCGCGCCCATGTCGAGCAGCTCGCGGGCCAGCGCCTGCATCGCCCGCGAGGGCGCGCCCCAGTTGGGCCCCACGTGGGCGCTGACGATCACGAGGTGTGCCTGCCGCCGCGCCGCAACGAGCGCCTGCGCGATCCGCGAACGGTACGGCTCCTTCAGCCCGCGCTCGTTGTACGCCACATACGTGACGCCGGGCTTCGTCCGGGTGGCCTCCCACTCCGGCTCGTTGTTCGTGAGGGCCAGCAGGGCGATGCGGCCTTCCGGCAGTCCAATGAAGGCCGGAGCAAGCGCCTCGTCCACGGTCGCGCCGGCGCCGGTGCGCGCGATGCCGGCCCGGTCGAGGAGTTGGAAGCAGTCCAGCAGCGCCTCCGGGCCGTAATCCAGCACATGGTTGTTCGCCAGCGCGATCGCATCGATCTTGGCGGCCTTGAGAAAGTCGATGGCGCGCGGCCGGGCGCGAAAGTGAAAGGCCTTGGTGCCGGGCTCCCACTCCTCTCCCTGGCTGCTGATGACGCATTCCAGATTGATGAGCCGGGCATCGGCGGCCAGCATGATCGGCAAAACATCGCTCCACAGCGCTTCGGGACGCACGGAACGGTTCTGGATGATGTACTCATCCACCAGCCGCCCGAGCATCACATCTCCGGTCAAGGCTATCCGCACGACCGTCTTCCTAGGGCTGTATGTGAGCGATGGTCCGACCGGACAAGACGGAGGTCTGATACTCAGTCGTCACATCGGAGCCGGGTCGAGCATCCCGATCCGTCCGCTTGATCAGGAGCCACTGTTTCGGTCGGCCCTTCATCCGTACGAGGGCGAATCCGCCTTTCAGCCGCTTGCCGTGAAGCCCCAGATCGAGCTGGCCGCTCTTTAACTTGGCCTCCACAGAGGCCGCCGCTCCGGTTCCGCCGTCGACCTCGAACCATCCGCAGTCCCACACCAAGACCGGCCCCGCCCCGTAGGCCCCTTCTTCGATGACGCCCTCGAACTCGGCGTAGTCCAGATCGTGATCCTCCACCTGAACAGCCAGCCGCTTCATCGCCGGATCCATCGACGGCCCTTTCGGCACCGCCCAGGACTTGAGGACGCCGCCGACTTCCAAGCGGAAGTCATAGTGGAGCCGCGAAGCCTGATGCTTCTGCACCGTAAAGATCGGCCGCTTCAACGATGCTTGAACCTCTTCCTATCCAACCTGATAACGGCGGAGCCCCTCTGATCTTCAAGCATCTTGCATGCCACTTCGATCTGCATCGGAAGGTCCTCCTTGATCGCCGAATTGGGAGAAACCTCAAGCGCTTCGGACTTGGAGGGCGACGCAGCCCGGAAGGACACTCCCGCTGATTCTCAGTTGATGACCTCTTCCGCCCCAGCCTGCTGTTCGACTGTGGAGGAGTCCCACAGTGGCTTGATCGCAGAAGAAACCGCGTTACCTGATACATGAGCGGAGGCCTCGGTGAGAGGAACACTCGAGGATGAGGAGGTCGAGCTGCGGAGGTGGTGTGCAAGCCCGGTTGCCCGCGCGAGGGTGGTGAGGGGCAAGCCGGGAAGCCTAAAGCCTCTCCAAGATCTCCACTATGCACAACGAGCTCTCTGGACCCGCCTCCGCTCCGCTTTTTTTATGTCTACAGCCCGGTACCCCCCAACATACCCCAACATAGATGGTGTGGCACGAGTGAGACCTACGGGTCGTGCTTTTTGTGGGCCAGTCTCACGGACGGTCGTGATGAGCTGGGGAAGAAGAAAAGGCAGGAGAGGGATGGGCGCAGTCATAAAAAACGGCCCGCTCTCGTGTGGACCATCGGGTCTGCCACGGGCCGGGATCATGTCCGGCAATCCTTCACTCGCTTAAGGCTGATTGTCCCGCGCCTCCCTCTTCGCAAGCGCCGACTTAACGGCCGTGCCTATCGGCACCGAGCATGGATAGCGCATCCTCTGGACCCACGACCCCGCAACTCACCAGACGCGACGCCCTCTGCGCTTTCGCTGCACGAGAGCGAGTCAACACCGAAGAGGATGCCACCCTCGTTAGGCGATCCACCTCCTTCTGGCCTCTACGGTAACCATTCGTTTCACGGAATCAAAGTCAGTCCCGTTCTGTCACCCCGGTCGGGGAAGCGGTGGAATTATCCCTTCCTTCATGAGGATGCGCGTCGCCTCGCGGGCTTCCCGCACCTTGTCCGTGGCCGACCGGAGCACGTCTTCCCGCCTGAGGCTAATCCGGGCCAACCCCTGTGTTTGGGCCATCATGGCGGTGGCGACTGCCACCCTGGGCACGACCTCCCACTCATCCATCGTGCAGAGAATGCGCTCGTCGTGAAGACCGCCCGCTTCCGCACAGGCGGCAAGTTCATGCGCAGCGGCCAGGGCCATGTCATCGGAAATCGTGCGGGCGCGGACATCCAGCGCGCCGCGAAAGATCCCGGGGAAGACCAGGGAATTATTCACCTGGTTGGGAAAATCGCTCCGGCCGGTGGCCACGATGCGCGCGCCGGCCGCCTTGGCGTCCCAGGGCCAGATCTCCGGGACCGGGTTTGCGCAGGCAAACACGATGGCCTCCTTGGCCATCTGCGCCACCCATTCAGGTTTGATAATGCCGCCCGCCGAAAAAGCCACACAGACGTCGGCGCCGCGCAGCGCCTCCTCGATCCCGCCCGTGAGCCCCTCCGGGTTTGTTTGCACGCAGACGGCCCACTGCTCCCAATAGGCATCTTGCCGCTCTTCATAATCCGTTCGATGGCGCCCCAAGATGCCGTGGCGATCGCAGGCGATCACTCGTTCCGGATTCACCCCGCTCCGCTTCAGGAACCGGTAGGTCGGCACATTGGCCGCGCCCATCCCGATCATGGCCACCCGAATCGACCGGATGTCTTTGCCCACGACTTTCAACGCATTGAGCAAGGCCGCGAGCAACACGGTGGCCGAGCCTTGCTGATCGTCGTGCCAGACCGGAATGCTGCTGTCGGCTCGGCATCCCTCCAGCACCCGAAAGCACTTGGGCATGGCGATGTCTTCCAGATTGATGCCGCCGAACGAGGGCTCCAGGACTTTGACCGTCCGAATCAGCTCATCCGGGTCCGTCGTCCCGAGGCAGAGCGGCACCGCATCCACGCCGCCGAGATATTTGAACAGCAGGGCCTTGCCCTCCATGACAGGCAACCCGGCCTCAGGGCCGATATCGCCAAGGCCAAGCACCCGCGTGCCGTCGGAGACGATGGCAATCGTGTTCGCTTTATTGGTGTAGTCATAGACCCGCTCGTGTTCCTCCGCGATCGCCTTGCAGGGCGCCGCCACGCCTGGCGTGTACCAGACCGAAAAGTCTTGAAGCTGCTGCAGCGCACACTTGGGCAAGGTCTGCATCTTGCCCTTGTAATAGGCGTGGAGGCGCATCGCGGCTTCGGCTGGAGCCTGCGCCCGAGCGAGCAGTTCCTCTGATGTCGGTTTCATGGGCTCCATCCTTCTGCGAGACCTTATCGGACTACGAGCACCGAACAGAGCGCATGGACCAAGATCTTTTGGCACACGCTCCCGATGAGAAAGCGTTTGATCGGCGTCAGCCCACGCGCCCCCACGACGACCATCTGCGCCTCTCGGCGCACAGCCGCATCCAAGATGGCAAAGGCCGGATCCCCGTGGAGCAGTTCGGTTTGGACCTTGTAGGGGCCCTGGTTCAGTTCGGTCGCCACGCTGCGAAGCAGCTCCTCTCCTTTCGTCTTCACCACCTCTTTCAGCTCGCTCCGGCCGGCACGCTTCGCCAGCTGCGCGGCTGCCAGCGCCCGCCCCTGCGGCCAGACCGTCACGACATCGATCTCCAGCGGTGCCTTAAACGGCACGTGCTGGAGAAAGGCGACCGCTTTGTGCGAGGCCTCCGACCCATCGACCGCCAACACCAGCCGGTTGAGCGTGGCTGGATCGTCCTTCACCACCAAGACCGAGCAGGGCGCGTAGGTCGCGACTTTTTGCGAGACGCCGCCGAGCAGAAACGATGGCGAGGCGGTCATGCCGCGCTGACCGACAATGATGAGATCCGATCGGGATTCCTCGGCCGTTTGAATGATGCTCTCGGCCGCATCGCCGCTATCGGCGATCAGCCTGACATGCAGGCTGAGGGGCTCCAGCTCCGCTTTCATCTCGTGCAACACCTTCTCGGCGACCTGCGAGACCTCCTGTCGGTAGGTGTCCAGGTAACTGGCCGGCACATCCGGCGAGATATAGGCGTGGCGCAGCGCGTCCACGTCCACGACATTCAAAATGTCGAGCGCCGGCGGCTGCGCGCAGTGGCGGACCATGTGCGCCGCATGGCGGGAGTCGGGCGAGGCGTCGACGGCCAACAGGATCTTCATGGCATACTCCCCTCGGATCGACCCGGCGATGTCACGGCCGGCGCCATCGAGACCTTCGCCTGGTTCAGGGCCGCCCAGACAAGCCGGTTCGACAGGCCCACATTCACCCCGCCGCCGCGTCGCAAGGCGCCCCGATTCACGGCGATCACCCGCCCTTCGCGATCGAGTACCGGCCCGCCGCTGCTGCCGGTGGCCGAGCCGGCCTCGAACGAGACCACATCCTCGGACGCATCGGAGACATGGCCTTGCGTCACCAAGGGCCTGATAAGCAATCGTTGCGACAGGAGCTCGGCGAGTTTCAGCGGATCCGAGCCGGCTTTGACTAAAATGTCGTCGGTGGTGGGCTTGGCCGTCCGGCCCAGCAGACCGTCCATACTGCCGGGGTAGCTCAACACCACGACGGGCTCGCCGACGCGGGGCCGGCTCTCGTTGGGCGCCACCTGCAACGGCACGGCCCCGGCGGGCGGACGATCCGTTCGTAAAACCGCCAGATCGTCCCGTTCCGAGAGGGCCACCACGTTCAACCGGTAGGGCTCGGGCGAACCGGGCAGGAAGAGGCGCAGCGTCGAGAGATCGGGCTCAAAGCCGGCCTGCAGCGCTCGTTGCGCGGGCTCGAAGGTGTCCCACATCTGCACCAGGTGCCGATTGGTCACCACGGCGCCTCGGTGGTCCACGAGAAAGGCCGTGCCGGCGTAGTAAATGACGACCGGCGGCGTCTCGCCTTCCACCGTCACCAGGGTATTGCCGTCCTTGTCGACCAGCGGATTCCCGATCTGATCGAATCCCTCATAGCGCAAGGGACGCCCCGTTCCCTTTTCCTTGAAGCCATAGCCTCCCTGCAGCAGACCGACGCCGGAGCCAAACCGCAGCGCCAGCTCTTCCGCGAATCGTTGCTCGCTCTCGAGCGCCGCCAACTGGCGACGGATCGCCTGCAATTCGTCCTGCGTGGCGCGCGGGGGCGCTTGAGGCTTGAGCGCGGCGGTCAATCGGGCCGTGAGGGCGTCGCGCTCCCGACGCAGTTCGGAGGCGGTCTGCCGCTCTTCCTCGATCCGGCGGCCCAGCTCCGCGAGCGAGCCATGACCCCGTTCCAACTGGCCGACCAACTCGGCCATGCGCTGCTCCGCCAGGCGCGCCTGCTGGTGCTGGCGATAGGCCGCCAGGCCGAGCACGACAATCGCCACCAGCGGCGCGAGCACCAGCGCGCCTGTCAGCGCCCTCAGCCCGGGCGACGCGTACCGCAGAATGTCCGAGAGGATGTGGCGAATCAGATAGACCGGCGAGAAGAACCGCGGATGGGGCGTCCGCACGACGATATCCCGGCTGTCGGCCACGATGGTGCGGAGAGGCTTGGAGAACCCCGCTCCGTCTACCGCTTCACGGAACCGCATCAGCGGGCCGTTGTCGCCAAACTGCACCACGTCGCCGTCTCGCAACACCGTGTCCGCGCACGGCTCTCCGTTCACCCACAGAGCCCGGCTCCCGCTCCGATCGGTCAGTCTCGGCGTCCGGTCCTCGACGAGGAGTTCCGCATGAAGCGGGGCGACAGCCCGATCCCGTTCTCGATCGAAGCGCACGGTACAGCCCGCGTCGCAGCCGAACGTGGCGCGAGCGGTCTCCAAACAGTCCGTCTGGCCGCGACGGCTTCCCGAGAGGTGGGACAGCATGAGCTTCATCGCGCGCGGTGCCTCCGACGCGCCCATTGCATTGCCGTCTCCAACAACTGCCCGACCCGCAACGCCGGCTCCACCAAGCCGATCCCGACGAACTGCGGCGCGAGCAGCGTCTCAGACGGCTTGCGGCCCTTCAGATGAATTTCGACTTCTTTTCCACCAGCCAGCATCGGCAGCTCCAGAATTCTGGATTGCGTGGCGAGGCCGACGAATCTCGGCGCCTCTCCCTCTGCGGGTTGGGCGGGCCGCTCACCTCCATAGGGCAATCCCAGCACGGGGCCGCCGCTGTTGCCGGGGAACACGTGGCTGTCGATCAACAGCGGGGTGGACCGCGCTCGATTTGGCGACACCCACGAGACCAAGCCTTGCCGCACCAAGGCCTGGACATAGGTGCCCTTGCCGATTTCCGGATAGCCCAGCAAAACAATCGGCGTGCCCACGACCATCGCCGGCTGCGTTTGCAATCGATCAACCTCTAGCACCGGCACGACCTTGGGCCCCGCGCGCCGGCTGACCGGCACACAGGCCAAGTCCACCCGGCGATTCGGATGGGCCCGCCATTGCCGGCGGCCCTTGCGAAGCAGAGGGATTCGCAGGCTGAGTCCCGCGTCGACGCGTGGTCCGGGGCCGCGCGGAAAGAGGAGGCGCAATCCCACCGGCTTCCAGCGATCACGCGGGCTGGAGAAAATATGTTTCGCGGTCAGCAACCAGCGTCTCATTCCCCTCGACGTCGGAACCTCGGCGAGCAGACCGGATCCCACCACCACGAAGCGTTTCCGCCGCTGCATCGATCCATCGGCATGCTTGATCGTGACGGCATGGTAGTGGCCGAGCACGACCGTAGCCCCTCGCCACACATCCAGCCAGGTCTGCGTGGTCACGGCGGAACGAGCCCGTGGAGGCCTCAGAGCTTTTCGTGTGACGATGTGCTGCATCACCGTGGCGTGGCTCGCGCGACGGGGGAATCCTGCCACAGCCGGCTCTGCCCGCTGTAGTGAAAGGCCACAGAGCGGGGCCGCTCCCCCTGCCGGCTTCCTGCAAGAGGGCGGAGATGCACAAGCAGGGCCATGACTTCGCACAGGGCCGATCTCTGGGGTCTCCACGCGCGATTGGCACCTGTCTTGCTGATTGGCTTTTTATGGAGGCTGGTCCCTGGTGACGGCACAGGGAGCGGGGTGCGATGTCCTACGCGGAAGCGTTGCGGCTGCTTGAGATGTTCTACGGGTCCGGCCAGGAAGGCGGGCCTCAGTTTTACATTCGATCCCACAAGGCCTCCACCTGGGTGAGGCCCAAAGGCATGCGCATCATCGCCTCGTCCGGCGTGATCGCCATCCTGCATCACGAGTCCCAAGACTGGGAGCTGATTCCCTGGAAGGAAATCGATTTCGGGGTGTGGTGAGAATCGGGAGCGCGTGATCAGTAATCAGTGATCAGTTTACAGCTCAAGATACTGACGACTGCAAACTGAGTACTGGAAACCCTATTTCTGCTTGTGCCCATTGAATCCCTGAGCCCCATGCGCATCCTCTGTGCCCTCGACGGCTCGGACGCCGGTCAGGTCGCCCTTGAGGCGATGGGAGCGCTCTATGGCTCCTACGCCCGTGAGGTCATCCTTCTCCACGTCGTCGACACCTCCTCGTTTCGGGGCGCCCGCGCCGCCGGCCTGACGGTGCAACGACGCACGGCCAAGGCGCGCGCGGCGCTGGATCACGCCGGGAGTGAGATCCTCCGGCGTGGCGTCGGCGCCGCGCTGACTGCCCTTCATCAATCGGGCTCGGCTCCGGCCACCCTGTCCCCTGTCCTGCTGCACGGGCGCGCGGCGGCGGTCATTACGGCACAGGCCGAGCGCCGGCGTGTGGATCTCATCGTCCTCGGTTCCCGTCGCGTCACGGACGATCGAGGATTTCTGCTGGGCAGCATCGCCCGGAAAGTGCTGGCGGGTGACGCGCGGTCGGTGCTCGTGGTGAAGCGGCCCCTGTCGTCCAGGCCGCAGGTCCTGTTGGCCACGGATGGCTCTCCGCGAGCCCAGCGCGCCGCCTGTTTTCTACGGCGCTGGGCTCTTCCGGACCACGCACACCTCACCGTCTTGTCCGTCGTCCCGCCCGTGCTGGATGAGCTGGCCGCGACGGTCCTTCCGCTCGCGAAGCTGGCCCATCTCGCCAAGCCGGTCGCCGAACGGACCAAGCGGCTGGTGGCGCAGACGCGTGAATCCTTCCTGGGTCGAGACACGTCGGTCAGCGGAGAGGTGTTGGAGGGGCGTCCCGGCCCTGTGATCCTTCATTACCTTGAGAAGGCGAGGATTGATCTCGTCGTCATGGGTTCACGCGGGCTCACCGGAGAGGAACGGTTCGTGCTGGGGAGCGTGGCGGAAGATGTCGTGCAGCATGCAGACTGCTCGGCGCTGATCGTTAAGCGGTGACAGGCCAGGAGGAGATTCTCTTGGGCTGTGCAGCGCCGCTCGATGCCAATATCGCCTTGTGCTTTAGTCCCCGAACAGCCTGAAAGACCATCAAGCCCTGTGGATGGGATCACGCGTGGCGTACTCGGAGTCTTCCTGTTCGTGCCGTTCCTGCTGGGGGCCGCTGATCCGCCCCCTGTCCGATCTCCCTGCAGCCTCTCTTATCCGAGTGACGGCACCATCGCTTGGGACTGCCGTAAGATCAAGAAGGGCGAGTCGCTCGAATCCCTCTTCGGTGAACGTTGGGTCGATGTGGCGCGGTTCAACCGGATCGACCGGCGTCACGTTCGCCCCGGCGTCAGCCTGAAAGTGCCCCGCCGGCTTGACGAGCTTGCCTCATTCACCCCGCTCCCAAGCCACTATCCGCCGGCCGAATTCGAGGAACGGCTTCTGCTGATCGACCTCTCCGAGCAATTCTTGGGCGCGTATGAATTGGGCGCGCTCCGCTTCTCGATGCCGATCGCCTCAGGCGAGCCCGACAATCCAACGCCGACCGGTGAGTTCCGCCTCACCCTGGCGCATCGGGACCATGTCTCGACGCTGTACATGATCGAAGATCGCGACATGCCCTACCCGATGACCTACGCGCTCCTCTTTCACATCAATCGACAGGGCGTCGCCTACTGGATTCATGGGCGAGACCTGCCAGGCGCGCCGGTCTCGCACGGCTGCATCGGGCTGTACGATGAAGACATGCAGAAGCGGGTCTATGGCATCCCGAAAGAGCCGGAACTCCGGGATGCGAGACGGCTGTTTGAGTGGGTGATGGGAACGGAGGAACACGTGGGCAGGCAGATTCCCCTCAAGGACGGCCCGAACGTTCACATCATCGGCGCCGCGCCGGAGCCGGGACGCACGAAGCAACAAGTAGAGGGTCGCGAGCAAACAGGGTGTCGGTAAGTCCCTGCAACGTAGAACTGAATGGGAATTCGTTCTCAGTCACCAGTTTAAAAAACTGAAAACTGATTACTGATGACTCTTCGAGCTGCTACGCCTTGATGTCCGCTTGCCAAGAGACGTGCGTCGGACACCACTGCCAGATGCCGAGCGTGATGATGTAGACCAGTCCCGCCGGGATGCAGGCGGTCTTGTTCGTTTCAACCTTGCGGTTGACGAGCTTCGAAGGATCGCCGCCGCAGCGCTTGAGGTACTCGTCGGCCTTGATGTCATGGAGGTCGACGTGCGGGACCACGAAGGCGACGACGGGAATCGGCAACACGGCGATGGCTGAATCGTCCACCCACTCCTCCCCGGAGCAATGATCGCCGCTCGTCTTTGACGTGCGCACATCATCCTTGATGAGCGTTTTCGTACAGCCGGCGAGCAGAAATGTCCCCGCCGCCGTCCACGCCATGAGTTTCCGCCACCGTGCCTCGGACCTCATACCGCCTCCCTGGGCATAGCCCACCTCGGTTACACCGGCTAGTTCAGGCTCTTGGAGCCGGACCCGGCAAAGAGCTTCTCCGCTTCGCCCCGCGCATCGCTGAGCGCTCGATGTTGCAGGATCACCGGATCCACCCGTTCGCCGCAGCTCACGCAGCGCCATTCCTCAATGCCGGTCGCCGTCTCATACTCCGGGACCATGAGCCCCCCGCACCGATGGCAGGCGTCTCTCGCCGCCGTCTTCACTTTTTGAATGACTGCACTCATGTCTCTCCCCTCGTCCCCCTGTCCAAATGTGGAGCCCCTCAGATAGTCCCCTTTTTGGCGGTTTCAAGGGCCCCCTAAAGAAACTGCTTTGCCGGTCAGAGCCGAGCCTGATGTAAAGGATTCGCGGAGAGGGGTACCAGCCCCTCCTTCCCAGGGCCACCAGCATCGTCTTGTACATGGAGAACTGCCTTTTCGAGGAAGGCGGCCAAGGCCTCGCGGAGTGTCGGGGTTCCCACCTCCTGCACGTCATACCGCACTCGGCAGGTCGGCTGACTGATATCGATGAGCCGTCCCAGATTGACCGGCGTGGCAATGGCCACCAGATCACAAGGCGTCTGGCAGATGGTCTTCTCCAAGTCGCGCAACTGATCGACGCCGTAGCCCATCGCCGGCAAGACCGGGCCGAGGTGCGGATAGGTCGCAAAGGCCTCGCGGAGGCTGCCGACGGTATAGGGCCGCGGATCCACCAGTTCCACCGCTCCGCCCTGCCTGGCTGCGACCGTCCCGGCGCCGAATCCCATGCCGCCGTGGCTCAAGGTCGGGCCGTCTTCGACGACCAGCACCCGTTTGCCGACGAACGCGTCCGCCGGGTCTACGGTCGGCGGCATGATCGTCTCCACAACCACCGCGCGCGGGTTTATCTCGCGAATGTTTCGACGCACGGCCTCGACCTGCTCGGGCGCGGCCGTATCCAGCTTGGTGAGCACGAGGATATCGGCGCGCAGGGCATTCACTTCGCCCGGAAAGTAGCGGCGCTCATGGCCGGCCCGGTGCGGATCGAGGAGAACCAGCTCGAGCTCCGGCACGAAAAAGGGAAAGTCGTTATTACCGCCATCCCAGAGAATGACGTCGGCCTCGGCTTCGGCCTGCGCCAGAATCCGCGCATAGTCCACGCCCGCAAAGACAACCGTCCCCTCTTCCAGGTGCGGTTCATACTCTTCCCGTTCTTCGATCGTGCAGTCCGCTTCGGCCAAATCATCGAGCGTCTCGAACCGCTGCACCGCCTGCCGAGCCAGATCCCCGTAGGGCATCGGATGGCGCACCACGACGACGCGCAACCCTCGCTCCCGGAGGAGCGCCACCACACGTCTGGCGACCGGGCTCTTCCCGCATCCCGTTCGAACGGCGCAGACCGAGACCACCGGCTTGGTGGTGCGGAGCATGGTGGCGGCGGGACCAAGCAAGCGAAACTCCGCCCCCAGAGCCATGACCCGCGAGGCCTGGTGCATCACCTCCTCATGCGAGACGTCGCTATAGGCAAAGACAACTTGATCGACATCATGGTCTCGGATCAGCGACTCCAACTGGGCTTCCGGATAAATCGGCACGCCGGAGGGATAGAGCTTCCCGGCCAGCGCCGGCGGGTAGACTCGTCCGGCGATATGGGGAATCTGCGCGGCGGTAAAGGCAATCACCCGGTAATGGGGATTCGGGCGAAAGACGACGTTGAAATTATGAAAGTCGCGGCCTGCGGCGCCCATGATGATGACCTTGGTGTATTCCATCGCCTGCCGCCTCGCACTCAATCTCTCAGCAAGAAGCGTGCTGAGCTGATTGGGCCGGTTGCCACCGGGGTCTGGCGCAAATCTCCCCCCGACGATTCGGCTCTCTGCTGAATAATGCTACAGCCGTCGTCGCCGCCCCTCCGGGATGACCCGGCCTTCCGTCCATGCACCGATGATTTTCCTGCAGCGATCCGGAAGATGCCTGGTCCGTCGCTTGCACTCCCGTCAGACCGAGGAGGTCTGCGTGGTGGCCTGGCAACCGATCATCAAGTCGCGTCGGGATTGGGGTGAGGTGGTACCCCACCTCTATGACTATGGGGATGTTCGGGCGGCCTTTTCATGGGAGAAAGCGCGACGCGAGCTGGATGGGTTGCCGGGAGGCCAGGGGCTGAACATCGCCTACGAAGCCGTCGATCGCCACGCGAAGGGCCCTCGTGCGACCCAGGTCGCGCTTCGCTGGATCGGCAAGACCGGCGAGACGCAGGATTTTACCTATGCCCGCCTCCGTGACCTCACGAATCGGTTTGCCAACGTGCTCCAGGCGTTGGGCGTTCGGCCCGGCGATCGCGTCTACGCCCTGAGTGGGCGGATCCCCGCGCTCTATGTCACGGCCCTGGGGGCCTTGAAACATCGGGCCATGTTTTGCCCGCTCTTCTCCGCCTTCGGGCCGGAGCCGCTGCGCGCCAGACTGGCCATCGGCGAGGCGAAGGTCCTCGTCACCACCGAAGCCCTGTACCGAAAGAAGGTGGCGGGCCTGCGCGAGGCGCTCCCGCATCTCACGCACGTCTTGCTCATCGGGGACGACCATCGGCCGAGCGACGTGCCCGGCACGATCGACTTTCACCTGGCGATCGAACAGGCGAGCGACCGTTACGCCATCGGCCCCACGGCCCCGGAAGATCACGCGCTCCTCCACTTCACGAGCGGGACCACCGGCATGCCGAAGGGCGCGATCCACGTG
Source organism: uncultured Nitrospira sp. (assembly GCA_964481215.1). Lineage (GTDB taxonomy): Bacteria > Nitrospirota > Nitrospiria > Nitrospirales > Nitrospiraceae > RSF151. The sequence continues at coordinate 10,737 of CAYZTJ010000038.1, read as the reverse complement.
CACCAGGCGGTTGTTGCCCATCACATGACCGGCAAGCTCGCGCTCGATCTGCACAAGCAGGACATCTTTTGGTGCACGGCCGATCCCGGCTGGGTCACCGGCACGTCCTACGGCATCATCGCCCCGCTGACCAACGGCGTGACCAGTCTCGTGGTGGAGGAAGAGTTCGACGCGGAACGCTGGTATCGCATCCTCCAGGACGAACGGGTGACGGTCTGGTACAGCGCGCCGACCGCCATTCGAATGATGATGAAGGGCGGGCTGCCCCCGGTCCAGAAGTACAACTTGAGCGCCTTGCGTTTTTTGGCCAGCGTGGGCGAGCCGCTCAATCCCGAAGCCGTCGTCTGGAGCCAAGAAGCCTTCGGCCGCCCCTTTCACGACAACTGGTGGCAGACGGAGACCGGCGGCATCATGATCGCGAACTATGCCGCGATGGACATTCAGCCGGGATCGATGGGCCGGCCGCTCCCGGGCATCGTCGCCGCCATCGCCCGAAGGACGGACGACGGCCGATTCGAAAAGATCACGGAGCCCGATACCGTCGGGGAACTGGCGCTCCATGCCGGCTGGCCTTCCATGTTCCGCGGCTACTGGAATGAGCAGGCTCGCTACCTGAAATGTTTCGCAGACGGCTGGTACTTCACCGGAGACCTCGCCAAACGCGACAAGGACGGCTACTACTGGTTTGTGGGACGCGCGGACGACGTGATCAAGACCTCCGGGCATCTCATCGGCCCCTTCGAAGTCGAGAGCGTGCTCATGGAACACAAGGCCGTGGCCGAGGCGGGGGTGATCGGCAAGCCGGATCCGATCGCCATGGAGCTCGTGAAAGCCTTCGTGTCGTTGAAAGACGGATTCGAGCCCAGCGACTCGCTGCGGCGCGAACTGATGGGGCACGCCCGCTCCCGCCTCGGCGCGGCCGTGGCGCCAAAAGAACTCGCTTTCGTGCCGAGTCTGCCTAAGACCCGAAGCGGGAAGATCATGCGGCGCCTCTTGAAAGCACGCGAACTGGGACTGCCGGAAGGGGATGTGTCGACGTTGGAGAGTGGGTAATCGGTTGTCAGTCGTCGGTTTTCAGTTTAGGTCTGATGCTCGCAGCTTCTGAAGACCGTTTACTGATAACTGATCACTGAAAACTTGAGCGTGACGATCTATGCCACACGTTTCCCAGCACGATCATGCCCTTGAACTCTTGCGTCAGATGCTGCGCATTCGCCGGTTCGAGGAGAAATGCGCGGAGCTCTACAGCCTGGGGAAGATTCGGGGCTTCCTGCACTTGTATATCGGGGAAGAAGCCGTGGCGGTCGGCGCCATCCCGGCCTTGCGTCCCGATGACGCCATCGTGGCCACCTACCGGGAACATGGCCATTCCCTCGTGCGCGGCACCCCGATGCGCGCCTTGATGGCGGAACTCTACGGCAAGGCGACCGGCTGCGCGCGCGGCCGTGGCGGTTCCATGCACTTCTTCGACGCCTCCCGGCGTTTCTATGGCGGCCTCGCGATCGTGGCCGGCGGGTTGCCCGTGGCCGTCGGCCTGGCGCTGGCGGATCAGATGAGCCGCCGGCCTCGTGTGACGGCCTGTTTCTTCGGAGACGGGGCCGTGGCGGAAGGCGAATTTCACGAGTCGTTGAACCTCGCCGCCCTCTGGAAACTTCCGGTGCTCTTCCTCTGCGAAAACAACCTCTATGCCATGGGGACGGCGCTCGGCCGCCATCAATCGCAGACCGACATCGCCCGCAAGGCCGACGCCTACGGCATGCCCGCCGAGGCGGTCGACGGCATGGACGTGCTGGCCGTCACGGCCGCCACTGAGCGAGCGGTTGATGGGGTCAGACGCGGCAACGGCCCGGCGCTCATCGAATATCGCACCTACCGGTTCCGCGCCCACTCGATGTACGACGCCGAACTCTACCGTACGAAGAATGAGGTCGCGCAGTGGAAGCGGCGCGATCCGGTGTCGGCGTTCCAGGAGCAGCTCCGCGCCCGAGACCTGTTGCACGAAGCCGACCTCTCAAAGATGGAGAGCGAGATCGCGAACGAGATTGAGGACGCGGTGGCCTTCTCAGAAGCCAGCGCCTGGGAGCCGGTCGAGGATTTGACGAAGGATGTCTATACGCGCGTAAGCGCGCGGGCGCCAGGCACGGGGCGAGAGGCGAGAGGTTGATTTCTCCTCGCCCATCGCCTCTGGCCCATCGCCTATAGCCTGCGATGAAGATCACCTACCGAGAGGCCGTCAGAGAGGGCTTGCGCGAGGCGCTTCAGCGAGACCCGCGCGTCTTCCTCATGGGAGAAGACGTGGGCAAGTACGGCGGCACCTACGCCTGCACCAAGGGCTTCCTCGACGAATTCGGGCCGGAGCGGATCCGCGACACGCCGCTCTCCGAGAGCACCTTCGTCGGGGCCGGGATCGGGGCGGCCTTGGGCGGCCTGCGGCCGATCGTGGAAGTGATGACCGTCAATTTCAGCTTGCTGGCGCTCGATCAGATCGTCAACAATGCCGCCACGATCCGGCACATGTCCGGGGGACAATTTTCCGTTCCGCTCATCGTCCGCATGGCGACCGGCGCCGGGCGACAGGTCGCCGCGCAACATTCCCATAGTCTGGAAGGGTGGTATGCGCATATCCCTGGAATTACGGTCGTGACGCCGGCGACCGTCACCGACGCCAGGGGAATGCTGCTCGCGGCCTTGCACGAGCCTGACCCGGTTTTCATTTTCGAGCACGCCTTCCTCTATGCGATGGACGGCGAACTGGATGAGGCCGCCCTGTCCGTGGATCTCTCCCGCGCTGCCGTGCGAAAACCGGGGCGTGATGTCAGTCTGATCACATTCGGCGGCTCGCTCTGGAAGGCGCTGGAGGCGGCCGCCCAGTTGGCGCAGGAGGGCATCGACGCCGAGGTCGTCGATCTGCGCGTGCTCCGCCCGCTCGATACGGCGACGGTTATGGCGTCGGTCCGCAAGACTCATCGCGCGCTGGTCATCGACGAAGGATGGCGGACCGGCAGCTTGGCCGCGGAGGTCTCCGCACAGATCATGGAGGGAGTCTTCTACGATCTCGACGCCCCGGTTGCACGTCTCTGCAGCGCGGAAGTCCCGATTCCCTACCCCAAGCATTTGGAAGATGCGGCGCTCCCGCAGCCGGCCACGATCGTTGACGCCGTTCGCCGCATGATGGGGAAGCGATGACCTGGCCTCGTCGCTCGTTGTTCGCATCTCGTTGTTCGTACCTCGTCCACGACCAGGAAGGGTTGGCAGTTATCGGTTGTCTGTTCTCAGTGTCCGGAACTGACGACCGATCACTGATGACTGAATACCCTAGGCCTTCTGACGAGATACGCTTCACGCATCACGCTTCACGAGGATTTCATCATGGCTGACTTCGTGATGCCCACGTTGGGCGCCGACATGACGGAAGGCACGCTCATCGAATGGAAAAAGAAGGTGGGCGATCGCGTGACCAAAGGCGAGATTCTGGCTGAAATCGACACCGACAAGGCGGCCATCGAGGTTGAGTCCTTTCACACCGGGGTCATTGAGCAGCTCATCACGAAGCCCGGGGACACCGTCGCGGTCGGGACCGTGATGGCGACCATTCGGGAGGAGGGCAAGGCTGAGGCTAAGGTTGAGGGTGAGGCAAAGGTTAAGGAACATCAGCCGGCGCCAGGCCCTCAGCCCTCCGCTCACCCTCGCCCGGCAATGGAAGGAGAACGCGCGCGCGTCTCCCCCGCGGCCAGGAAGCTGGCCGCCGAACTCGGCGTGGACCTCGCCGCAGTCCGCGGCACCGGCCCGGAGGGCGTCATCACCCTCGACGATATACGGCAAACTGTCTCCACCACGCCCCTCGCCTCTGGCCTCTCGCCTCTTGCCCCCGCCGCGGAGGCGGCGGATCGGCAGGCCCGCATGCGGCAGACGATCGCCGCGGCGATGACGAGGTCGAAGCGGGAGATCCCCCATTACTATCTCAGTACGACCATCGACATGGCCCCGGCCACGACCTGGCTCACCGCGGAGAATGCCACGCGCTCCGTGACCGACCGTCTCCTCGTCGGTGTCCTCCTCCTGAAAGCCGTCGCCCTGGCGCTGCGCACCGTGCCGGAGCTGAACGGGATATGGAAAGGCACGGACGCGATTCAGAGTCCGGACATCCACCTGGGCGTCGCGATCTCACTGCGAGGCGGCGGGCTCGTGGCGCCGGCGCTGCACCACGCGGACCGGCGGACTCTGAGCGAGCTGATGAAGGACTTTCAGGACCTGGTCAAGCGGGCCCGCGCTGGCACCCTGCGAAGCTCGGAAATGTCGGACCCCACGATTACCGTGACGAGTCTGGGAGAACAGGGAGTCGAGTCGGTGTTCGGGGTGATCTATCCACCGCAGGTGGCCCTTGTCGGCTTGGGAAAAGTCGTCGAGCGCCCGTGGATCGTGAACGGTCACGTAGTCCCCCGACTCGTGATCACGGCGTCCCTCTCGGCCGACCATCGGGTGACCGATGGACATCGCGGCGGTTTGTTCCTGGCCGCGCTCGACCGCCTCTTGCAGGAGCCGGGCAAACTGTAAAGCAGGACTGAGTGCTGGGTGCTGAGTAGGAAGCGAACGAATGGGGACACGGACCCGCGAAGATATCAGACAAGTCGTCTGGGGTGTGCTCGGCGACATCGCCCCGGAGGCGGATCTCGCGACGCTCAAGCCCGATGTGAGCATTCGAGATCAGTTGGACATCGATTCAATGGATTTTCTGAATGTCATCATCGCCTTGCACCAGGTGCTCGGCGTGGAGATCCCTGAATCGGACTATGCCCAATTGGCCACGCTGGACGGGGCTGTCGCCTATCTCGGGCAGCGCCTCGGTGTGACATCCGCATGAACCGCCATGCCGCATGACAGTTCACAGACGATTCTGAAAGTGTTGATCGGCTCGCAAGCGCACGGGTTGGCCGGACCGGAGAGCGATGCCGACTATCGCAGCGTGTACGTCATCCCGACGGAGGAATTGTTTCGAGTCGGATTCAAGCCGCCAGGCGCCAGGATGGCGAAGGGAGTGGAGGATGAGACGTCCTGGGAGGTCGGGCCCTTTCTCGCGCTGGCGATGAGTTGTCATCCTCTGATTCTGGAGACCTTGGCGGCCCCCGTCGTCGCGGCCGATCAGTGGGGGAGCGAACTGCGCGATCTGCTGCCGGCGCTCTGGTCGCCGCAGCGGGCCTATGAGGCCTATCTGGGCTATGCGTCAAATCAGCGGCGCAAGTTCCTCGACAAAAAAGACGGCCGCCCCGCCAAGTATGCCGTGGCCTACCTGCGGACCCTCTACAACCTCTGCGAATTGTTGGAATTCGGCGCCCTGACCCTGCGCGTCATCGACACCCCGATCGGACGAACGCTGGCGGAGATCAAGGGCGGGACGATCGGAACAGGAGAAGTGATCGATCTTGGCGAGTATTGGACCGTGGAGTGTACGAAACGCCTGTCACACTCCCGCCACGAGGCTGATCCCAAAGCGGTGGATGCCTTTCTGATTCGCCTCCGACGGGCCTTTCTCTAGTTGGACCCATTGGAAAGTACGCACTCGCTTTCCTACAGTCCCTGCTGAGCTATCCCCTCAGTGTCATGCCATGGGCTGCTCCGCACAAGTTTGTCCGCATCGAGACGACATCCGATCTTTCGGCGGCAAGGTGCAAAAATTGCGGGCCGCGATTGGGGCGCATGCTAAGAGGTGCCATTGTGATGTCCTTCCCTGCCGATTTCTGCGGATCCAGGCCGAATTAGCCGTCGCCCGCCGCTCCCCCCTCATGGTTCGATTCTTGCTCGACCGATTCTGTAGCACTGCGGCATTCATTCATCAGGAGATGTGATGTCCCAGCAGGGTCCAAGGTATCTGAGCCCCATCATCTGTGCACGATGCAGCCAATCTCTGACGAAGGGATACTGGGACAAGCGGACAGAACAACTGTATTGCCGGGAATGTCTTCCTCCGCTTCCGCCCTCCGTCGATCTGGCGGCTCAACGCGCGAAAAAGCGGCTCCACGGAATACCTGACATCGAGACCTTACTCTCCTGGTGCTCATGGGGGCACAGAGACAATGTCCGCCTGCATGAAGAACGGTGAGCTTGAGCCCATAGATTCCACCTGTGAGTGCTGCGGACGGCCATCACCGCGCCTGGCCTACGACGAGGAGCGTCGGCTGCTCGTATGTGCAGCCTGTGAAACCTGCGAGACACGGAGCCGCCGCGGCTTGCCAAGCTCAGGGGAACGGTCGTCACAGATAGCCGGCGCGGAGTGAGGATCGCATGGATTCGGACACTTTAGGGGAGTATCCCGCTGTTCTTGGCGAAGAGGAACGCAAGCTTCGATGGCTCATCGCGCGAAGCCCAGCCCACGTGGAGTTGCGGTACTACCTCGTCCTCCTGCTCGCCCTTAGCCGGAAACGGCGCCTGGCTATTGAAGAATGCCGACAGATTCTTTCGCGTGACCCCTCGAACTTCTTGGCAAGAGTGTGGCAGAGATTGCTCACCCGCGAGCGCACACTGGGGTGTTCGCTCAGAAATAGGAGCGGATGGAAGGGCGCATGGTGTCGGGGGACCTATTCGCTCCGCCGCAGGAATCCTCGAATACGAGCCGATTATGAGTGACCGTACCTCCGGCGGCCCCATGCCCGATGGGGGCCCCTGTGATCGTTGTGCCCGTGTGGCAAAGGTTCTTACCTGGGACGAGATCAGCCTGCGTCACCTCTGCCCTGACTGCACGGTGTATTTGGAAAGTCGCCGACTGTCCCTACAGCGGTTTCCTCAATCTCCACGCGACAGCTAAGGCGAGTCTCAACGTCCTGTTCTAACCCGCATTATTCATGAAGCTTCGTGACGAAACTGTGGAGACGCCAAGCGAGACGGGCGCGTGGAGGCTCGCGCGGCCGAGGCGTACGTGAAACAGTACGTTGAGGTCGCGCGGGGCGAGCCCGCCCGCTGGCACGCCGCTGAGCCGCATGCCAGCTTGTTGCAGCGGCGTATGCGCAGTTCCAGTAGTAGCCTTCATGAATAATGCGGGCTAAGGGGCCCCTACAGCGAAAGCTTCAGGCGCGCCCCCTTCATCTGCCTTGGCATTGAGTTCCCAGGCTCATCTCTGTAAGCTGATTCCCGATGTTCCGCCCCGCTCCGCACACGGCGTTCTTCTACGGAGTGCCTGCCCGCCTGATCGTCTCCATCCTCCTGATCCTCGCGCTCGTGGTGTCGGTGCTCCTGATCTTCAGTCTCGAACATGAAAAGACGGTGTTCGAGGGGCTGACGGAGGGCAAGACGGTCCCTTCCGACACCTTCCCCGCGCTCTGGCAGTCACGCCGCGACTTCCTGGTGTTGACCGGCCTGCTCTTTCTGGTAAGCGCCGTGGCTATTGCCGCGGTGATCACGTCACTGCACCATCAGGCGACCCGTCGCACACTGGAGGAAGTGAAGGGGCTGGCGCGCAATATTCTGCAAAGCATTCCCACGGGGGTGCTGACAGTCAATGGGACCGGCTTGATCACGGTGGTGAATCCCCCTGCCGAGTCGGTTCTGGGCCGATCCTTGGCTGATCTCCTGGGGAACACCTATGAGTCGGCTTTTGGGAAGCAGGACCCGTTTCGTCTGGCGCTGGAGTCCGCGCTCCATGACCGTCAATACCTCGATCATTACGATCTGTCACGCGAGGATGGGACGGGCGCGCGGCGGATCATCCGGATCAGCACGGCAGAACTTGCCGGAGATGAGGATGGGCCGGGGGGGGTGATCCTGCTCGCCAAAGACGTGACGGACTGGCTGGCCCTCGAACAGCGGGTGCGCACGGCGGATAAGCTGGCGGCATTGCATACCCTCTCGGCCGGTGTCGCCCATGAACTCAGAAATCCTCTCAGCGCCGTCGACTTGAATTTGCATCTGCTGGAAGACGAGTTGCACGAGTCCCGCGTGAGTTCGCGGAAGGCGGCTGAGTACCTCCGGGTGCTCAATGCGGAGTGCCGCCGCCTCTCCGTCATCCTCGATAACTTCCTGAAATTCGCCCGCCCGGGCACCCTGCAGGTCCAGGTGGTCGACATCGAGGGGCTGATCCAGCAAATTGTCTCCCTCATGCAGTACGAGGCCGAGGCCCAGGGGATTGCGATCGAGGTCACGGTGGCGAACGACATGACGCCGGTCATTGGAGATGCCACGCAGATCAGCCAGGTGCTCGTGAACATCCTGGTCAACGCGTTTCAGGCGATGCCGTCTGGCGGCACCTGCCGCATCACAGTCCGCATGACGGAACGGGAGGAAACCGAGTGGTGTGAACTCACGGTGCGGGACAGCGGCCAGGGCATCAATAAAGAGGATCTCCCGAGACTGTTCGAGCCCTTCTACACCACGAAAGCGACCGGCACCGGGTTGGGGCTGGCGGTTGCCTACCGGATTATTCAGGATCATGGCGGCATGATCGATGTAGCGAGCACCCCGGGGCAGGGCACGGTGGTGACCGTGCAGTTGCCGGTCGCGGGCAAGCCGGAATCTCGGACGACGGGGGTCTCATGGTGACTCCGGCTGACATCCTGATCGTCGAGGATGAGCAGAACATTCGCACCGCCCTCTCCACAATGGTGGAGAAGCGGGGACACCGACCGAGGACTGCCGCGACCGGCGAGGAAGCCTTGGCGCTCTTGGAGGAGTCGCCGACCGACCTGGTCGTGACGGATCTCAGGATGCCAGGGATGGGGGGGATGGAGTTCCTGCGCTGCGTGAAAGGAAAGTATCCCGACACCGAGGTGGTCGTGATGACTGCCTTTGGATCTGTCGAAACCGCCGTCGAAGCCATGCGCCTGGGCGCGTACGACTATCTGACGAAGCCGATCGATCGGGATCGGTTTCCCGTCATTCTCGAGAAGGCCCTCGAACGACATTCGCTTGCGGCGGAAAATCGGGCTTTGCGTGACCGGCTGGATACACGGATACGTTTCCAGTCGCTGATCGGCGAGAGCCGGGCGATGCATGAGATTTACAATCTCATCGAGATGGTCGCAAGCAGCGATGCGACCGTCCTGCTGATGGGAGAAAGCGGGACGGGGAAGGAACTGGTCGCGAAGGCCATCCATCAGAAAAGCGGCCGGTCCACCGGTCCGTTTGTCTCGGTCAACTGCGGCGCGCTCCCCGAGAATTTGCTTGAGAGTGAGCTGTTCGGATACGAGCGTGGCGCATTCACCGGCGCCACGCACACCAAGGTCGGCCGCTTCGAACTGGCCGACGGCGGGACCCTGTTTCTGGATGAAGTGGGCGAACTGTCGCTGAAGTCCCAGGTTGATTTTCTACGCGTGTTGGAAACGAAGGAGTTCCGCCGGCTCGGCGGCACCAAGCTGATCAAAGTCGACACCCGCATCATCGCCGCGACCAATCGGAATCTCGCCGAAGCCGTCACGGCGGAACGCTTTCGGGAGGATCTGTATTATCGGTTGAATGTGGTGCCCATCCAGCTCCCACCGTTACGAAACCGTGCGGACGATGTGGCGCTGCTCGCGGAGCAGTTCTTGGACGAATTCGCGAGGCAGCATCACCGGAATCCCAAAGAGCTGTCCCGAGAGGCGATGCGACTCCTCCGACTGTATGCCTGGCCGGGCAACATTCGACAACTCCGGAATGTGATCGAACGGTGCGTGGTGACCGTCCGCGAAGACCTCATCAAGCCCGAGCATCTTCCCGAGGAAATCCAGGCCAGCCGCGAAGAGGTTCGTACGATGTTGGTGACCCTGGGCAGCTCCCTGGAGGAGATCGAAAGGGATGTCATCAAGCGGACCCTCGCGGAAGTAACCAACCATCGCGAGAAGGCGGCCAAGCTCCTCGGTATCAGCCTCAGGGCCCTGCAATACAAGATCAAGGCGTATGGCATCCGAGACTAGACGTCCGTCACGCGTTTCTGCCTCATAGTATCTCCCGAAAGGGCATGCGCTGCTTCTGCATCCCGGTCTCCGCGCAAACTTTGCACCCTGATTTACCCAAGCGGCCTGGAGAAAATCTTTACCAGTCGTGGTTCTGCGATCTCCCCCAAGGATTCTTCAGTCTTCGTCCACGCAAATTTTGCATCCGGACTCGCTACTGGACGGGCTATCGGATCTTCTCCTGCCCCTGTCACGCACAACTTCTCGATTTCCCGCCCCCTTCGACCGATTGAAGTTACATGCCCGCACGGCACCGTCTGTGCAATCCTGTGCAAGAGGGATGTGAAGAGTTCGGCACAAATCCTCTGCTCATCGATTGGCACTGAAAACATTTCGAGATGAAAGCCGCGTTACGCCTTGGGTATTTTGAGCTTGTCTGCGTCCTCGGGGCAATTGCCTCCATGGTCGCGTACAGCATTTCGGATTTTCATCTTACGCTGACTCTCTTCGTCGTCATTATTCTTGGTGTCGTGGCTTTGATCCACGATACCGCTCGGGAGCCGCCCCCCCCCGACACGCGGCTGAATCAAGGGCCCCGGCCCTCCATGCCGGCTGATCCGCCTGCGTCCCGCACCGCTCCCACCAGGCAAGCATCCAAGACGTCAAGGGAGTCCCGGCGCTCATCGCCGTGACGGGAGCGGAGCACAACGGGTGACGTAGTTACGGGACTGTGCAACGCGGGAGGCAGCATGGCTTATTTCATACTCATTGCGATAGTGGCGATACAGGGGCTTGCCTGGACGGCCTGGGCTTATGAGGAACTGCCCGTCACGGACGGGGGGACGCTCACGGGCACCGTCACGCTCGATGGCAAGGTTCC
>CAYZTJ010000037.1:20948-24464 GCA_964481215.1 uncultured Nitrospira sp. | reverse complement strand
AGGTCAACAACGGGCTGGTGCCGCCGGAGGTCTTGAAATCATCCCGCGCGCTGGGTGTGACGGTGGTACAAACCGATCCCTTCAACCCGGATACGGTCTACGCGGCGACGTTGGCCGGCCTCTACAAGACGGAGAATGGCGCGGAATCCTGGGCGCGGATTGGAGAATCCTTACCCGATCAGATGTTGACCTCGATGACGCTGGATCGCGCCAAGCCCAATACCATCTATGTGGCCTCGCGGCTGGGTGTGCATCGCAGCGAAGATAGCGGCAAGACGTGGAAGGAACTGAACAGGGGCCTGGCCACGACGAATGTGCGCTCGCTGGTACAGAGCGCCATCGATCCGACCGTCTGGTACGTGGGCACGAATGGCAGCGGCTTGTATCGGAGCAAGGATCGTGGGGAGACCTGGACCTCCATGCCGCCCGTCGCCGCGAAGAGCTGAGCCTATTGCGGGGGCTGGGCCGGGTCTGCCGGGCCGTGGCTGCGCGGAGCAAGGCTGTCTCGATTTTGACTCGAATCCCCGATAGTCGGTCCTACTCGCGTAGGGGTTGAGGAGCGCCCTGTCGGTCCCCGCTCCGTCCCGATATCAAATCCTATATTGGACTGGCGCGTGGTGTCTTCGATATCTGAGCCAACCCGCTCGCGCAGAGATGCGGCCGGCCTATTGCCGCCTTCGATACCGGACCCATACCGGTTCGGAATCGTGGAATCGTCGATCCCCATTCCAGCGCGGGGCCGGAGGGTGGGAGAGGGAGGAATTCGCGGCGTGACTACGGCGCCGATACTCTCCCCGTAGGCGTTGCGGATCGTCGTGTCCTCGATGTCGGTGCCGGTTCGCGCCGAGGTCGGGGGGGCCACCGGCCGAAACTCCTTTCGGAGTTTTTCTTCTTCCCGCTGAATCTGCCGCTTGACGCGCCCGCTGCCCTCGTAGTCTTGCTCGCTGAGCGTCTCCGAGGTCTGTTCGATCGCCTGCATCCGCTGCTTGATCCGCCGTAAGTCATCGCGGGCTTGCACCACCGGCGGGATCATGGTCTGGAGCGTTTGCCCTCGCCAGCTCGTCTGTGTGTTGATCAGTCCTTTGGCCTGCACGGCGTCAAGAATGTTCAGCGCCTTGTCTTCCAGGAGGTCGGCATCTTGCAGATATTCGGGATCGGAGACGCAGCAGTCCAGGAATTGACGATACTCCGTCAGGAACCGCGCGGTCGCCGTTTGGATATCGTCGATCGCCAACGCCGGCTTTCGCGTCCCGGGCTTTCGATCCGCTTCTTTCTTCTTGGCTTCCGCATCGATCAGGGGCGTGCAGCCGGCCATGGGCCCTGCCGTCAATTGCTGATCCGCAGTCTTGTTGGGACACCAGTAGATCGCCCCGGGGGTATCGGCGCGAGCCGCACCCGCCTCCGCCACCATCGCGACCCACAGGATGGCTGTGAGAAGGAACGTCGGTGCGGGGTGTGATCGCAGGAAAGCGTACATAGTTCCAATTGGACTATGGGGAGAGTCAAATGTCAATCATCGGAGACGACGTCGTGGACGACAGAGTGGAGAGCGAGTCAGTTGCAAAGGCCTATCTGTTCCGATAGGCTCCGTTTGTGCTCGTGAATCTGTGCATGACGCCGAATTGATGCGAGGGATGTTGCATGCCCATTGCCTACGTCGATGAGATCGCCAAACACGTTGGACAAGAGGTCACCATTCGGGGCTGGGTTCGCCACCACCGGGCGAAGGGGAAGATTCAGTTTCTGGTGATTCGAGACGGGACCGGCGATATCCAGGCGGTGGTCAGCAAGGCGGCGGTGGGGGATGCGCCGTTCGAGCGCATCAGCCAAGTGACGCAGGAGTCCTCTGTGATCGTCGCCGGCACCGTGCGGGCCGATGCGCGTGCGCAAGGCGGCTTTGAGCTGGACGTCAAGCAAATGGAGATCTTCCAGCAGGCCGAGCCTTTTCCCATACAGCCGAAGGAACATGGCACCGGCTTTCTGATGGAGCACCGGCATCTGTGGCTGCGTTCCAGCCGCCAGCATGCCATTCTGCGCATCCGCCACGAGATCATCCGCGCCTGCCGGAATTTCTTCGACGACCGTGGGTTTACGCTGGTGGATTCGCCGATCTTCACGCCCAACGCCTGCGAAGGCACCACGACGCTCTTCGAGACGAACTATTTCGATGAGAAGGCCTATCTGACGCAGAGCGGCCAGCTCTACAGCGAGGCGACGGCCGCGGCCTTCGGCAAGGTCTATTGTTTTGGGCCGACCTTCCGTGCGGAGAAATCCAAGACGCGCCGGCATCTGATGGAGTTTTGGATGGTTGAGCCGGAAGTGGCCTTCGCCGAACTGCCCGATATGATGGACTTGGCGGAAGACTTTCTCTGCGAAATCGTCGGGAAAGTGCTGGAGCGGCGCCGGCCCGAGCTCGCTGTACTGGAGCGGGATGTGGCGAAGCTGGAACGTATCACGCGGCCCTTCCCGCGGCTGGCCTATCATGAGGCCGTGGCGTTGCTCCAGAACAAGGGCAATCCGATGCAGCCGGGCGATGACTTCGGCGGCGATGAAGAAACGCTCCTCTCCAACGAATTCGACCGGCCCGTGATCGTGCACCGCTATCCCGCGGCCATCAAGGCTTTCTACATGCAGCCCGATCCTGCAAATCCGTCGCTGGCGCTCTGCATGGATGTGCTGGCGCCGGAAGGCTACGGCGAGATCATCGGCGGGGGACAACGGTTGCACGACTACGAGAAGCTGATGGCCCGCATCCGCGAGCACCATCTCTCGGAAGAGGCCTTTCGCTGGTATGCTGACCTGCGCCGTTACGGGTCCGTGCCCCACGCGGGTTTCGGCATGGGCATCGAGCGGGCTGTGGCCTGGATCTGCGGCCTGGAGCACGTTCGCGAAACGATCCCGTTCCCTCGGATGCTCTACAAGCTGTATCCCTAACAAGATGTTGAAACTGGCCTTCAGCCAGGTACCCGTTGTTCTTCTATTACCACGGGTGATCACATCGCTTGGAAGCTCAACGTACCCTCCACCCCTGCGATTGGAAGAGCAACGGGTCCCCGGTACGCCTTGCCTCCGCGCTTGCTGCGGCCTTGCCGAAGGCCAGTTTGAACATCTTGAAGCGAGCCTACGTTTTCTATGCGATGTCCCTGACTGTGCGGGGTCGCCCCCATGCGGTTCTTCCTCCTCTTCAGCCTGACTTCCCTCGCACATAGGGTGGGTGGTGGTCTCAGAAGGGCTCACCACAAGGCCAGCCCCTCGCTTGTAGCTACCCACAGGAAAACCCCAAGAATCTTGTTGACATAGGTTCGGGAACCCGTATAATCCACCCGCTAAGTGGGAAGAAGTGGGTATTAATGGCATCTCATTGGAAAATAAAGGGAACCAGTCTCATGTTCCAGTGCTTCTGGAAGAAGTGCTGCGATGGCTGGTTCAGAGGCCGGGCGGCCGCTATCTGGATTGCACGGTGGGCCTCGGTGGGCATGCCGATGCGCTCCTGGAGCGGGCCGGGCCGGACGCCAG
>CAYZTJ010000037.1:0-20848 GCA_964481215.1 uncultured Nitrospira sp. | reverse complement strand
CTGGCCGACGTGATCTATCGCTATGGGGAAGAACGCTATTCGAGACGAATCGCCCGGGCGATTGCGCGTGAACGCAAAGTGCACCCACTTCTTACCACCTCGCAACTTGCCGAGGTGGTCCGCCGCGCAGTCCCCCGGGCCTATCGCCACGGTCGATTGCATTGCGCGACGCGCACCTTTCAGGCGCTGCGCATTGCGGTGAATCGAGAGCTGGACGATTTGGCCGAGTCGCTTCGGCGCGCCGCGGAGCGGCTGGCGCCCGGCGGACGGCTCTGCGTCATCTCGTTCCACTCACTGGAAGATCGGATTGTGAAACAGACCTTTCGGGAGTTGGCGGCGGGGCCTGCGCCACGCCTCTCGATCCTGACGAAGAAACCGGTGACCGCAACGGAAGCGGAATGTGCCGTTAACCCGCGTGCTCGGAGCGCCAAGCTCCGAGTCGCCGAAGGACAAAGGAGTGCCTGCGATGGGAGGTCGTCATGAGGGTGTTGATGGGGCTCGTAGTGGTCAGCTTATTGGTCTACGTGGCGGAGCGGGTCGACATCGTGCGCCTGGGCTACCAGATCGAACGGCTCAAGATCGAGCGGGCCGCCCTGCAGCGGGAGCGCGACGAGCTCCGCGTCAAGGTGTCCAAGCTGTCGTCTCCCGAACGAATCGCCCATCTGGCTTCGGACCGTCTGGGAATGATGCCGCCTAGCAAGGAGCAGGTCGTGCTGGTGCGTGTGGGCCCGACCCATCCGACCGCCGTGGCGAGTGCAGGCTCCGGAGTGCAGGTGGCCCGCCAGATCGGGGGTCGTTAAGGGTCGTATGAAGTCGGTTGATTCGTTCCGCGGCCGGCGCATCGGGATCGCCATTCTGTTGATGATGGCGTTCGCGGTGGTGTTGGGCCGTCTGTTCCAGCTGCAAGTGCTGCAAGCGGGCGAGCTCACGGCCAAGGCCGATCGCCAGCATCGCAAAGCCGTGGCGCTGGAAGGCCCGCGAGGCGCCATCGTGGATCGGCAGGGCAAGGTTCTTGCTGCCAACGTGGATGTGCCCTCCGTCTTCGGCGTGCCGACCTCGTTGGATGATCCTGCCGGCGTGGCCAAGAATTTGGGACGCGTCCTCCATATCAAGGCCGATGAGATCGAGCGCCGCCTGAAGCAAGAGCGCAGCTTCGTGTGGATCGCGCGCAAGTTGGACCCGGAAATCGGTCGGTCGCTCGAAGCGCTCTCCTTCGACGGGATCGGGACGGTGATGGAGGGGCGCCGCTTCTATCCGAAGGGGTCGTTGCTGGCGCACGTGCTGGGATTCGCTGGGCTGGACGGGCAAGGCCTCGAGGGGCTCGAGCTGAAATATGAGCCCTTCCTGCACGGCGAGAAGCAGATGGTGGTCCTGCAGCGGGACGCCCTGGGACGCACGGTGTTTCCCAAGGGCCTCCAGGAGCAGGGGCCCTTGCCGGGGCACAACCTGGCGCTGACGGTCGATGAAGTGGTCCAGTACATCGCGGAGAAAGAATTGGATGAGGCCGTGCGCGTGACGCGGGCCAAGGGGGGCATCGCCGTCCTGATGGAGCCCAAGACCGGCGCGGTGTTGGCCATGGCGATCAGTCCCCGGTTCGACCCCAACGAACTGAAGGCCCTGTCCGCGGAGCGCTGGCGCAATCGCGCGCTGACCGATGCCTACGAACCCGGCTCCACCATGAAAGTCTTCGTGGGGGCCGCCGCGCTCGAAGAAAAGGTCATGAAGCCGACCACGAGCGTCTATGCGGAAAACGGGGAGATGACCGTCGCGGGAACGGTCATCCACGACCATGAACGCTACGGGTGGCTGACCTTTGCGCAGGTCATCGAAAAATCCAGCAACATCGGCGCGGCCAAAACGGGCATGGCGCTCGGCGATCGGCGGCTGCATCGCTATCTGCGGGCCTTCGGGTTCGGGGAGCGGACCGAAATCGACCTGCCGGGCGAGATGGCCGGCCTCCTGCGCGAACCGAAAGACTGGGGCCGCCGCTCGCTGGCCTCGATCTCGATGGGGCAGGAAGTGGGCGTGACACCGATGCAGTTGGTGGCGGCCATGTCCGCGGTCGCGAACGGCGGATCGCTGATGAAGCCCTTTCTGGTTCAGTCGATCAGCGATGCGCGCGGGCGTGTGGTCCATGGAGCGGCGCCGACCGTGAAGCGCAAGCCGATCTCGCTGGAAACCGCCCGGACCTTGAGCGGCATTCTCGAGGGCGTGGTCGTGCGGGGCACGGGGAGCAAGGCCGCGGTGCCGGGATTCCGCGTGGCCGGCAAGACGGGCACGGCGCAAAAGATCGATCCCGCCACCGGCGGCTACTCCCAGACGAAATTCGTCGGCTCCTTCGTCGGGTTTGTGCCCGCGGACGATCCGAAACTGGCCATGGTGGTGGCGATCGATGAGCCGCAGGGCGAGGCCTGGGGCGGGGCGGTGGCGGCGCCCGTGTTCCGTCGCATCGCCGAGCAGGCCCTGCCCGCGCTCGGGGTCTATTCGCAGGAGCCGGTCAAGTTCGCCATGGCCGGCTCGTCGTTGGTGCCGGCGCCGTGACGCTGTCGGAATTGGTTCGGGCGCTGGATGTGATTGAACGTGTGGGCGATGCGAACGTGCCGATCGACGGCGTGACGGACGATTCGCGAGCGGTAAAGCCGGGGAGTCTCTTTGTGGCGGTGAAGGGGGAGCGAGTGGACGGCCATCGATACGTGACGCAGGCCATCGGCGCCGGCGCGGCCGCCGTGGTGCTGGAAGAGCCGCCCGCCAGCGTCGCCTCGATTCCCATGGTGCGCGTACGAAACACGCGGAAGGCGCTCGGCGTGCTGGCGGGGCGCTTCTATGGAGAGCCGGCAACCCGGCTGACCATGGTGGGCGTGACGGGGACCAACGGCAAGACGACGACGACCTATCTCTGTAAGGCCATGTTGGAGTCCGTGGGACGTCGTGTGGGATTGATCGGCACCGTCGCCTATCAGATCGGCGCCGAGACCGTGCCGGCTGCGCACACAACTCCCGGAGCGGTGGAGCTCCAGACGGTGTTGGGGCGGATGCGGGACGCCGGGCTCGACTCGGTGGTGATGGAGGTCTCGTCGCATGCCTTGGCGCTCGATCGCGTGGCCGGCTGCGAGTTCGACGCGGCGGTCTTCACGAACCTGACGCAAGACCACCTCGATTTTCACCGCGACATGGACGACTACTTCCAGGCCAAGCTGCGGCTCTTCACGGGGCTGAGCGAGCCGGGCCGCAAGAGCAGGCCAAAGCGGGCCATCGTCAATCTGGACGACCCCCGCGGGGCGGCCGTCGCCGAGGCGACGCGCGCGCCGGTCTGGACTTACGCGATTCATCGCGAGGCGGATCTTCGCGCCGAAGGCCTGAAGCTCAGCATGGCCGGCAGCGCTTTCACCGTAAAGAGCCCGGTGGGGCGGTTTCCCGTGGAGAGCCGGCTGGTCGGCGAGCACAACGTCTCAAATCTGCTGGCGGCGATTGGAGTGGGGCTGTATGAAGGGTTGACGCCGGATCACGTCCGGGCGGGGATCGCCGCGGCCTCGTCGGTGCCGGGGCGGTTCGAGCGGGTGGACGCCGGGCAGAACTTTGCCGTGCTGGTGGACTACGCCCACACGGACGATGCGCTGATTCGCGTGTTGACCACGGCCCAGTCGTTGAAGACCGGCCGCGTGATCACCGTCTTTGGGTGCGGCGGAGACCGTGATCGCACGAAGCGGCCCAAGATGGGCCGCGCGGCGACCAGGCTCAGCGACGTCGTGTTTCTCACTTCGGACAATCCGCGCACGGAAGATCCCCTCGCCATTTTGAGCGAAGTGGAAGTCGGGGTGAAAGAGGTCTTGGATCCTTCC
Source organism: uncultured Nitrospira sp. (assembly GCA_964481215.1). Lineage (GTDB taxonomy): Bacteria > Nitrospirota > Nitrospiria > Nitrospirales > Nitrospiraceae > RSF151. The sequence continues at coordinate 17,009 of CAYZTJ010000037.1, read as the reverse complement.
CGCGTGCGCTACGAAAAGATTGCGGATCGCGCGCAGGCGATCGATGCGGCGATTCGGGAAGCCAAGACCGGCGACACGGTCGTGATCGCCGGGAAGGGCCATGAAGACTACCAGATTATCGGCACGACCAAGCACCACTTCGACGACCGCGAAGTGGCGCGGGATGCGATCGAGCGCAAGCTCAAGAAGGGGTAGCGGTGGATGCGCAGGCGCGAGGCACGTCACGGCGGCGACGGTGCAACTTCAATCCGCTCGCCCCGCGCCTCGCACCTGGCTTGCCGGTGAGTCGCGATGCCGTTATTTACGCTTCAAGAAGTGATCGATGCGACGGGCGCGAAGCCGGTCCGTCACACGAAGGGCTCCACGCCGGTCGCGCGGCTCTGCGCGGATTCACGACAGGTCCGCAAGGGCGATCTCTTTGTCGCCTTTCGCGGCGCGCGCGTCGACGGGCATGCCTTCCTGGAGGCCGCGCGGGCCAAGGGGGCGGTGGGGGCGTTGATCGAAGATGAGTCGAAGCTGCCGGCCGAATCCGCCGTGGGCAAGGGCCGGCCGTTTTGCGGGCTCGTCGTGCCCGATGTGCTCACGGCCTTTCAGCAGTTGGCGCATCGGCATCGGAGCCGGTTTCGGATTCCGTTGGTGGCGGTGACCGGGAGCAACGGCAAGACGACGACGAAAGAAATGGTCGCGGCGGTCGTGGGCGAAGCGAAAACCGTGTTGAAGACCGAGGGCAACCTGAACAATCGGATCGGTATGCCGCAGACCCTCTTTCGGCTCACGCGGCGGCACAAGGCTGCGGTGATCGAGATGGGCGTCGACAACGTGGGGCAGACGGCGCGCCTCTGTGACATCGCGCGGCCGACCCACGGCCTGATCACCAACATCGGGCCAGACCACTTGGAATTTTTCGGCACCATGGACGCCTCCGCCAAGTCCAAAGGCGAGTTGCTCGACTGCTTACCGCAGGCCGGGGCCGTGGCCCTCAATGCCGACGATCCCTACTTTCCTTACTTGCGCTCCCGGGCCCGCTGCCGCGTCCTGTCCTTTGGGCTGTCGCCGGAGGCGGACGTGCGGGCCGTCGACCTCCAAGAGAATCGGCCCGCCGGCGCCTCGTTTTCGCTCGTGCTCCCGGGACGGCGGGCGCGCCAGCCGGTTCGGCTGCGGGTCCATGGCCTCCACAATATATCGAACGCCTTGGCGGCGGCGGCCATCGGCCATGCCCTGTCGATCCCGGCTGCCAAGATCGCGCGAGGGCTCGGACGGTTCCGTCCCGCCGAGATGCGCTCGCAGGTGGAAAGCCGGCACGGGGTGACCATCATCAACGACTGTTACAACGCGAATCCGGCGTCGATGACTGCGGCGATCGATCTCCTGGCTGGGTTAGGGGCCAACAAGCGGACGGTGGCCGTACTTGGGGACATGTTGGAATTGGGGCCGACTGCCGCGGCCATGCATCGGGAAGTGGGCGCGCACCTGGCGAAGAAGGGCATTGCGACGCTCGTGGCCTGTGGCGCGCTCGGACGCGCAATCGGCGAAGGCGCCCAGGAGGCCCCTCCAGTGGGCACGCAGGTGCAGTTCGCGGGCGACGGCGAGGAGGCGGCGCGTCTGGTCAAGGGACTCGTGCGCCGCGGGGATGTGGTGCTGGTGAAGGCCTCGCGGGGGATGAAGTTGGAAAAGGTGGTTGAAGCGCTCCGTGCAAGGAAAGGATGAATGATGAGGGCTGAAGGATGAAAGAGGGTGGACTGTCCTCTTGCGCTCCCTGTTCAGCCCTCGTCCCTCAGCGTTGAAATCATGTTCTATCTCTGGCTCTATCCGCTGCACAACGAGTTTCCGATCCTGAACGTCTTTCGCTATCTCAGTTTCCGCACGATTTATGCGGCGGTGACGGCGTTCTTGGTCGCCTTCGTGCTCATGCCCCCCTTCATTCGGAAATTGCAGGCCATCAAATTGGGGCAGAACATCCGCGAAGACGGGCCGCAGAGCCACTTGGCCAAGAGCGGCACGCCCACGATGGGCGGGCTGCTGATCCTCTTTGCCGTGACGCTCTCCACGGCCCTCTGGGCCGATATCACCAATCGCTACGTGTGGGTGGTGCTCTTCGCCACGATGGCCTTCGGCGTGATCGGCTTCTTAGACGACTACCGCAAGTTCACCGGCGCCCGCTCCAAGGGCCTGTCCGCGAGTCAAAAGTTCGCGCTCCAAGTGCTGATCACCGTCGGGGTGGGCATCTTCATCTACACCCTCCCGTCCTATTCGACCAAATTGAGCCTGCCCTTCTTCAAGAACGCGCTGCCGGACATCGGGCTCCTCTACATTCCCTTCGTCGTCATCGTGATCGTGGGCGCGTCGAATGCGGTGAACCTCACCGACGGCCTCGACGGCCTGGCGGTGGGGCCCATCATGATCGCGTCCTTCGCCTATACGCTCGTCGCCTACGTGGCCGGCAACAAGATCATGGCCGAATACCTTTTGATCCCTTACATCGAAGGGGCCGGCGAAGTGGCCATCTTCACGGCGGCGATTTTCGGCTCGAGCCTCGGATTTCTGTGGTTCAACACCTATCCGGCCTCGGTCTTCATGGGCGACGTCGGCTCGCTCCCCTTGGGCGCGGCGCTCGGCACCGTGGCGGTGGTGAGCAAACACGAGTTGTTGTTGGTGCTGGTCGGCGGCGTCTTCGTGATCGAGGCGGTGTCCGTGATCTTTCAGGTCGTCTCCTTCAAATCGCGGGGGAAACGAATCTTTCTGATGGCGCCGATCCATCACCATTTCGAGATGAAGGGGTGGGAAGAGCCCAAGGTGGTGGTCCGCTTGTGGATCATCGCCATTTTGCTCGCGCTCTTGAGCTTGAGCACGCTGAAGCTGCGGTAGCGCAGGACGGATGTGAACGTCCATGGATCGTCAACTGCCAGGCAAGCGGGTCACGGTGGTGGGATTGGCGCGCAGCGGCGTCTCCGCGGCGAAGCTGCTCCAAGCCGTCGGCGCGCGTGTGACGGTCGCCGATGCGAAGCCGGAGTCGGCACAGGGCGAGACGCTGGCAGGGCTCGATCGGGCCGCGCTCACCGTGGCGGTGGGGTCCGGCTACGAGGCGGCCTTGGATCAGGCGGAGCTGGTCGTCATCAGCCCCGGTGTCCCTTTTCGCTTGCCGATGCTGGACGCGGCGCGCCGCCGCGGGGTCTCGGTCGTCAGCGAACTGGAGTTGGCCTCCTGGTTCTTGCGGGCGCCGGTCTTGGCGATCACCGGGACCAACGGCAAGAGCACGACCACGACGCTCCTGGGCCTGGTGTTGAAAGAGAGCGGACGGCGGCCCTTCGTCGGCGGCAATTTGGGCACGCCGCTCTGCGACGCGGCGCTGGCGACCTATCACGCCGAGCGGAGCGGCCAACCGTTGCCCTATGACCAGCATGTGGTGGAAGTCTCGAGTTTTCAGTTGGAAACCATCCAACAGTTTCATCCGTCCGTGGCGGCGCTCTTGAACATCACCCAAGACCACATGGATCGCTATCTGTCCTTCGACGACTACGTGGACGCGAAGCGGCGGATCTTCGAGAACCAGACCGCGGAAGATGTGGCGCTCCTCTGCACGGATGACGCAAGGGTGGCGGCTCTGGCGACGAGCGTGAAGGCCACGGTCTGGGGGTTCGGACGCACGGCGCCGTCGACCGGCTCCTGGCCGAATCGCGTCTCGCTGGAGGGCGCCGACATCGTGGCGACGCTCGACGGACGGCGCCAGGTGCTCTGTCAGCGCTCGGAACTGCGGTTGCTCGGATGGCACAACGTCTTAAATGCGATGGCGGCCACCGCGATGGGGCTGGCGGTCCGTTGTCCCCTCGACACCATGCGGCGCGTCATCACCGGATTTCCGGGGCTCGAGCATGCGCTGGAAGTGGTGCGTGAACGGCGCGGCGTCCGTTACGTGAACGACTCCAAAGGCACCAATGTGGATGCGGTAGTGAAGGCGCTCGAAAGCGTCGAGGCGCCGATTCTCTTGATCGCGGGCGGGCGCGACAAGGGCGGGGACTTCGAGAAGCTCCGGCCCTTGGTCCATCAGAAGGTCAAACGGCTCGTGCTCATCGGGGAAGCGGCGGGACGTTTGGCGGAGGTCATGGCGCCGTTCGATCGGATCATGCGGGCCGGCACGATGCGCGACGCCGTGGAATCCGCCGCCCGTGAGGCGTCGGCAGGCGACGTGGTGATGCTCTCGCCGGCCTGCGCGAGCTTCGACATGTTCGCGGATTATCGGGATCGTGGGCGACAGTTCAAGGACGCGGTGCTGAAGCTGGCCGACTGATCACAGTGAGCCAAGACGCGGAACGGCATGACGGGACGCACAGTGGCGACACGCACGGCAGACACCAATACGTTGTTCCTGCCCTGGTTCTCCTCGCCGGGCGAAAAGCGGCGGCGCGGGTTGGGCGTGGACGGCGCCGTCCTGGCGGTGGTGGCCGGGCTGTCGCTGATCGGGGTCATCATGGTCTTCAGCGCGAGCGCGGTCGTCGCCGGTACAAGGTTCCACGATTCGATCTACTTCTTAAAGCGGCAGGTCATGTGGCTGGTGGTGGGCTTCGCGGTGCTGCACCTGGCCTCGCGCATCGACTATGCCCTGTGGCGGAAGCTGGCGCCCTGGCTGCTCGGCGGCACAGCGCTGCTCCTGGTCGTGGTCTTGGTCCCCTCGCTGGGGTTGGTGGCGAAGGGCGCGAGACGTTGGTTGCGCCTCGGCCCTTTCTCCATTCAACCGGCGGAGCTCTTCAAGTTGGCGGTGGTGCTCTACCTCGCCTCCTATCTGGCTCGCCGGGAGGATCGCCTCACGCAGTTCAAGGCCGGCCTGATGCCTCCGTTGGTGGTCGTCGGACTCATGGCGGGCCTCGTGCTGCTCCAGCCCGATCTAGGCACGGTGGTGGTCGTCGGCGCGGTGGTATTGACGATGTTGTTCTTGGCCGGCGCGCGGCCGCTGCATCTGCTGGGGCTGATCCTGGCGACTCTGCCCGTGGCGGCCTTGCTCATCATGCGATCGAGCTATCGGCGGCAACGCATCATGACCTTTCTGGAGCCGTGGAAGGACGCCGGCGATGCGGGATTCCAAGTCACGCAGTCGTTTCTGGCCTTCGGCAGCGGCGGCCTCTTCGGCGTGGGATTGGGCGAGGGAAAGCAGAAGCTGTTCTTTCTGCCCGAGGCGCACACGGATTTCGTCTTGGCGCTGGTGGGTGAGGAACTGGGGCTCGTGGGCACGACCGCGATCATGCTGCTCTTCGTGGTGCTGGTCCTGAAAGGATTTCAGATTGCGGCGAGCGCGCGGGAGCCCTTCGGCCGGCATTTGGCGATCGGCATCACGTTGTTGATCGGGGTGCAGGTCCTGGTGAACGCCGGGGTGGTGACGGGAGTGCTGCCGACGAAGGGCCTCACCCTGCCGTTGGTCAGCTACGGCGGTTCGTCTTTGGTCGTGAGTCTGCTGGCCGTCGGCATCTTGTTGAGCGTCTCGCGGGATCGATTGCAGCGTCGTCAGGGGAATGCGCATGGGGCTCGCGCCCGAGTGGCATGAACGTGGTCTTTGCAGCCGGGGGCACCGGCGGGCATCTCTATCCGGCGATCGCATTGGCGCGGGAATTTCTTCGGCGCGATCCGGCTTCGCAGATGCTGTTCATCGGGACGACGCGCGGGTTGGAGGCCAAGGTGCTGGCGCACGAAGGGCTGCCGCTGACGATGATCACCGCCAAGCCCTTCATGGGAGGCGGGATCCTGCGCGTCCTGCAGGCGTTGACGGCCTTGCCGATCGGCGTGGGGCAGTCGCTGGCGATGCTGGCGCAGCACCGCGTGCAGTTGGTCGTGGGGATCGGCGGCTACACCAGCCCGCCCGTGTTGCTCGCGGCCTGGCTGCGACGCACGCCGCGCGTGGTGCTCGAACCCAATGCCTATCCGGGCTTGGCCAACCGCGCGCTGGGGCCGCTGGTGCAGCGGGTATTTTTGGCCTTCGAAGCGGCGGCCAAAGGATTCGCTGCGGGCAAGGTCCGCGTCGTGGGCACGCCGATTCGCGCCTCGTTCCTGGAGCGGGTCGCCGCGGCGCCCTCGACCGTGCCGGCCGGATCCTCGCTCCTGATCTTCGGCGGAAGCCAGGGGGCGCGGGCGATCAATTCGGCTGTGATAGAGGCCTTGCCGACTCTCAAGGGACCGGCGGGGGGCTGGCGCATCGTGCATCAAACGGGAGAGGCGGATCATCCGCGCGTCACGGCGGCCTACGAAGCCGCGGGGCTGCGCGCCGAGGTGGTGCCCTTCATCTATGACATGCCGACGGCGTTGCGACAGGCGGATCTGGTGGTGGCGAGGGCAGGTGCGATGACGATGGCGGAACTCTCGGCCTGCGGCAAGCCGGCGATTCTGGTGCCGCTGCCGACGGCCATCTACAACCATCAGGAACACAATGCGCGGGCGATGGAGCGCGCGGGCGGCGCGGTCGTCCTGCCGCAGGCGGAACTGACCGGTGACCGGCTGGCGGGCGTCATTGTGGGGTTGCTCGGCGATCGCGCGAAGCTGGATGCGATGGGGCGCGCCAGCGCCACGCTCGGACGAACGGATGCGGCGACGGCGGTGGTGGAGGAATGCCTTGAATTGGTAAGGAGTGAGGCGTGAGGGGTAAAGAGTGAGGAGCCGCATCAGGTTCGAGGTGCGAGGCGCGAGGTTCAAGGGGCTGAGCCAGCTCGGGCGCCTCACACGCCACGCCTAACGCCTCACGGAGAAGCCATGTTTCGGAAGATTCAACATATCCATCTGGTCGGGATCGGCGGTTCTGGGATGAGCGGCATCGCCGAAGTCTTACTGACGCTCGGCTATAAGGTGTCCGGCTCCGATCTGCAATCGTCGGAAATTACGAAGCGTCTGGAGGAGTTGGGCGGGCGCCTCTGCGTCGGTCACCATGAAGACAACATCGGCGAGGCCCAAGTGGTCGTGATCTCGTCGGCGGTGGCGGCCGATAACCCGGAAGTCCTCGCCGCGCGGGCCAAACACATTCCCGTGATTCCGCGCGCGGAGATGTTGGCCGAACTGATGCGGTTGAAGTACGGCGTCGCCATCGCCGGCGCGCACGGCAAGACCACCACCACGTCGATGGTGGCCAGCGTGCTCGCCCAGGGCGGACTCGATCCCACCGTCGTCATCGGCGGACGGGTCAACGCGCTGGGCAGTCATGCGCGGCTCGGCCGGGGCGAGATCATGGTGGCCGAATCGGACGAGAGCGACGGCTCCTTCCTCAAACTCTCGCCGTCGATCATCGCGGTCACGAACATCGATCGGGAGCATCTGGATCACTATCACACGATGGACCGGCTCGAAGCCGCCTTCGTGGAATTCATCAACCGCATTCCCTTTTACGGGTTGGCCGTCTTGTGCGCGGACGACGACCGGCTGCGGGCGCTCTTTCCCAAAGTCGTGAAGCGCTATCAAACCTACGCGCTCCGCGAGCACGAGGGCCTGACGCCCGACCTGACCGCCGCCGACATCGAGATGAAGGGCGGCGAGTCGGAATTTCGCGCCAGCTTCCGCGGCAAGTCCTTGGGGCCCTTCCGCCTCGCGGTGCCGGGGATTCACAACGTATCCAACGCGCTCGCGGCCATCGGCATCGGGCTGGAGCTGGATGTGCCGGTCGACCTGATCCGCAAGGGGCTGGCGGCCTTCAGCGGCGTGGAGCGGCGCTTCCATCGCCGCGGGGAGAAAAACGGAATTCTGGTGGTCGATGACTACGGCCACCATCCGACGGAGATCAAAGCCACGCTGGCGGCGGCCAGGCAGTGGGGGCGGCGCGTGGTGGTGTTGTTTCAGCCGCATCGCTACACGCGCACGCGCGATCTCGCCCAGGAGTTCGCGAAGGCCTTCGGCGACGCCGATCAATTGTTCATCACGGAGATTTACGCGGCGAGCGAAGCGCCGATTCCCGGCGTGTCGGGCGAGACGCTCTGCGACGCCGTGCGGGCAACGGGCCATCCCTCGGTGACCTGGGTGCCCAAGAAGCAAGATCTGGCCGTGCGCGTGCTGCCGTCGTTGCAAGCCGGCGACTTGGTGCTCACGCTGGGCGCCGGCGATATCTGGAAGGTGGGCCTTGAACTGTTGCAGGCGCTATGAGCCGTCGATGGACCCCACGCATGCTGCAGCCGGTCGTGGCCGGCTTGCGCGGAGCGGTGCGGTTCGGCGCGCCGCTCAAGGACTACACGTCCTTCCGAATCGGCGGGCCGGCCGATGCGCTGGTCCAGCCGGCCGACGTGGACGATCTCTGCCGCCTGGTCCGGCAGGCTCGGGGCGCCCGCGCTCCCCTGTTCGTGCTCGGAGGCACCAACGTGCTCGTGCGTGACGGGGGCATCAGAGGTGTGGTGGTGAGTTTGACGCAGCTGACGCGCATTCATGAGGAACCGGGCGCCGTGCTCTACGGCGAAGCGGGCATCGGCATGCCGAAGTTGATGCAAGCGGCGTCCAACCGTGGTCTCAGCGGGCTCGAGTGGGCCGCGGGCATTCCGGGCACGCTCGGCGGCTGCATCGTCATGAACGCGGGCACGAAGTTAGGCGAGATGAGCGAATCGGTGAAGGCGCTGCGGATGGTGTCGCCGACCGGCGAGCTTCGGGATGTCCCACGGTCCGAGTTGGCCTTTCGCTATCGCCGTTCGACTCTGCCGAAGGGAATCGTCGCGGGCGCCTGGCTTCAACTGAAGGCCGGCTCGCCGAAAGACATCGCGCAGCGCGTGAAGGACTACCTGCGCTATCGCAAAGAGACGCAGCCTCTCACCGAACCCAACGCCGGCTGCGTGTTCAAGAATCCCAGCGGCCACACGGCCGGCGGGTTGGTGGAGCAGGCCGGCTTGAAAGGACGACGAGTCGGCGATGCCGAAGTGTCGACCAAACACGCCAACTTCATCGTGAACCGAGGCGCCGCCACCGCGAAGGATGTGACGGCATTGATTGCGGCGGTCAAGCGGAACGTGAAGGCCCGGACCGGTCAGGGTTTGGAACTCGAAGTCAAGATTGTGGGAGAACCATGAAACGAGGACTGACGGAAGCACGGATCGGCGTGTTGATGGGCGGACTGTCGGCGGAGCGCGACGTGTCGCTCCGAACGGGGCAGGCGGTCCATCAGGCGCTGTTGCGGCGGGGCTATGACGCCGTGGCGATCGACGTCAACGAGACGATCTGCGATCAGCTCCGCTCGAATCGCGTGCAACTGGCGTTTCTGTCGCTCCACGGTCCGGGCGGAGAAGACGGCACGATTCAGGGACTCCTCGAATCGATGGGCATTCCCTATACGGGGTCCGGCGTGGCGGCCAGCGCCATCGCGATGAACAAGGCGACGACGAAAGCCCTGCTCGCCTATCACGGGATTCCCGTGCCGGGCGGCATGGTCGTGCAGACGGGCATGGTCCGCTCCAATGGCCGGATGCCCAAAGGGCTCCGCTGTCCGTTAGTCGTGAAGCCGGTCGATCAAGGTTCGACCATCGGCGTGACGATCGTGCGGTGCCCCTCCGAGTGGGCCGCTGCGCTCCGGCGGGCCCAGCAATTTGGAAAGGAAGCGGTGGCCGAGGCCTTCATCCCCGGACGCGAGTTGACCGTTTCCGTGCTGCAGGGGCGGAAGGGCCCGGAGGCGCTGCCGTTGGTCGAGATCGAGGTGACGGAAGGATTTTATGACTTCGACGCCAAGTATCAGAAAGGCCGCACCCGCTATCTCTGCCCGGCGCCGATCCCTGCGGCGATGGCGAAGCGGCTCCAGGCGATCGCGGTGCAGGCCTTTCAGGTCTTGGGGTGCGACGGCGCCGCGCGCGTGGATATTCGCCTCACGCCCCGCGGCAAGCCCTTCGTGTTGGAGGCGAACACGATTCCCGGCATGACCGAGACCAGTTTGCTGCCGATGGCGGCGAAGCAGGCGGGGCTGGACTACGACACGCTGGTGGAGCGGATTCTGGAATCCGCGTTGAATCGCATGCGAAAGGCGCATCGTGGTCGGTAAGGGCTGATGCGGAGGGCGGTGATGCGCGTCATACGTCGAGGCTGGTGGCGGCAACACGGGATTCCGCGGCCCAATGTCCGGCGTCGAACCCCGAAGCCGAGCCCGCGGCACCGCGGCCGGGGCGGCTCCGGCGCAAGACGCGGGGCGCTCCGGCGAGCGGCCCTCTCGATCTTGGCGCTGGCAACCATGGCTTACCTGGCCTGGGATGTGAAGGCGCACCTGGATCAGTGGCTGGTCATTCGCGACGTGACGATCGACGGCAACAATCAAACCTCCAAGCAGGAACTCGTGGAACGGTTGTCGATCAAGCCGGGCGCCACGTTGCTCACCGTCAGCACGTCGTTTCTGGCGTCGCGGCTCGAAGCCCATCCCTGGATCAAGCAGGCGGCGGTGGAACGGCGGCCGCCGCACCGGTTGGCGGTGACGGTGACCGAGCGGCGGGTGGCCGGTGTCGTGCGGACCGGCACGAAGCGATGGTTGGTCGATGAGGACGGCGTGGTCCTGGCGCCGGTTTCAGACGATGCGGCGCCGTCGTTCCCCGTCCTGACCGGCCTCGACGGACAGCGGCTGGTCCGGCAAGAGGCGGAAGCCATGCGGGTGGCGCGGCTCGGCGCCAGGTTGGCGGCGTTGATGAGCGCGGATGTCGGCGGAGTGCCGGTGTTGCAGATGGAGAATCCCGACCATGTCGTCGCCACGGTTGAGGGGCTACGCGTGGAATTCGGCCCGACGGCGCAAGAAGAGCAGTGGGGGCGGTTTACCCAACTGCGTCAGGCGAGGCGCAGCGGCGGTCCGGTCAGCGCGGCCTGGGCTCCGTCGGACATCGATCTCCGCTATCCGGGCAAGGTGATCGTGCGGGAAAGGGGGTAGAGGGCGTGGCGAAGCGAGAACAGATTGTCGTCGGATTGGATATCGGCACCACCAAGATCTGCGCCATCGTGGCGGATCTTAGAGACGACGGTCATGCGGAAGTCATCGGGGTCGGGACGAGCCCCTCGCGCGGACTTCGTCGCGGGGCGGTGGTCAATATCGACAGCACGGTGGATGCGATCAAAGAAGCCGTCGACACGGCGGCCTTGATGGCCGGCACGGACATCTACTCGGTCTATGCGGGCATCGCGGGGAGCCATATCGCCGGCGAAAACGCCCGCGGCGTGATCGCGCTCAAGAAGCATGAAGTCGAGCGGCACGACGTGGAGCGGGCCATCGAGTCGGCCCGCGCGGCCGCGGTGGTCCCCGCCGATCGGCGCGTGTTGCACGTGCTTCCGCGGGAATTCATGGTCGACGATCAGGACGGCATCCAACAGCCGATCGGCATGTCCGGCGCCCGTTTGGAAGTGGACGTCCATATCATCACCGGCGCGCTCACGGCGGCGCAGAACATCGCCAAGTGCGTCAACCGTGCCGGGCTGGACATCATCGACTTGGTCTTGCAGCCGCTGGCCTCCAGCGAAGCCGTGCTCAACCACGAAGAGCGCGAGCAGGGCGTGGCCTTGCTGGATATCGGCGGCGGCACGACCGACTTGGCCATCTTTGCCGAGGGCAGCATCCGGCACACCGCCATGCTCCCCATCGGCGGCCAGCACTTGAGCACAGACCTGGCCATCGGTCTGCGGACGCCGCAGAACGAGGCCGAGCGGCTGAAAGTCACCCATGGCGTGGCCATGGTGGAGTTGGCCAAAGATGACGACATGATCGAGGCCCCCGGCGTCGGCGACCGGGCGTCCCGGATGGTGTCGCGCAAGTTTATGGCGCAAGTTTTGGAACCGCGCGTGGAAGAGATTTTCGATCTCGTGCGCCGAGAGATCACCCGGAGCGGCTACGACGGCATGTTGGCGGCCGGCGTGGTGGTGACCGGCGGCACGTCAATGCTGGAAGGGCTGGTCGACCTCGCCGAGCGGGTGCTGGATCTGCCGGTGCGGCGCGGCATCCCGGCGGGCATGGGCGGCCTCTGCGACAAGGTCGAGCATCCCATGTACGCGACGGCGGTCGGGCTCATTCTCCATCCGCATCGTCGAACACATGAGCTGGAGCTGGTGGGCGCGCATCATGGGAAGGGCATTCGTCGGGCCCTCGATCGGACGAAACGATGGGTGCAGGATTTCTTCTAAACAGGCGGAGTCGGTGACGGCGATCCACCCGCCTACGCTGGAGTCGAGGGTAGGTGCAGCGGGCACCGGCGGCGAGTGTCCGCCGGTGCTTTGGCGAAGGCGGACAAGCTTCGGCGGGTTTCGCCTTCCGTTGTCGGATGCAGTGGAGGCAAGGGATCGAGGAGACCGGGAAGCGAAGGCTGGGAGGGTCGGGTTTCATTAGCGAGAGGAGGAACAGATGTTTTCTTTCATGGACGAAGAGATCATGCCGGTTCGGATCAAGGTCATCGGCGTCGGCGGCGCAGGCTGCAACGCCGTCAACACGATGATCACGTCCGGACTGAGCCGTGTGCAGTACGTGGCGGCGAACACCGACGTCCAAGCCTTGGGCCGGTCCCAAGCGCCCTACAAGATCCAATTGGGCCCCAACCGCACCAGAGGATTGGGCGCAGGCGCCAAGCCCGAAGTCGGCCGCGAGTCGGCGATCGAGAGCGTGGACGCGATCCGCGACGCGCTCGACGGCGCGGAGATGGTCTTTGTCACCGCCGGCATGGGCGGCGGCACGGGGACCGGCGCGGCGCCGGTCGTGGCCAGCGTGGCGCGCGATATGGGGAGCCTGACGGTCGGCGTCGTCAGCAAACCCTTCGAATACGAGGGGCGCCGCCGCATGAACTACGCGGTAGAAGGCATCGAAGAGTTGCGCAAGCACGTCGACACCCTGGTCGTGATTCCCAACCAAAAGCTGATCAACACCGTCGACAAGGGGACGACGCTCCTGGAGGCGTTCCGCGTCGCGGACGACATTCTGCGGCAGGCGATCCAAGGCATCGCCGACATCATCACGACCACCGGCCACGTCAACGTGGACTTCGCGGACGTGCGGACCGTCATGGCCTACACCGGCCGGGCCGTGATGGGACTCGGCGTCGGCCGGGGCTCGGATCGCGCCAAGGAAGCGGCCCAGCGCGCGATCTCCAGCCCGTTGCTCGAAGAGGGCAGCGTGGAGGGGGCGCGCGGCGTGCTGCTGAACATCACCGGCGGGCCCAGCCTCTCCTTGCACGAGGTCAACGAAGTGGCCTCCATCGTCCAAGGCGCCGCCGATTCCCAGGCCAACATCATCGTCGGCCAGGTCATCAATCCGGATCTGGGCGATGAACTGCTGGTGACCGTGGTGGCCACCGGCTTCGAGCCCCCCAAAGCGGACGACCTGCCCGCGAAGCCCCAGCCCTCGGCGAAACCGGCATCTGCGCCGGTCCGGGCGCCGCAACCGGCGCTCGCGGCGGTGGGCGCGGCCATGACCGCGCCGGCGCCGGTGCAGACGGCGATCCCGACCACGATGGAGCCGCCCGGCCGGGATCTGGAGCGGCCGACCTTTCTGCGCAAGCTCAACGCCAAGCGCGATGTCGGCCTGGTGGCGGACAGCGAGGGGCTGCTTCGGTTCGTCCAAGTGAACGCGGAGTGAACGAGTCGCGTCCCCGACACGTGTATGCCCGAATCCATCCTGACCGTTCCGGCCTTCGCGCAGGCGGAGGCCGGAGCCTGGCATTTCTTCGGCACCCGGTATGGGCCGGTCGCCACGGCGACCAAGTCCGGCCGACTGGAGTTGGCCGGGGATGACCATCCTCACCCCAGACTGGTCGTTGCCGTCGATCAAGTTCACGGCACAGACACGCTGGTCGTGGACCGGCCGGTCACGGGTCGTGAATCTTTTACCGGCAGGTGGGATTCGCTGGTCACGAACCAGCCAGGCGTACTCCTCACAATTCGAACGGCTGACTGTGTGCCCGTCCTGCTTCATGATCCCGTCCGGCGGGTCGTCGCCGCCGCCCACGCCGGCTGGCGCGGGGCTGTCGGAGGCATCCTGCCCGCCGTCCTCGACATCATGGCCTCCCGATTCGGCACCCGTGTCGCCGACACCTCGGTGGCTATCGGGCCGGCGATTGGCCCGTGTTGTTATGAAGTGGATGAGCCGGTTCTGAAGCCCCTCCGCGAGCGAGAGGCGGGCTGGCAGTCGGTGGTCTCCCATCAGCGCGCGGACAAGGGGCGACTGGACCTGCGGGCCCTGGTTCGCTTGCAGGCGGCGACCGCCGGCGTCCGGGCAGATCGCATTGCCATGCTCGAACCCTGTACCTCCTGCCGAAGCGATCTGTTCTTTTCCTATCGGCGTGACGGCCGTGTCGTGGATACGATGGTTCATGGGATCATGCTGGTGGAGGGGAAGAAGTGAAAAGTTAAAAGTGAAAAGTAATAAGTGACGAGTGACGAGTGACCAGTGACGCGTGAGAAGGGGAGGGGCAAGTACACCAGGCTTCGGGCCTGACAAGGAACAGGGCTTCCGGTACAATGACGAACACCTTGATGAGGATCTGGGCTGCGCGTGGTGGCGGAAGTCAACAGCGGTCACGTGGCCGAACACCTGGCCGATGTGCTCGCGCGCATCGGCCTGGCGGCCCGTCGCGTGGGGCGTGATCCCGCCGGTGTCCGGCTGGTGGCGGTCTCCAAAGGTGTGCCGGTGGAGCCGCTGCGGGCCGCGCTCTCGGCGGGCGCCCGCCTCTTCGGGGAGAGCCGGCTGCAAGAGGCGGTCGAAAAGATGGCGGCCATCGGCGCACCGGACGGGGTGTCCTGGCACTTTATCGGCCAGCTTCAGCGTCGCAAGGTCAAGGCGGTCGTCGGGGCCTTTGCCCTGATCCATTCGGTCGATAACCTGGACCTGGCGGAGGAAATCGATCGACGAGCGGCGGCGGCAGGACTCACCCAATCCGTGTTGGTGGAAGTCAATCTGGGCGGCGAGGCGTCGAAAGCGGGGGTTGCCGCTGGCGACCTGATTCAGGCGGTGCAGCGGATGGACCGCCTGCCTCATCTGGCCATTCGGGGGTTGATGGTCATTCCCCCGCCGGCCGATGATCCTGAACGGACGAGGCCGTATTTTCGAGAACTCCGATCGCTATCCGAGTCGCTTGCCGGCATGGGATTGACGAGAAGTCGGATGGACGAACTCTCCATGGGCATGTCGCACGATTTTGAAATCGCCGTGGAAGAAGGCGCCACGCTGGTGCGCGTGGGCACGGCGATCTTTGGGGCCCGTCATGGCTGAGCGGGCGGTTGGAAAACGGCTGGCGTTTCTCGGCGCCGGGCAGATGGCCGAGGCGCTGATCGGCGGCCTGCTCGCCGCCGGGCTCTGCGAGCCGGACGCCGTGATGGCGACGGACGTGAGTCCGGCCCGGCTCAATCTGATGAAGCAGCGATTCGGCGTTCGCACAGGAGCCGACAACTGCGAAGCCGCCGGATGGGCCGAGGTCGTGATCCTCGCCGTGAAGCCGCAGGCGATCGCACCCGTGTTGGCCGATCTGAAGCGCGTCTGGCGTGACCCGTTGGTCATCTCGATCGCCGCCGGTGTGCCCCTCTCGCGCTTGGCCGGCGCGCTGCCGGCCGGAGCCCGGCTCGTGCGCGTGATGCCCAACGCCCCGGCCTTGGTCGGCGCCGGGATGTCGGCCTACACGCTGGGGGCAGGGGTGACGGAGGCCGAAGGCAAGCTGGTCGAGACGCTGTTGGAGTCGGTGGGCCGTGCGGTGGCCGTGGAGGAATCGCACATGAACGCCGTAACCGGCCTGAGCGGCAGCGGCCCGGCCTACGTCTGCGTGGCCATCGAGGCCATGGCCGACGGCGGCGTGAAGATGGGATTGCCCCGCGCGGTGGCGGAGCAGTTGGCGGTGCAGACGGTGTTGGGAGCGGCGCGGATGTTGTTGGAAACCGGCGAACATCCGGCCAAGTTGAAGGATCGCGTGGCGTCTCCGGGCGGGACGACCATTGCGGGATTGCATCAATTGGAGGCGGGCGGGGCACGGACCGCGCTCATCGCGGCCGTCGAAGCCGCGACCAAACGGTCGGAGGAGCTGGGGAAATAATGTTTGTCGTCGGCAATGTCGTCGCGGGGGTGGCCCACGTGGTGGATTGGGTCTTGAGTCTCTATATGTGGATCGTGATCGCGCGGGCGCTGATCTCCTGGGTGAATCCCGATCCGTGGAATCCCATCGTACAATTTCTGCAACGGGCCACCGAACCGTTGATGGCGCCGATCCGCCGAAGAATGGGCGGGGCGATGGGGCTGGATATTTCGCCGATCATCGTGATCTTGGTCATTCTCTTCATGCAATATGCCGTGGTGCAATCGTTGTTTCAGTTGTCGACGCGTCTGCAGTAGCGCGGACCGTCGCGTGAGGTGGTCATGAGACTGTCACCGCTCGACGTGCAGCAGATGGTCTTCAAGTCCGGATGGCGGGGCTATGATCGATCGGAGGTCGATCGATTCCTCGAAAACATCGCCCAGGCCATGTCGGAGCTGACCCAGGACAATGCCGCCTTGCGCGAGCGGCTCGGAAAAGTGGAAGCCGAACTGGCCGAGGTCAGGAAGTCGGAATTGTCCCTCAACCGCACGCTCCTCTCGACGCAGTCCATCGCGGATGAGCTCAAGCTGGCGGCTCAGCGCGACGCCACGCTGATCAAGCGGGAGGCGGAGCTGAAGGCGGCGGATACGCTGCGCGAGGCGCAGAGCGAGTTGGCGTCCGTGCAGCGCGAGCTGGCGGAGCTCCGGAAGCAGCGGCTCCTGGCGATCGACCGCATGCGGTCGACGCTGGCCGGCTTTCAGCGGCTGCTGGACATCGAAACCGCGGACGCCCAGGTCGACGACGCGGCGCTCGATGCCGTGCGGCAGGGCAAGGGATAGTCGCGTTCGTTGTCTAGCCCACATTATTCATGACGGTTCGTAACGAAACCACCAAGACGCCATGCGAGACGGGCGCGCGGAGCCCCGAGCGGCCGAGGCGTACTTGAAACAGTACGTTGAGGCCGTGAGGGGCGAGCCTGCCCGCTTGGCTGCGTGAAACCAGCAGCCAAGCTTGTCGCAGCGGCGTATCGGCGGTTGCAGTAGAAGCGTTCATGAATAATGTGGGCTA
>CAYZTJ010000036.1:6625-24515 GCA_964481215.1 uncultured Nitrospira sp. | reverse complement strand
CCCGTTAAAATCGTCTTGCCACAGTGAGCACACGATGAGCGTGGATGAGGCTTGCCTTCGTCAAACAAGCGATGACGGCATTGTGCAGGCCGGGGGTCAACGCTCATTCGTACGCCACCACGATGGTCAGCTTTGAGAGGGAGTCCCGCCAATGGAATATCTGGGCGGCCCATCACATCAGCCAATGCACCAAGGCACGACCCAAGCCGACCCCGAGCACAATCCACCCTGCCCAGCACGCATAGTCCATCACCGTAGTGACTTTGCGAGAGCTCCGACCACTTCGCCGATCGTTTCCGGCTTCGCGTTGGCCAGTATCCCCGCCCCCCACAGGAGCACCAGCAAACACAGGCGCTGCGCCCAGGTCGTCAATTCCTCGAACCGAGAGCGCAGTGATTTCACGTCGCTCTTGACCTCGCGCAAGTCGTTGTTGAGCTGCATAAGCATGTAGTGCTGCCAGTCGCTCATTCATTTCGCCGCCCCCGGTTCACAATCTTCTTCGATCGCAATGTTGTTGTCCGCGATCGCGCGGGCCGTTTCATCGCTGACACTCGATACCGCCGACCCTTGTCGTCAGCGTTGCTCATGCTTGGTCACCTCCTTGATCCAGGCTGCAAGGGTCTGCTTGTCTCGCGCGATTCCAACGCATTGATTACGGATCTGACTGTCGTAAGCGGCACGACAGGAGACACGCTCCTGCACGGTCTTCTTGGCATCGCAGGCCGGAATGTCCGGCAGCGGCGGGTCTGCCGTCATCGCCTCGATCGGTGGCACCAGCTGTGCCAACTCGGGTCCTGTTGGCGCCTGGCCGGAGCAACCCGCGAGCATGATGGAAAGGGCGAGGATGAGGAGTTTCATTTGCCAATCTGCAAGCTGTTGAGCTTCTGGCGGATCGCCGCCGGATAATCGCAGCCACCGCGCACGTAACGAACTCGTGTCTCGGTTTTGGTCTGCGTCTCGCCAGGGATCTCGACGACACGCTCCGGGCCCAGCACCTCGCCGGGCTCCAGTGGTTTCTCGCAAGTGACAACCTCGGGCTCACCCATTTCGGAGATGAGACGCTTCAATTCCGCGTCGACAGTTTCCTGCAGAGCAGCGTCTTTCGACTTCCGACCTGCGTGAATCTCCATCACCGTGGCGATCCGCTTGTTTGCAGCATTAGTCGCCATGACCTGTTTCAAGGCCCATTCATTGCTCGCATCTCGTTCGCCCATCTTGTAGGCACCAGCCATGCCGCCCATGACGAGAACGACAAGAGCTGCCAGGATCACGAATTGCATTCAACCTCTCCTGAACCACTTGTCGATGTCGGCCTTGCCCTTGCGATGCAGGACGACATAAACCGCTCCCGCCACCGCGATCAGTGACGCCAAAAACACCTCACTGGTCATCAGAGACAGAACGAATTTGCCCCAGGCAAAGCCATGCTCTGTGCTCGCCGCCGCGACCTCTCGTTTGACCTCGGCCTGCATGGAGTAGACGGATGCCACCGTGGTGACGCCGCCGGCTTGAACGGTCGTCGATTGAATCGCTGGCTTGACTTCCTCTTTCCGTGCTTCGGACTCGAACGGAAACACCGGCCAGATCTTTTTTGCCTTCGCGAGCCACTGTTGCCGATCGGAGAGACCGTTGTAGCCACCGTTGATCTTCTTCGTGATCAGCTTGCAGTTGTCGTCTGCGGCAAGCTCGCTGCAGCCCTTTTCGTCCCATTCCATCAACGCGGCCTTGAGACACTGGCGCGGGGAATAGTCACCGCCATAGAACTTCTCGTGATCGGTGCGGCCCGTGACCTGAATCAACCCCATGCCAACGAAGCGAGCGCCGTCGCCGAACTCGATGTTGCCAAGCTCGGCGGCCTTTCTGGGGTTGCCGAGCCCATAGACACGTTCGGCAAGCGCATCCGGGTTCCCTGCCAACTGGGCAGCCTCTTCCGGCGTAATGCGTGCCGAATGCTTGCCGACGCCAAAGATCTCTATGA
Organism: uncultured Nitrospira sp.; assembly: GCA_964481215.1. GTDB lineage: Bacteria > Nitrospirota > Nitrospiria > Nitrospirales > Nitrospiraceae > RSF151. Next base: position 22,537 of record CAYZTJ010000036.1, on the reverse strand, counting down.
TCCGCTCAGCGCGGTAATTCATATTCTCCCGGAAAATCGTAAACCCACCAGATTCATGTGCGATCTGCGCCATGAAGTGCTGCAGCTCCAAGGCTGTATCAACCCCGAACTCGGCAAACAGCTCCTCGCCATGCTCGACCATTGTCGAGACATAGTCGTCATAGATGCCAACGCGCCGAGCCTCCTTGGGCCGCGGCGCGAACTTGGCGATCGTCGCAGCGTCGAAACTCATTCCCACGGCCACTTGTAACCGACCGCTGTTGGCTGCTTCGGCTTCGGCGCTGGCCTGCGGGCTGGTGGAGCTTTCTTCACTGTTGGCGCTACTGGCGCCAGTGGCGGTTCAGCGATAGCTGATGATGGCGGCTTCTCAGCCCTGAGCGCCGCAATCTCCTCCTCAAGATCAGCAGGCTTTGCGGTTGGCGCAGTCGTCGCCGCGTCGCGCTCCTCGAGCACCGCGATCCGCCTTGCCAATAGTTCGAAAGCCTGCTTGATCTCATCGCTAATGGCGCCACTGGCGTCTACCTGTGCCACGGGCGTTGCCCTCTCGAGCCAGCCTGATACGAACTTGCCGACCGAGCCGGGCAGGCCCGCCATCACCGCCGTGGCAAGCGCCACGACCAGAATGGACCCAATAATGCGCCACCAGGTCCCCGTTACCGCGCCAATCGCGCGCTCGACAATGCCCGCCACGGGAACGGGACTTGCTGGTGTTTCTGCCACATCAGCCTCCATTGATCAGTGCAAAGGCTCGATCCCGAGCTGCAAGAATGCCCTCCCGTGTCACAGCTGACGTTGCCTCGGCTGCGAGCCGAGCGAGATCCGGCATGTACGTGCTATGGGCATCCGCAACCGCCGCCATCGCCAGTACGGTCGACTCCCGAAGGGCATTGAGATCCTCGGCCACGACCTCGATCGGCTCCGCCACCTCAGCCATCGCCCGCTTCGGGATGATCGGGTCCTGCTGCGGTGTCCGGAACGCCGGCGCCTGTGGAACCGGCATTTGCGCGGAGCTCACTGGCGCGTGGTACGCCGACGGCGGTACGGCATCAGGCTGCGGCATGGCGCTTGGGGCTGCCATCATTGGCGCCGACGCCGGCGTGACGGAAGCAACGCCCTGTGGTAACGGCACTGCCGCTTGCTCGATGACGACCCGTACTTCTCGATCGGGCCCCATGACCGGCAACGGCATGGCGCCATTCGGCTGCCGTCGGCACGAAATGACATTTGCCAAAGGGAACGGCAGGATCGACACGATCTGATCTTCAAAGCCAACAACGAACACGCGCTGACCTGTGATCCGGGTAACAACCCCGCACTTGTGCAGCGACGAACCCTCGGCCGTAAGCGTCACGATCGCACCGGCTTCCGGGTACTCGAGCGGATGCCCCCAATCTGCCCACGAGGACGCATTGAGCGGATTGGGCGGCGGCGACAGACCTTCGCGAATGGCGCAAAACGCCAGAAGCGCGCCGCTCATATAGGGCGGCGGCGCCGACTCGGGCATCACGATTCCGGCGGCCTGCAGGTACGCCTTCACACGCGGGCTCATCACCTGTCCGTTCATCCGCACATGGCCGCACTCGGAGAGTGCGCGGGTGAGCATCATTCTCGGTCAGCTTTTCTTGATGCCGTAGAGCGTGATCCGACCCGAGGCGATGTTGCCGGTCGAGAACAGAAACCGGATACCCGTCACAGCTAGCGTGTCGTCATAGCAACCGCAGCCAATAGCTGTCTCAGTGAAATTGTCAGAGCGGTACCCCGAACTGCGCCAATTGAATAGAACGTGCTTTGCCACCTCAGGGTTGGAAAAGTTAATCTCCCCGTTACAGCTCCTGCCGCTGGCATTTCCAACTCCGGCGAACGTCACTTGCAGAGCGGTCGTGCTAGACACACTGGCGTGCGCGGGGTTGTTCGTGACTCCGAACACGCCGCACTTATAGCCTGTCGTCTGATAGGATCCGCCCGCCTTGACACGCATAAACAGCGTTGCGTTGTCTGTTGCCGGCGACAGATCGAACCGGAATAAATAGTCGTCATAGGTATCATCGAGACCGGTTTCGAAGTCGGCCGTGGCCACATTGGATAACGTCTTGGTCTCGATCAAAACGAGCGCGGGGGACACCGTTGCGGAGAGCGATGTCCCCGACATCGCAAGTCCCGACCCGAGCGAAATAGGAGCGATATCTCCTGTTGCGCCCCGGCCCAGCAGTTGCGATGCGGCAAGCGCCGTCTCGCCAAGATCGCCTGCCGTTCCCGCTGCACGCGTGATGACGACGTTCGCCGATGCGTTCTGCATCTTCGGATAACTCACCGCATCATTGGCAATCTTGCCTGTCGTCACCGCGGCGGCGGCGATTTTAACTTCCGTCACCGCATCATTGGCGATCTTGGCCGTTGAGACAGCATCGCTCGCAAGCAATGAGCCTCCAACCGATCCGGCTGGCGCTTCCTTGAGGATCGTCCCGGTAGTACCATCGAACGCTGCGATGGCGTTCGCTGCCGACGACCCAGGCCCGACGACGTTACCGGCCCCTGTCCCGCTCGCTCCGGTGTCGCCACGGGGAATTGTGAAATCGATGACGAAGTTCGACTGCGTCGGCTCCGTGATGTTGATGGCGACCGACGACCCCGGCGCGCCCGTCGTCACTGTGCCCGGGGTTACGTTAATGCCAGGATTACCGAACTCGAATGCGATCTGATCGTTGAGTGCAAATGACCCTGCCGCCACAGTTAGAGATACGGGCAGCTGGTAATAGTCGGTCGACGCCACTGCAGGATTTGTCATGGTCGCGACAATGCGGTTCGCCTGCGCCCCGACGCGCGACAGAATGATCTGGTTTCCCTTCGCCAAAGCTCCAAGCAGCACCGATAGATCGACACCCCAGCCATCCGTCTTCGAGATATAGATCGTCGTCACTGATGCAAGCGTCGTGTTGTTGCCGCGTACCCGTCCCGCGCCTGGGTTGGCGTTGGCGGTACCCGTGTCCCATTGGAACGGAAACCCGAACACGGCGACCTGCGCAGCGGACAACGCCGTGGCGGCGACGATATCCAAATGAAATGCAACGTTCTTCGTTCTGACCTCATCGCCGCCAGGCAGCGTCGCAGATCCAGACAGCGTCGTTGTTGTCGTGGTTGTCGTCGATACGACTATGGAGGATGGAGAGGTCGGCCCCGATAGGCCGCCGCCATCGGATCCCCAGCTCGACGAACCACTACCACCAAAAGTCCCGCCGCTTACGGTTGACGTTGACGATGAGGCCGACGATGCGGACAGCCCCGTCGACGGGATGGCCGCCGTTTTGTTCTGATCGGTCTGAAGCGATCCCGCCGTTCGGGCACCGCCCGTATCAACCGCCGCCGATGTCGCCGCAAACCTCAGAAAATAACCTGCCGCCGGCGGTATGTTGAAATGCGTCGCCGTCGAGCCCCAAGGATACGAGATCCCCGACAAATACGAGTTGAGCTCGGGATAGCTCAACTTCAGAATTGATTGTGTCGTTTCGCCAAGCCGAATTCGCCCTGGTCCCGGCGACGGCGCATAGGACACCACCAGATCGCCGATCTGGGGCAGCCGAGCCGTGATCGATTGCAACGCAACGCCCGAGGCCAGCGCCGTGACATAGTAGCCCGTGCCGGGAGAAATCCATTCATCCGTGGATAATTTGTAATAGGCCGTAACTGGCACACCGGCGAGAATATTGTCAGCGCCAAACTCCACGCCCGACTTCGGCCGCCACGGCTTTGCGGCCCGGCCCGCAACCTGCAACGTGCAGGCTGTCGTATTCGAGAGATGCGGAATGAACGTTACCGACTCGCCATCCCGAAGCGTTGCGCCCGCGGCTGGTGATGTGACCACATAGGCTGTAGCGGTTCCGGTCGATGTCTGTTTCGGCGCGCTTGAGGCGAGCAGATCCGCCACGCGCTTCATCATCTGGCGTGCGGAATCGTTCACCGTGTCCGGGTTCTGGAATTCCGCCCAATTAATCGACGCATCGGCATTAGCATTCGATGCCGCCGTTTGTGACCAGGCAAAGATCGTGTCGGTCATAGTGCTCCAACGGGTCTCGCGCGCTGAACGTGGTGCTCAGCACGAGGTTTCAGGAACGCCGGAACAGAGGTGAGGTATTAGAACGGCAGCAGCCCCGACATCGTCGACGGCTCATCGATGAGCATGAGCCCACCGCCAACTGCGCCCGGTACCGCGAACAAGCCCGGGTTCTTCTTGATCGCCGCCCTCATGTCGCGAACGGTCGGTTTCTCAGGCAGCGCGGCATTGAGCCTCTGCAGATAACCGCGTGCGGTCGATGGCGCCGGCAATGCCGCACCCGGTGGCAGCTTGTCTGCCAATAGAGACACAAACTGTGGTGCCTTGAGCGCCGACAATGGCGCGCCGGGGTTGGCTGTGATATATTCGGCCACGACATCTTGCCCCGGCTTCGACCATAGCTTGGGCCAATCCGATTTGGTGGGATCAGGCAATGCGCGCACCGATTGATTTTGCGAAGGCGCGGGCAACGGCGGTTGAGGCGACGGCGGAGCCGGTGCCGCCGCTGGACCTGAAGCAATGGCCTCTGGCGCATCTGACCGACGCAGAGCTTCAGATTGAACGCGACCGCGCTGAGCAGCGCTATCAGCAAGCTCTTGCCCGAGTGCGCGCTCCGCGCTAGCCCGGTTCATGCCGCGATGGTAGCCCGCCATGATGGTTCCGGGAATCTCGCCAACACCTTCAAGACCACGTTGCACCGCCTTCGGCACCGCACCGCCCGTAATGCCGCCAAGCCCACCCTCGATTGCTGACGCCACAGCGCGCCGGGCTGTGCCCCCAGGGCTGAACAGCTCATCCCGCGCGGCCTGCTGCACCGGATTGAGATACGGCATCGCCTGTGCCCGCTGCTCCATCTCCTGCTTGCGCGGATGATTGGGCGGCAGCTCCTGGGCATAGGTCGCGAGCGCCTCTTTTTTCGGGTTCAACGTCGGGGTTGAGAACGAGTCATAGAACAGCGGCGCGTTGGTCGTTGCAAAGGCCGCGCCTGTGCCCTCCGCAGCAGGGATGCCGTAGTTCTTTATGGCTGATCCGCCACCATGCGCCATCCGCCCCAGCATGCCGCCGGCCACCCCCGCGACCATCGGTGTCAACCCGCCGAGCTTGTCGTAGACCTTCCCCACCGGTGTTTCACGGAATGACGTGTCGGTCCCCTCAATCGCTTTGCGCTTTTGCTCCGCGACATCGACCTGTCGATTGTATTCGGCCTGTTCGGCAGCTTTCTGGGCCGCAGCCGCGTCAGACGCACCTTTGTTTTTGGCGAGCGCCATTTCGGTTTGCACGCGTCTGAGATCGGCAAGCTCCGCCTCGACCGCGCGGCGCTCGGCACCGGATTTCCAGTCGCCGCGATCAATCTTGCGCTGCAGTTCCGCCATGCGTCTGACCTGCGCCTCAGTAAGGCCATCCGCGGCCGACGCTGCAGACAGAAGGTCAGGCATCCACTGCTGCAGCCCGGCCGCGCCGAGCCCTGCGCCCGCGATGGCCGCCGCCTTCATAGGCTGAAACAGCGCCATCGCCGTATTCACACCGGCATTGGTCAGGTTCGGGAGTGTTGGATCGGCTGCCGCCTCACCGACCGCCTTGCCGGCCGTCACCGGCTGCATCAACAACCCCGTCAACGCTTGCGCCGGGATTGGTCCATAGTCCAGGGCCGCATTGCCGAGCCGCTCCCACCAGGGGCGCACCGAGGAATAGCGGGAGGCGTTGCGCAGTTCGGGGCCACCGGCCATCAGATCGGTCATCAGTAGCCTCCCGCACCCACGGACCCGCCGGCCATGAGCCCTTCAGACACGCGCGCTCGACGGACTGGAATCAAGGCGGCCCGCTCTGCTGCCTGTCTTGCGATTTGGTTGATCACTGCCGGGTCCTTTGACATGCCCATGCGAATGAGCTCGTTCGCAACCGACGGCGAAATACCGCTCATTCGGGAATGTGCCTGCCCCAGGAACGACATGGCCCGCTCCATCGACGGCTTCATCGCCGCATTGACCGCCGACATGACGAGCCGTGAGTCTTTGCCGGCCTGCTCGCCCTCGGCCAGCTGCTTGGCCGTCGTCGAATTGCCTTGCATGGCCTTGCGGCTGTCCGCCATCTTGGCCTCGACCACCAACGACTTCTGGAACTTGCGAAACGACTGGCGATCCGGAAACAGCTCGGCCAATTTCTTCTGCATGGCCGGTGCCGCAAACACGCCATCGGTCAAATCTCGCGTCGATGCTCCTTGCTCAAGACGGTGGAACAGCGCCTGCTTCGCTCCAAGGCGAAACATTTCCTGCTCCGAGGCTGACAACTTGCCGAGGGTCGCCTTCACTTCCTCCGCCGACATCTTCATGAAGTTTGCTTCAGCCTGCTCGGCGGCCGTCTTCAGAGCAGACGGCCCCGCAAACTGGCGAAGGGCGTACTTATATGGTTTATTGTCGATTGCATTCAGAAAGTCGTTCTTCAACGTCACCAACGTTTTTGTATCGAAGCCGGCCTGAGGCGTATTGCCCATTTGCTCGGCGCGCTTCGACATGCCGATCAAATCGTCGATCTCAAGCTTGATCCGATGTAGCCACTCCGTCTTGTTGGATGGCAGAAGTTCCTTGCCTTCATCAAGCAGCCGACGTTCAACCTTTGAACCGACGGACTGCATCGTCGGCCGGTTCAGCACATCGATGAGCTTCTGTGTGGTCGGCGTTTCAGTCTGGAACGCCACCTTAAACAGGGTTGCCGCTTTTTGATCTCGGGAGGCGATCAAATCGTCGACCGTCTTCTGGAACACCTGGCCTGGTGCCAGCGCTTCATTCGCTGACGACTCGATCCGAGACCATTGATTGTTCTGCCGCGCATCAAGGGCGCGCCGTGCGGTCTCGCGTTGCTGGTTGGGCACATTCGCTGCGGCCCGCATCAGGCCGCGCATGTTCTCGCCACCCACATCCATCACCCGCACCGATGGCGTGACGCTCGACATCTCAGCGAACCGATCCCTGAGCCGCGCCGCATAGGCGCCAGCCTGATTATCGACCCGAGAGAGATCGCGAGCGGCGGCCTCCGCCATCTTGTTCGCAGAGAAGCCCTCCGGGTTGATCGCCGCCCGAATCGGTGCCGTCGCGGCTCGGGCAACGTTGCTGACCGCATCCACGGCGCCTGGCAGGGCGGCACCGATAACGCCGCCCAACGCAGCACCAGAAGCGGCACCGCCTAATGTAGCTTCAACGCCGCTATCAGCGTGTCCGGCGCCGGAGATAGCTCCATAGGCGGCGCCTTCCTTGGCGCCAGCCACAGTACGAGCGCCCAGGCCACGACCGGAAGCATTGGCCAGAGCCCCTTTGACACCAAGTTTTGCCAATCCCCCGGGGACAGCAAGGCTTGAGCCAATTTCACCAGTGTAGAAGGCTGCAGGGTTGGTGTCCTTTGCGGCTTTAACACGCTCTCGCGCTCTGGCGACGGCATCGGCATAAAGGTCAGACAGTGATCGAGAGTCGCCCGTCAGCTTATGATAGGCCGACTTGATACCACCTTCAATTTCATCGGCAAACCCAAAGGTGACACCTTGCGCCACACCTTCAAGGCCCGCCTTGATGTTGCCCACAGGTTCGGGCCGCTCCACGACAAACCGATTGAACGGATTGCTTGGCGGCTGAATATCTTGATGGATCGCGAACCGCTCAAACGGATTATCGGCCATCAGTTGCCCCTAAGAACAGTATCCGCAGCGCCAGCGCCGAAGATCGCATCAAACTGTTTGCGCCGCTCCATCGATGTATTGCGCTTCAGCATCTCAATGGCTTCTGCAGGCGGTTTTGCCCGCGCGGGTAGCGCATTGCTCGCCGGCGCTTGAGGTTCCGCAGGAGGCGCCGTTGCGGCTTTCGGGTCCTTAAAATAATTCCCGCCCCTCATTTCCGCAGCGCGCTGCCTGTAGAACTCGAGCCGCTTCTCCGCCAGCATCATGGCGCGATTATAGATCTCATCGCGCACGTGTTGCGCCTTGTTAGCTGAGCCCTGGATATCAAGCAGGATCTTGCGCTCGCCTTCCGTTGGATTGCCGCCAAAGATCGCTTTCAGGCTTTGCAGAGCGTTTGACGTTACAACGTTCGATAAGTTCTCTGTGGCCTCGCCCGCCTCGCCACCAAACAGCGACCCAACATAGCCCCGAACACCTGCGGTCGGGCCGGTATAAGCTTTTTTGCTCAGGGTCAGCGCCTCGTTGAGATTGCGGAGCACGCCCTCCGCGTTCATCACCGCCTCGTCCGCCTCAAGGATCGCTTTCTTGTCGGTCGCGGTCAGCGGCTGTTGATCCTCACGCGGCATCTTCCCCGTCGCCATGTAGACCTTGGCCTGAGTCGAGGCGGGATCGAGCCCCGACGACATGATGTTGCGTCGGCGCGCTTCGACAGAGTCGGGATCATGCAGCAGCTCAACCGCGCCATCTCCGCCAACCCGAATGACCTTGCCGGTCTGGTCGGTCATCACCTTGGGCTTGCCGCCTTGCTCAATTTCCTTGGCCTTGAGATCAAGCAGCCGGTTCTGAGCCGCCATCTTGTCCCGCTCGAGCTGCATCTCCGGATGCTTGGTCAGATGCTGAATGAGCGGCGTTGGGTCTCCCGTTGCGCGAACCAGCTGGGTCAACAGTGGCGGCGCCGACTTGGCAATGTCGCTGCTTGAATCCTCCAACAGCTTCCGCATTGCCTCGCGCTGCACCGCAGCTCGGCGCATCTCATCAATGGCCTTCTGCTGCGCGAGCATTGAATTTGACGCCTGCGTTCCCGCTGACCATCCAGAGACACCGCTCCCACCCTTGGCCGCGTCGAGGAACATGCCGAGACCACCCATGAACAACGGGTTCTGCATCCGGCCGGCCATGCCTTCCAGAAACGTCGGCTCGCGCTGTGGTTGTCCATCCAAGAGCATGGGTTTTGGTCCTGATGCGGGCGGGGTCGGGTCGGCTTGTGGTGCGGATCGGGGCTGGCCGGTCTCGGGATCAAGCAGGCTCAACTTCGGCAACGATGGCTGTGCTGCCGGACTGAACTCGAAATGCACCGGGTCGTAGTGGCTCTTGAAGGTGCCGCCCCACTTTACCGCAGGGAACTCCTGCGACATCTGCTTCAAAACGTGATCCGGTGCCTTGATGTCGAGCGTGAAGCCTGACGCATGCGTGCTGGTGCCGCCGAGGTTGCGTCCGTCCAGCGTGCGCATGGGCCGGTTGGCATAGCCGCCAAGCGACTGATACTGCGGATAGAGCTCGTTCAAACGCTGAAAGAACGGCTGAAGGTGCGGCACCGCGTCGGGTGAGACGGTCCACTTCTGTCCGTTGGGGCTCGCCCACGAGGTGAGAGAGGTCATCGTTTACGCCGGGAACACTGTCGTCTGCCAGGGCCCTATGCCATTCCCGAAGAACCCGCCTTTGGTTGGCATGCCAGCGCCTGCATTCTGTATGCCAACCGCGCTTCCGAACCCATTCAGGGCCAGCATCGGGTTGCCCGTCGCCAATCCGATGCCGCCCATGATCCCGCCTCCGATCATGCCCAGTGTATTCGCCGGCGTGCTCACGGTCTGCGTTGCGCTGCTCTGATTGCCAAGCCCGCCAATAGGTGTTCCGATCTTTGCACCCCACTCCACCGCCGACATCGGCGCCGTTCGCTCCGCATTTGAGATCTGATCTCGCGCTGCACCCGCTTGGGCGAGCAACTGTGCGGGCAACAGATTGGCTTGGTCCAATGCGCCCGCCGCCGCTGCGCCTTGCGCACCAGCACCATAGAGCGTGTTCGACGCATTCAGCATGTTCTGTCGCTCGGTGTTGTAATTGTCGAGCAACGCCTTGTTGGTGTTGGCTGAGATCCGGTCCGCGAGAACGCCCTGATGAGCACCGGAGCCATACCGCCCGGCACCGCTGAACTGCCCGTTCACTTGATCCGCCACGATCTGGTTCGATCGTGTCAGCACCGGGTCGAGATACTGATTGCGTCCCAGCATGTTGCCCGAAGCGGTATCGATCAGAGACCCGACACCGGTATCGAACCCTTGCCCATACTTGCCGACCGCATTGGTCAAAAACCCTTGCGCCGACCCGGGCTGGTTCGCAAGCCCTTCAATCCGATCGATCGCACCGCGCGTCGCATCTGAAAACTGCGGCGTAAAGTTTGCCGTGTTGCCAGATAGCGTCTGCGCCTTGCTCAACACGTCATTGAGCAGCGGCTGAGCCGGCGCCCAGGGCTGCGTCTCGCTCTTGGTCGTCGTCGTCTTCTTGTCGCCCGGCATCAGACGAGCTCCTTTTCGAGCAACACGTGCGTCATGCGGTAGTCCTTCAACTTCCGGGCCCAGCCCTTGCGCGCCGTCATGTCGAGCCTCGTGCAGCCTTCAGTGCGGGCGTAGGCTTCGATCTGGCCGAGGAGATGCACCCACCGCTCAGCGTCGCGGCCCGTGCAGAACTTGATCGCGCAGCGCTTGTTGCCCGCCACATCGAAATAGAGCTCAGTCGCTACGATGGCCCGCACGACGGACCCGTCCCACACGAGCCAGAGAAGCCACTCGCCAGATGTTATCAGCTTCAAGAGCCCCGGCATGCTATAGCGGTTATCGGAGCGCTGAACGAGCCGTTCGAAGAACGGCTGCACCACGCCGAAGATCTCCGCAATTCGGGCCGGATCCACCGGCACCAGTGTCTCAACCACCAATGACGAGGTAGGCGAAGGTGCGGTCTGTGCTTGGGCTGTTGGCATGGGTGATGGTCACAAGTCCTGCGGTTGAAACGACGGCGTGCGTAGTAGCCAGAGCTGCGGCGGCTGTCGCCGTCATTGGCGACAGCAAAATCTTGGCGTTCCCGTTGAACAGATCACTCGAGATCGTGGTCGTGGTCGCGCTCGGCGTCAGCGTCACCTGGCCTGCCGCATTCGACCTGCCCCGGATCAGCTGGTTGATGGCGAAGATGGTATCCCGGATCGTCGCGCCGATTGGCGGCACCTCTCTCACCGCGACCCGCTCCCATTTGGGTTGGGATTGGTCTCAAGCCCCTTGCCCTGCGTCCACGTCGCGCCGGTATCCGTCGTGATCTTGGCCCGGATCAGATTGCCCGAGACATGGGCCGGGCAGATCCCGGTATCTTCCATCATCTCGGCCGTCTCATAGGTCACCGCATCGCTGTCCCGCTCCCGCGCGGCAAGCGCGACCCGAACGCTCGACGTGTCAAAATGCGGCCGCGTGCCCGAGACGAATGTTCGGGTCGACTTCTGCCCATCCGCCGTCACGATCGAGGCCGGCAACGTCGCGCCGGAGAAAAACGACAGCTTTCGATCGCCCGAGAACAGCCCCAACGCGCCGGCGCCACCGCGCCACACCGGGCTGTCGAGAGACAGCGGCAGAGTGTCCAGATTGCCGAACGCATTCATCGTGTCGAGTGTCACGCCCTGTGTGAGCCACTGCGCCAGCGCGGTGATCGGCACATTGTCCATCGAAATCGTCGCTTCATCGTATTCCCAAGAGTAACACAGGGTGCGCACCGGAATGGCACTGCTCGATGACAACGGGATATAGGACCAGTACACCATGCGCTGCGAGGCATCAGAGCCACCAAACACCAGAGCCTCTGTGCCAGCCTTGATGTCAGCCATGAACCAGTTGCCCCACTTGCCAACGCCGATCGGCTTCGAGGCACCGGTCGCCGTGTCGAACTCGTAGAAACCGTCCTTGGCAAGGTAATACGCCAGCCGCCCGACACGGGTCATGCTATTCGGCGCCGCAAGTCCCCTCGCGCCTTCGATCTCATCGAACTGAAAGATCTCAGCGGCTCCCGGTACGTAGGTCATGCGGTTGACCTTCGCCGCTTGGAACGCGTAGCCGACCTCGCCGCCGATCACAGCGCGCACCGGCCCGCCGGACGGAATGTCCTGGTAGTCCGACGACTGGCTCGAGATGCCGCCTGGTGTCCACCATGTCGGATTGCCGAGTCCTGACCACTGCACCCGGCGCTCGTTCTGGAAGATGCCGCCGACCACCACAAAGTCTCGCACGACGTCGATATAGCGGCACCGGGGCGGACTACCACCAAGCGCGGTAAAGTTCGTCGACGATGCCAGATCGTAGACCTGGATCACATCGGCGATCGTCGTGGCGAGCACTAGGTCGCCATAAGCGGTATAATGCCAGCGCTCGCCGGCGCCGGATGCGTAGGGACCGCCGACCAGCCGTGACACATCTTGCCAGACTAATGACGTATCCAGCTTGTAGAGCTTGGTTGCGTCTCCGGCGAAAGCCGAGATCTGGCCGTCAGCTTTAAGCACCACAGCAGCGCCGAGACAATCTCCCGTCAAGGCCGATGATAGTGGCGCCAAGCCTTTTGATGGCCGGAAACCTGCCGCGCCAGGCAGACAGTTGACCGCCTCCCGGCAGACCTGCGTGTTGATTGCAGCCTTGTCGGGGTGCCAGGGCCCGAAGGGGATCAAGGCAGCACCCCCCGCGCGAACGGCAGCAGAGTATCGCGATCCCAGACAGATCCCTCCTGAGCCATCAGATCCATTAAGGAATATGCCTCCGCACCTTGACAGACAGCCTCCCGGCGAACCGCGCCATGCTGGCCTGCCGGTTGACGCCATCGATCATCGCCCGCGCCTTGGCCAAATGCCCCAAGGCTAACTCCACGTTGCGCTCGAACGAGAACGCCTCGAACAGGCAGCACTCGAGATAGATTAACCCATGCGCGATGATCAGCGGACCTGTCGGCACCGTCTGAGTGATGGCCGGATGCCGAATGACATATTCGAGATCAATCTCTGCCGGAGACGGATGCACCAGCAGCGAACTCCCCAGCACCGTGTAATAAAGCGCGTCTGATCCAAAGACGTTGGCCTGAGCGATCTCAAACCGCTCCGGCGGCAAGTACTCCATTCCGCCGCGCGCACCCTTCGGATAGACCTTGGTGATGTCCAGGCAGTTGTCTGGGATCGTCGCAACGCCGTCCGTTACCGTCAGCGAGGTGCTGGAGTCGAGCACACGCGACCGGATCGGCGCGGTATAGGTCGGCTCTCCGTCCTTACCAGAGCCGTGATACATCCGTTCCTCGGCCATCGCGACAAAGGTCGGAATCTGGCCGGTAAAGTTCGTGTCACGGCGCGCAACCCAGGTTTGGATCGCGCTTTTCAGGGTGTCGTAGTCCTGAATGCTCACAGACGCACGTCCGCCGTCTTCAGATAGCGGAACTCGCTCGATGCGAGCTTGCGGCCGGTGATTTCGGCGAACTCATCCGAAAACACCTTGTCGGGCGGGATGCCATACTCCTGTGCCCACTGCAGAAGCAGAATGTTGGGGACCGATGCAAGGTGCCACATATCCGGGTCCTTGGCGTAGTAGGCCCGCCCCATGGATTGCCGGGCCTTGTTGGCCTCGAGGATCGGCTCGACATCCATCTCCGAATGGATCGCGAAGCCGTCCTTGCCCAGATCCTCGAACCATTCCGTCTTGCCGGTCAGAGGATCGTAGTCGAAAAACCGTTTGCTCATTGAAGCACCTGCTTGGGTGGACGGCCGCGACGGCGGGGTTGATCGGTCTCCGCCGTATCAGCTCCTTCGATCGGCTGCCCGTCTGATTCCATAAGCCCCGCGAGATAGATTTCCGTGACTTCCTCGTTCTCTTGTGCCGCTTGCCTCAGCTCAGGTGGCATAGAATCGTGGATGGCCATGCGCCATTCTGCTTTCGCCTTGTCATTGGCGATGCGCCGAGCATCCGCTGCGTCAAGCGCCTCCTGCTTTGCCTTCTGCACATGCTCGGCAGTTGCTATATGCCCGAGACCTGCCTCAAGAAACGCTCCAGCAACATCATCGGGGAGCTCGACGACAGCGCCATGGCGGTGCACGCCGCCGTGGCCATCGGAGATATCGAGCCGCTCGAGCGGCATGAATTCGGTGACCCGCTTGGTCAGATCGATCTTGATCGTTTTCGGCATTCGCCCTCTCAATCAAAAGGAGGAGACGGGACCAAAGCCCCGTCCCCTCAGTTGCCTCAGAGCAGATCCGCCACGACGCCGTTGGCACGCTCTTCCTTGCAGCAGAGCGTGAGCTCGGCCTTGAGCAGGCGCTTCTCGGCGTGACCCGTGCGAGCCAGCGGCACTGTTGCCCACGGCTGCAGGAACTTCACCTCCCACGTGCTGGGCGTCATGATCAGCGCCGTCTGGCCCGGATAGAGGCCGTTGGTCGCTGTGCGCGTACCGCTGGCACCGACGAACCGGTTCGGCACGAACTTGTGCTGACCGAAGTCCGATCGGTAAATGTCGGTCGCGCCATAAACGAGCACCTTGTTCTGCCCGTTGATGTCGTTGGTCTGAGACGCGATACCGGGGAACGTCGAAGCGGTCTGCTTCTTCGAACCGCTGAGCATGATGGTCGACGGCTCGCCGCCCGCGTCCCAGATCTTCTTGATCACACCCTTCAGCAGCGCTTCGGTAAACGTCCGCGCAGTGCCGTCGGTCGCCGCCGTCACCAGACCGGTGCCGGAGCTGTAGCCACCATTCGCGCCGGTTGCACCGCGATCGACGTTGGAGGTGATCCAGCCTTCGAACCCAGCCATGGTGCCGGCCGTGGACGCGTTACCGAGAGCAGATGCATAGTTGCCGCAGATCCGCATCTCGACATCGCGCTTGGCCGCCTTACCGGCCTTGGCGAGAACGTACTTCAATTCATTCTCGCGACCGGCCGTCTCCACCGCGTTGGCGGTATCCGAAACGATCGCCGTCTTGTCGAAGAGCTGCACGACATTCTTCAGCCGGTCCGGCTGACCGAGGTTGTCGCCAGTCGCGTCGTCGCCTTCAACGTTGGCGTTCGCCGGATCGGGGTTCGGCAGCGTGTCACGCAGCCATTCCGGCGTGCGGGACTTGGTCACGCCCTTGCGGCAGAGCGCGTAGAACGGCGTTTCCTCGGGCGCGATGTTCGTGATCACGTCGCTGAGTTGCTCGCGAATGCCGATCTGAGCAAACGTCTGGACGGTATTGGTTGGTACAGCCATAGCTGTGCCTCCTGCTTAGAGCAGGCCTCCCAACGCTTCGGCCGCATCATCAAGCGAGCCGGTCCTGGAAAGCCGCTGCATATTGGTGGAAAACTGCATCTGTTTCGCAGTGTCCGGGGCTCGAGCGGCGGCCCGCGTCAGGCGCGGCTTGCTCGTTACAACCTTGGCGGCCGTCATTTGAGCAGCGAGCATGTCCTGAAGCCGGATTGCATCTCGAAGGATGTGATAGAATCGGGCGTCAACGGTCTCCCGGAACGTTTTCTCGTCGATGCCGTACACCCGCGCCGCTACCTCTCGGACCTTTTGGGCCTTTGCAGCGTCCCGCGTCACCTCGGGCCAGATCTCAGCAAGCCTGCTCCTCTCGCGCGAGATCCGCGCCTGCATCAGAGCCTCTTGTTGCCTCGAATTCTCAGCCTCCAACTGCTCGTACTCACCACGCACATGCGCCAGCTGCTGCTCCATCTGCTGGGCGAGCGTGTACTGGCGGTAATACTGATCGGGGTTGTAGTTCGGCGATGCCTGGTTCAGCAGCTCCGCGTTTGGCATCTGCGGCTTCAGCATCGCGGCATAGGTTTGCATCTGACGCATCAACTGCGTGCGCGCTGTGACCGTCTCGGCGATCTGACGATCATATTCGGCCGGCGGTGTCACCTGTTTGCGCATCTCAGCGAGCTCATTGCGGAGCTGCTCGCGTTCCTGATAGCCCTGCCAGACATCGGCGGCCGGAATGCGCTGCTTTTCGCCGCCCTCGGTATCGGCATCAATCTCAAAGAACTGCTCTTCAGCCGATGTGGCATCTTCTTGGGCAGCGGCTTGCTGTTGCAGCGGTTGAGCTTGCTGTTGCGGCTGGCCGTTCGGCGCCTGCTGCTGCGCCCAGGTATCATACTGACCGTTAG
>CAYZTJ010000036.1:0-6615 GCA_964481215.1 uncultured Nitrospira sp. | reverse complement strand
CGGGCTTGCTCGAACGAGATCAGGTTGTCCTGGTCTGCCGGAGCATCGAAGTTAAGGCCGGCCATCGCCTGCACCGCACCTTCAATCGTGCCGTCGTTGGCACCGTTTGCGAGTTGGTCACTCATGGGGTCTTCACCTCTCTCAGAAGTTTCAGGTGCGCCGGCTTCGACTGAATGGCGCTTTGGATCTGGTCCTGCAGCCACTGCAGCGCCTGGATGCGCAGCGCGGCGTGGCGCCTCACATCGTCGGCGCCAACCGGGGCTGCGATTATTTCGTCGGTTAGTTGATCGATCTGGGTCTGAAAAAACCCTCGGATGGCTCCGTCGGCCATCAGCTGCTCGAGCCGCTCAGCGGTCGTCACAGCATCAGACGCCGCAGCAAGCCGCTGCGGATCGTGCCGCTCTCTCAATCAGTCTCCTCGTCTGGGTTCAACGCGCACTGGCGTCACTTCAGTGACAGCAAACCTAGGCTGTTATCGTTTGATGCAGGCGGCCTGCTCTTCATTCACTGCATATGGCTCTGCTCCGTCACGCCGCCAGCATCAGCAAGGCGATCTCAACCGTGTAATCGGCACTAGCTGCCTTCGGCTTCGCCACCAGAGGTACAACCGTTGCCGTGGTCGCTCTTGATGTCTCTGGCTCTGGTCGCTGCTCAGGCGCCGCATACTCTGGATGACGCGGGTGCCTCGGGTCATCGATCCAGACGACGTCGGCAACCTCTGTGCGACGCCGACCACCAACCGCCGACCGCTCCGCAACACCATTGGCATCACCTGATCCAACCGCCGTGCCGACACTTCCGGCAACGCCCGTCGCGGTTCCCGTGCCACTCGCGGCGCCAACCGCACTGCCCGCGACACCGGATACGCCTGTCGCGACGCCGGCGCCGGCAGCACTGCCAACTGATCCTGCAAAACCGTCGGCAGTGCCCGTGCCTGTTGCACTGCCAGTCGACCCAGCAACACCCGCGCCCGATCCAAGACCCGCGGCCTGGCCAACGGAACCAGCCTGCCCCGAAGCTGCGCCAGTACCGCTCGCTGCACCGTGGCTGCCAGCCTGGCCATTTGCGGTGCCAATACCCGACGCAATGCCTTGACTGCCGGCGACACCCGATGCCGCTCCGGTTCCCGACGCTGACCCGATCGAACCGGCCTGACTGACACCAGATGCAGTACCCGTCCCTGAGGCGCTACCAATGCTGCCTGCAGCACCCGTGGCCGTACCCGAGCCGAGGGCATTGCCCTGAGCACCGCTGGCGCCACTGACAACACCGAGACCAGACGCAGAGCCAACTGATCCAGCGCGGCCCGTTGCAGTGCCAACGCCACTTGCTTGGCCGATCGAGCCAGACCAACCGACCGCGGCGCCTGTCCCGGTCGCTTGGCCCGCGCTCCCGGCAACACCCGTTGCGGAACCCGCGCCAGCGGCAGAGCCAACGGAACCCGCTTCACTGATGCCGGACGCTGTGCCGGCTCCGCTCGCAGCACCAACGCTGCCCGCAGCACCTGCTGCAACGCCTAGACCGCTGGCGTTACCGACACTTCCGGCCGCGCCGGTTGCCGTTCCGGTGCCCGAGGTAAGGCCGCTGCTGCCCGAACGGCCTGTCGCGGCGCCAACACCCGGCGCGTTGCCTGAGGAACCAGAAAGACCCGTTGTCGAGCCCACGCCCGACGCAGCACCAACGCTACCCGAGACACCAGACGCAACGCCTACACCGCTGGCGTTGCCGACACTGCCCGCGACGCCAAGCGCTGTACCAACACCCGACGCCGTGCCGACACCTGTTCCCGATGCGGCAGTCGCTGTGACAGTGCCGGGGGATCCTGTTGCTGAAACTCCAGTTAAGTTAGCGGTGACACTCGTACTGGCGCCTTCAGAGAAGATCGCCATAATAGGTTGGCCATTACTCCAGTACCCCCCAGAGGTCGTATCGACCCCTGAGCGAATACCTCGATTAGGCTCACCGTTGATCCAATAGTTGTATTCATCCCTGCTTAAAATAAGGGTGGCGAGGCTGGGCTCACCCGTACCAGCGACACCTGTGAGGGTTGCCCTTGCCCCCGTAATAACTGTCAGTGTCCCCGCCGAACCTGTGGCGGATACACCTGTGACGTTGGCATTGACGTTGTTGGTATCGAGGTTCTGGTGGAGGAGCGTAAGGAGCATCTATCAGTACCCCGGAGGAGGCCCCCACGTCCCAACGACGAGGCGCTTAGTCCCCGAGGTTGATTCCGCCATATCCAAGTCACTAACGTCGGTACTATTCGTGATGTTGATATGCCCTGCCGTATAAGATGAAGCGGCTTCTAACTGGGCATCGACGTCTTCGACAACGGCGTCTGTTCCGTTCCAAGTCGTCGTGAACGTCCCCAACGTCGCAAGCTGACCCCCGGAATAGATGAGAAACCCATTGGCCTGCACTTTCTGATCTGCTGCGTTGGCGTTTGTTGTGGTGTTCGCGGTAGCAGTCGCTGAGTCCAAAGGAATCGGGTTGTTGGGGTACGCCACATAAACAGACACCGCCTTTCTAATCGAGCTCGTCGCTGTGACCACGATGTCCGCTGTGGTCCCCACTGGAACTTGCAGGTGAAAAATTGCAAATTCATGTGCCGTATTCTGAATACGGTGCATGTTAGTGTTATTGATCGTCGCCGTACAAGCAGCAGCGACCCCATGAAATACGGCCAACACGATCAATCTTTTGGGGTGCGGGACCCCGATATCCACCGCATTGAAAGTAGACGAGTTGGCGTTGGCCGTATCAGTCAGTGTCGTCTTATAAATGGGGAACACAGACGGCACACGAGGCAGCGGCCGAATCAACATCTCAAAGAGCCGCTGCTTAGAGTGCTGCATCAAGTCACCTGCAAGATCTTAACAACGACCGTGATGACTTCAGCGTTGGCGGGGGTATAAGCATTCTTGACTCTAACTAGGAACCTAAGATCAGCTGATCCCACACACGTGAATCCGATCCCTAAATTCTGGGCGTGGTAGAATCCATTGTTTCCAGCATCCTCAAGCGTAAAGGGAACTTTACCCACGCACGTTTTGATTTCCGTATCCGACACGGCAAACGCAGCGTTGTCGTTGATGTTGGTGACCGCCTCATCGAATATCCAAATTTCTCCTTGGAGCGTCGTAGCAGGATCGTTGCTGCTGGTCACGATGACGTCAGTGATGATTCCTGACCCACCTGATTGTCTCGCTGCGTTCGATAACGTGAACCCCCCCGTCGTGGGGGCAGACGTAGAATTGGAAAGAGCATCGTTGGCAGCGTAAGCCGTCGTATCTGCGGGGCGAGTAATATCCGTACTACATGTGACAAAAGTCCCGACTGCGTTGATCGCACCTGTAGAGTCGCTTGCAACAGTTACTCGCATCGCCGCAGCTGCTGTACCGTTCCCCACAACGTTCAAAGGGGCGGGGACAGACAGAACATCGACGTCACCGATATTATTGGTGCCAGCTGGGAGAGCCGCATCAATCGTAACTGACGCCCACAGCCTTCCCCCAGAGATTTGGAGCATCTCGTAATCGCCGTCCGTGTCGGACGTGTTGGCCGGAGTGGCTTTTCTAATCGCCATCGCGGGAACGCCAACATCTGCATTAGCCGATGCAACGTCTTCGGCCTTAGCGATAGCAGCGGCTCCTGCCGCCAATGTTACCCCGTGTGTGGGGACCGAACCATTAGCTAAAGTAACTTGAAGGGGGGCGGCACTAGAAATATCCCCGTCATTAACACCATCCGACCCTTGAACCAGCTTTACCCGCTGAAATTTAATACCTCCGATATCATCGGAAGCGATGATGTCACCACCAGTTCCCGAATTAAGAGTCGTGTTGTCGGCCAAGAGTGCCTCCTAAAGGTTCTACTACGCAGGGCACTCTTGAACGTTAAGCAACGCTTGCTGCCCAGTTATCCACGTTAGACCACCCGGCAGTCCCATCACAGTCCACGTAGAACTCCAGCACGCCATCGTCCGTGACTGTTCCTGTGGTGCCGGTCAGTGTTTCCCAAGATCCCGTGGACGCCGTCATCGTGTCGATCACTGTATCAGATGTAACCCCAACTGCGTCATTGCGCTTCAGGATTAAGCGGGGCTGGGCTCCCGTATACGCCGCCCCGTCCCCAGAAGTGGATTTTCTGACGTCAGAAGAGATCGTAACAGCTTGCCCCGAGCTGACAGGAACTCGTCGTGTCCCCGATTTCATCTTGTTAGCCGTAGAATTGGGGGTCAGGCGTTCACTAGGTTTGGTCCCCCGCTTGATTGTAGAGTCTGTCTGGCCTGTACCCCCCATCTTCCAATACTTGTGATTCTCAGCCGTTTGATCGTGTTTTTGAGAGGTTATAATCGCATTTGAGGTCATGTTAGTTTGCGTTGCGACCTCTGTCGCCGCCCCTAGTTTACCGTTAATGATAGTGAGGTCACCTATTGCGGGGGCGCTCACGCTAATATCATTGGTGTGAGCAGTTTTGATGCCGGAGGCTGTCGAGAAATCGGGGGAGATAAGTGTTAAATCGTAATTCGAGCTAACAGACATACCGTTGGCCGTTGAAAACGTCGAGTCCCCGTTCGAAACAAGGTTGAGTATGGTATAGCGACCAGAGGTTAATGTAATATTGGGGCTGCTGTTCCCAAAAAGCACCATCCCGTCAAAAACTAGATCAGCTGCGGCGCTATTCAGATTTATTCCCGTACCATTTTGCCTCCACACTGTAAGGTTGGATATAGTGCCAGTTGCACTTGTAGATGCTAAACCAGCGTTAGATCCGCTGTGGATGGTAATGTTAGATATAGACCCTATCGTTGCTCCAGTGTCAGATAGGGTAAGAGCATTACCACCTACTCCTACGAGCACCAATCCGTTGAGAGTTAACCCAGCATCTGAAATAGAAACCGCCGCGGTAATTGTTGATTGGTAGATCAGCAGTATGTTGGTCAGCACAGGAACGCCGGTCGTAGCGCTGACACTGATTGAGGCTATGCTCGTTGTATTAGATACATTCCATAACACCAGATTGGTAACGGTGAGGGTGCCCGTCAGAGACGATCCCGTGAGATAAAGCCCCCCTGCTTCTGTATCACAAATCGAACAGTAATCCAGCGTCACCGTGCCGGTCGTGGTAGCAAGCTCAACCCCTCGTTTTTGAGTGGTATTGGTTCCGAGATACCTAAACTCGACCCAATCCGCATTGAGGTTACCATGAGCTGCCACATGCACATAGGCCATTGCGGTCGTCGAAACTGACCTCACCACGACATTACGAGTCAGCAGAATGACTTCGGCTTGCGTGGGGCTTGTCCCAGAGTGTGCAAAAGCGAGACCCCCACCTGCTCCCGCGAATCCATCAACAGTCAGCGTGGAAGACCCGGCATTGCCATTAAGAGTGCCCGTCTCGCACTGCGTTGCCGTGCGTGTGGTCGAGGCAACCGCAATTCGGTCATTGTCAAGCCACCCAGTGTCGGTATCGACGCCGAGTGATGTACTGTTGACCGCTTCGTCGGTGTTGAGTAAGCATCGATCAATATTTTTACCGGATGTGCGCGACAACCCCTGTAACACACAGGTACCGGCACCATTGATGATCAAACCAAAATCACCATCAGCTGCGCAATCGAATTGCAATGTAGCCGTGCTATCCCTGGGGACGGGCGTGGCAACGGTGCCCTGATTGTACGTACCCCCCGCCCATACGTTGAGATTGCCGCTGAGTTGCAGAATGTAATTGGTCGCCGCCGTGGTGCCCCAGGTTAGCACCCCGCTGGCGCCGATGTCGAGCGTGCCGTAATCGGTGGCCGCCGTCTGGTTCATGGTCACGGTGATCGTCGTGATCGATCCCGCGCCGACGAACTCGCCGCACAGGTAGAGATTGTCGGCTGCCGCTGCCGTTGCCGCTGCCGTCGTGCGAATGATGTGCGCCCAGTCTGCGGTGGTTGCGGAGCGATATATAGTGACCGTACCCGACGAGCTGGATTTGACCCCGATGCGATAGTCGGTGCCGCCATCTGCCGTAAGCGTCGATCCGAATTTGAAAAAATACCAGCCGAGATTGGCAACCCCTGCGGGTGACACCGCAACGAGATCGGTGATGTTGACCGTGACCTCTCTGGTCGCAGTGACACCATTGTCATCGGAGAGCGCGACCGAAAATGTTCCCGTCGAGCTGTTGCTGCGCGCGATATAAATCAGCACTCCATCAAGCACCTCACCATTGGTGATCGTAAACGTGGGGCTGTAAACATAGGATGTCGTTGATGCTGTTGAGTTAATTATCGTCGTCTGTGATGAGCCCGTGCCCGTGGCGGCCAGCGCCCACGTCGATGCACCCGTAAAATCGGCGCTGGCATTGGCTATCAGTGTCGCCATAGTTCACACCCTCAAATCGACAAAGCGGTTGCTTGCACGAACATCGCGTCAATCTGATTTGGGGTGAGTCCTAACGCTGCCCCTAGGGTAATCACCATTTGACTGTCACGGTGAATTTCCCCCGCGTACTCCCACGCTTCCTGCCACACAGGATTGCCAGAATTCTGGACGAGTGTGTTGACTTGAGAGAGTAATCCAGCTTGGGACAAGATTGCCCGTGCTTTCCATAGAGGTACGACCCCCA
>CAYZTJ010000035.1:18826-24694 GCA_964481215.1 uncultured Nitrospira sp. | reverse complement strand
CAGCCTTCCGCGTTCAGCATTTCCGGTTTCAGGCCTCGAAAAAGGGGACTGTCCCCTTTTTTTCCATTTTTTCTGCCTTTCAGGATTGATCCGACGCCCGGACCAGGAAATCCCCGATAGGAATTCCCCCAGGATTGTGCGATGAAGAAACTGGACGTGTGTATCCACGCGTGACCCAGTGAAGGGGGGGCGAGAGCAGACGCGCCCGGCAGAGCTCAGTGGCGCGCCGGTCTCGGCAGAACCGACGAGGCCGAGCGAGGGGGGATTTTCCGTGACCGATTTCACGCCGACCAGAGTGGCGCCTCGCCTCGGCAGCGGGCTGCGGACGCGCCGTGCGCTGCCCCTTCTGATCTTGCTCGGGGCGATGACGCTCACGCTGGTCGTCGCCTGGCTTCTGCAGCGCTCCAGCGAAGACATGCGGCGCGCGCGGTTCGAACAGGCGGCGGCGCAGATCAGGCATGAACTGGAGGAACGCGTGGAGTCGGCGTCGTCGATCCTCCGGGCCACCGCCGCGCTCTTCTCCGTCGATGAGGTCCGATCCAGGCGTGAATTCCGGGAGTATGTCGAACGTCTGAACGTCCCGCTCCGCTATCCGGGGATGTTGGGAGTCGGCTATATCCAGCGGCTGCGCCACCAAGACTATCAGCGACTGACGGCCTCGGCGGGCGGCGCGGGGAGCGCGTCCTTCGCGGTCTGGCCGCCGGGACGGCGCGACGAATACTACCCCGTCATGCTCCTCGAACCTCGCGATCAGCGCAATCGCGCGGCGCTCGGCTATGACATCGCGACCGATCCGGTCCGCCGGGCGGCGCTGGAAGAGGCGATCCAGAGCGGGCATCCGACCCTCACCGGGCCCCTCTCGCTGGTTCAGGAGATCACCGGATCCCGCCAGGTCGGGGTGTTGCTGTTGGTGCCGATCTATGCCGGAGACGGCGCAACGCGCGCCGACGCGCAGCGGAAACAGGCGCTGAAGGGGCTGGCCTACGCGCCGATCCGGATCGGCGATCTCGTCGATGGCCTCGGGAGTCTTGCGGCGGACGACCGGCCGATGCTGGCCGTCTATGACGGCCCGGCCCCCTCCCCGACGCGCCGGCTCTACCCCTCACAATTCGCGACACCGGCCGACGCGGGTGATCGGCCGCCCGGCGAGGCGCTCTCGATGTCGCTCACGGTGGCCGGCCGACAGTGGCTCCTGGTGTTCAACCCTCAGCCGAGGGCGTGGCGCTCCCTGGTCGATCCTCTCGTCGCTGCGGCCGCGTGCACGGGCAGCCTGGTCAGCCTGGTGCTGTACTGGGGCGCCCGGAGATTGGTGCGGTCGCGCGACGAAGCGGATGCGCGGGCCGCCAGCCTGCGCGCGTTGGAGCGCGAACGGCGGATGGTGCTGGACGCGGTGCCCGCGATGATCTGGTACAAGGACCGAGAGAACCGCATTCTGCGGCTCAACCAGGCGGCCGCAGACTCTCTCAATCAACCGGTCGGCGCGTTGGAAGGCCGATCCAGCTACGAACTCTACCCGGAAGAAGCGGCGGCCTATCATCGTGACGACCTGGAAGTCATCGCGACCGGCAAGCCGAAACTGGGCATTCTCGAGCCCTACACCACCGCGTCCGGCGAAAAACGGATCGTCCGCACCGACAAGATTCCCTCCCTGGATGAAGCGGGTCGCGTCGCCGGCGTGATCGTCTTTTCCGTCGACGTGACCGAGGTCAAGCGGACCGAAGAGGCGCTCCACGTCATCCAGGCCGACTTGGAACGGCGCGTCGAGTCTCGCACGAAGGAATTGGAAGTCAGCCGCGATCGACTGATCGAGGAAGCGGTCGAACGGCATTGGGCCGAAGAGCTGACGGCCGGGAGCGCGAGAATTCTCGAGCAGGTCGCCAGTCCGGCGCCGCTCGCCGAGACGCTCGATGCGCTGGTGCGGATGGTGGAAAGTCAGGCGCCGGACATGCTCGGGTCCGTCCTCCTGCTCGACGCGTCGGGGACGCGGCTTCGGTGCGCGGCGGCGGCGCGCCTCCCGGACGCCTACAACGCGGCCATCGACGGGGTGGCCATCGGGCCGGCGGTCGGTTCGTGCGGCACCGCCGCCTACGCCAAGCGGACGGTGATCGTCGAGGACATCGCCGTCGATCCCCTCTGGGCCGACTACAGGGACCTCGCCCTCCAGCATGGACTGCGGGCCTGCTGGTCGGCGCCCATCCTCTCCAGCGGAGGGCGCGCGCTCGGCACCTTCGCCATGTATTACCGCACGCCGAGGCGGCCGGGATTGCGCGAGCTGGAACTCATCCGGACGGCGACGCACCTGGCCCGGCTGGCGATCGAACATAAGCACGCGGAACAGGAGAGCCGCGCCGGTGAAGCCCGGTTCCGCCAGGTCGTCGAGTCCGCGCCTAGCGGCTTGTTGGTGGTCAAGGCCGACGGCTCCATCGGTCTGGTGAATGAACAGATCGAGCGCATGTTCGGCTATGCGAGGAACCAGTTGCTGGACTTGTCGGTCGAGGACCTGATCCCGGAACGGTATCGGGAGGGCCACACCGAGTTTCGCCGGCGATTCATGGGCGCGCCGGAGGCCCGGAGCATGGGCGCAGGCCGGGAACTCTTCGCGCGCCGAAAGGACGGAAGCGAATTCCCGGTCGAGGTCGGGCTGTCTCCGATCGAGCACGATGGCGCGCCGGCGATTCTCTGTTCGATCGTCGATGTGACGAGCCGGCGGGGCTTGGAGGAGCAAGCACGGGAGCAACACATGGCCTTGAGCCAGGCCATGCCCGGCATCGCGCGCCTGAACGCGGGGGGGGAATACGAATTCGTCAACGACTTCTACGCGCAGATGGTGGGCTACCAGCCGTCCGAGATGGTCGGCGCGCATTTCTCGACGACCCTGCATCCCGAGGATCTGCCGATCGCCACGGCGGCCTACGAACGCCTGGGCAAGGAGGGCAAGGCGGAGTTCGAGGCGCGCGCCGTCCGCAAGGATGGCCGGCGCTTCTACAAGCAGGTCCTGATGGTGAAGCGGGTCAATGCAACGGGTCACTACATCGGTCACCATTGTTTCATGCGCGACATCACGGCGCGTCGACAGGCGGAAGAAGAGCGGGTCCGGCATCTGGAGCAGCAGGCCGTCCTCTACGAGCTGGCGTCGGCTCTGTCCGGCTCCGCCGCGCTGGCGGACGTGTACGAGACCGCCATGACGGGCATCAGGCGCGCCCTGCGCGCCGACCGGGTCTCCATCCTGCGCTTCGACGCGGACGGGGTCCTCCGGTTCAAGGCCTCGCAGGGCTTGTCGGAGACGTACCGGCGTCGCGTCGAAGGGCATTCGCCCTGGACGGCGTCGTCCGTGGAGGCGCAGCCGATCTGCATCGTCGATGTTGCGCAAGAGCCCTCGCTCGAGGCCTATCGGGAGGTCTTCGCGGCGGAGGGCATTGCGGCGCTCGGCTTTATCCCGCTGCGGTCCCCGGACCGACTGCTGGGCAAGTTCATGTTGTACTACGACACGCCGCATCGGTTCACGGACGCCGAAATCCATCTGGCGCAGACCATCGCCGGCCATGTCGCCATGGCGATCCAGCGGCAAACCGCGGACGAGTCCCTCTCTGCCAGCGAAGCGCGCTATCGCGCGCTCTATGAACAGATTCCTTCCATGTACTTTACGGTCGCCCCGAGCGGCGCGATTACTTCGGTCAATCGGTACGGCGCGCAACATCTGGGCTACGAGCCGGAAGAGTTGCTCGGCCGATCCGTGTTGGCCCTCTTCCATCCCGAGGATCAAGAGGCGGCCCAGCGGACGCTCGACGACGCGTTCGCGCAACCTGGCGCGCATCGTGCCGGTCGGCTCAACCGTGAGTTTCGAAAAGTGAAGAAGGACGGAACAGTCCTTTGGGTCAGGGAAATGGCCAGAATCTTGCCGGCGGCGGCGGCGGCGGCGGCGGCGGCGGATTCCGAACCCCTCGCGCTCATCGTCTGCCAGGACGTGACCGAAGCCAAGGAGGCCGAAGATGCGCTGGTAGAGAGCGAATCGCGCTTCCGCCAGATGGCCGAATCGATTCAGGAAGTGTTTTGGCTGTCGACTCCCGACAAGAACGAGATCCTCTACGTGAGCCCCGCGTATGAGCAGATCTGGGGGCGGAGTTGTCGGAGTCTGTACGAGCAGCCTCGATCCTGGCTGGAGGCCATCCATCCGGATGATCGGGATCGAATCCGGATGGCGGCGTCTGTGAAACAGGCCGACGGCCAGTATCGAGAGCGATACCGCGTGCTCAAGCCGGATGGGACTGTCCGCTGGATCGAAGACTGGGCCTTCCCCGTGCGAAACGAGGCGGGGCAGGTGACCCGGATCGCCGGGTTGGCCACGGATATCACGGAGCGCGTCGAGGCGGAAGAAGCGGCGCGGCGGTTTCACGACGAGCTTGAACGGCTGGTCCGGGCGCGCACAGCGGACTTGGACCAGACGCGCGGGCTGTTGCAGGAAGTCATCGATTCGTCGCCGGACTGGATTTTCGTCAAGGATCGGGCGCATCGGTTTCTCCTGGCCAATCGGAGCTTCGCGATGTCTCAGGGGATCGCGCCGGAGACGATGATCGGGCGGCCGGACACGGACTTCTGGTCGGCGGAGCTCTGCGACGGCAATCCGGAGAAGGGCATTGGCGGCTTTCACGCCGACGACCGCGAGGCCTTCGAGGGGCGCCTGGCCCACAATCCGCACGACCCGGCCACCCTCGCCGACGGCACACTCCGGATCTTCGACACGTATAAGGGGCCCCTCCGCAACGAGCGGGGCGAGGTCTACGGGGTGTTGGCCTACTGCCGCGACGTGACGGAGCAGCAGGCGGCGAAAGCGGCTCTGCAGGAGGCGAAGGACCAGCTCGAACTCCGGGTGTCGGAACGCACGGCCGAACTGACGAAGGTCAATCAGCTGCTGCAATCGGACATCCGCCGGCGCGAACTGGCCGAGGCCGCGCTCCGCCAAAGCGAACAGGGGCTTCGAGATTTATATGAAGTGACGGCGTCGCCGGGCCTCTCGTTCCGTCAGCAGGTCGAGGCCATGCTGGACGTGGGGCGCCGCCGGTTCGGCCTCTCCGTCGGCATGCTGACCCGCGCGGCGGGCGAACAATTGGAGCTGAACATTGTGCGCTCGGCGGAGGGAGGACAGGAGTGCAACGGCCAGATGGTGCCGCTCTGCGGCGGACCCTGCGCCAGAGCCATGGAGATGGCGGAACCTCTGACGCTTGAACGATGGGGCGACTCCGAATTCCGCGAGCATCCCGGGCATCTCAAGTTCGGGTTCGAGAGCTATCTGGGCACGCTGGTGTCGGTGGCGGGCGAACCCTACGGCACGATCTGTTTCATGAGCCGGGAGGGGCGGACGACACCCTTCAACGAAGCCGATCGCACGTTTCTCCAGCTCATGGCGCGGTGGATCGGCGCGAGGCTCGACCGCCAGCGGGCGGAGGACTCGCTGCGCGAGAGCGAACAGCGTCTGCGGACCATCCTCGATGCGGAGCCGGAATGCGTGAAGACAGTCGCGCCTGACGGCACCCTCCTCACCATGAACGCGGCGGGGCTGG
This sequence comes from uncultured Nitrospira sp., assembly GCA_964481215.1. Classification (GTDB taxonomy): domain Bacteria; phylum Nitrospirota; class Nitrospiria; order Nitrospirales; family Nitrospiraceae; genus RSF151. The sequence goes on along the minus strand of CAYZTJ010000035.1, from coordinate 19,136 downwards.
CGATGCTGGAGGCCGACTCCCCCGACCAACTCCTCGGTCGCTGCGTCTTCGACGTTGTGCATCCGGAGGACCGGGAGGCCTTTATCCAGGGTCACCACGCCGGGTGCGCGGGCGAGGCCGCCTCGCTCCGATTTCGCGTGGTGAGTCTGAAGGGCGCCGTCCGTTGGATGGAAACCCGCGCCGTGCCGTTGCGGGACGCCGAGGGGGGCGTGGTCTCCGTGCTGAGCGTCACCCGAGATATTACGAGTCGAAAGCAGACGGAGGACTCGCTCCGCGAGAGCGAAGCCCGGTACCGCCGGATCGTCGAAAC
>CAYZTJ010000035.1:5765-18726 GCA_964481215.1 uncultured Nitrospira sp. | reverse complement strand
GAACTGAAGGCGGCCATGCAACAGCTGCAGGACAACGAACGACGGCTGCGCGCCTTCGTCGAGGCCGTGCCCGACGTCTCCTTTGTCTTAGACGAGGACGGGCGGTATCTCGAGGTCCTGACGCCGGACGAACGCTTGCTGCTCCGGCCGGCGGCGGAGCTTCGCGGCCGGCTGGCGCAGGAGGTGCTGCCGCCGGATCTGGCGGAGTTGTGCGTGGGCGTCATCCGCCGCACCGTGGAGACGGGGCGGGTGGAGATCGTCGAGTACGCGATCGATCTGCCCGGCGGGCGTCGGTGGTTCGAAGGGCGCAGCTCGCTGATGAGTCGGCTGCCGGGCCGCAAAGCGACAATTCTGTTTATGGCCCGGGATATCACGGACCGGGTGCGGGCCGCGGAAGCCCTGAAGGATGCCGGCGAGCGGCAGCGGGCGCTGTCCCGCCGCCTGCTCGAGGTGCAGGAGGAGGAGCGTCGCCGATTGGCCATGGACCTCCACGACGAAGTCGGCCAGGCCCTGACCGCGATCAAGATCAATCTGTTGGCCGCCCAGCGTCAGGGGGCGGCGGCGGAGTCCGGGCCCGCGGCCGCCGGGGATTCACTGGCCATTCTCGACGACCTCACGCACCGCGTGCGGGATCTGTCCTTGGATCTCCGGCCCGCTTCGCTGGACGATTTAGGATTGGCCGAAGCCGTTCGATGGCTCGGCGAACGACAGGCGGAGCGGGCCGGCTGGGCGTTGCGCCTGGAGGTGGAAGAGGACCTCGCGGATGTCTCGACGGAGCAGGCGACGGCCTGCTATCGGGTCGTGCAGGAAGCGCTCACGAATATCCTGCGCCATGCCGGAGCAAGCCGGGTCGAGATCGGTCTGCGGCGGCTCCAGGACACCCTGCATCTTCAGATCTGCGATGACGGACGCGGGTTCGATCCCCAGGCCGGCGGACAGGGGCTCGGTCTGCTCACGATGCAGGAGCGCGTGAAGCATGTCGGCGGCGAGTGGGCGGTCGTGACGGCGCCGGGCGCGGGCACGGAGATTCGAGTCGCGATTCCGGTCGCGGCGCCCGTCGCTGCGCGCACGAATCAGGAGGGGGAATCATGAACGGCATTCGCGTGTTGCTGGCGGACGATCACACACTGGTGCGGGCCGGGCTGCGGGCCTTGCTGCAGACGATCGAGGGCATCGAGGTGGTCGCGGAGGCAGGCAGCGGCCAGGAAGCCCTGCAGGCGGCCCAGGCGGCGCAGCCCGATGTGGCCTTGGTGGACATTGCCATGCCGGGCATGACCGGGCTCGAACTGACTCGGCAACTGGCCAAACAGTCGCCGGACGTCCGAGTGGTGATGCTGTCGATGCACGCGACCGAGGGGTACGTGCGGGATGCCCTCCGCGGGGGGGCCGTCGGCTATCTGTTGAAAGGCGCCGAGCCCCTTGAGTTGGACATGGCGTTGAAAGCGGTCATGCGCGGGGAGACGTATTTGACGCCGGCGGTCTCGAAGGCTGTCGTGACGGCCATCAATAAACACGCCGGCGGCCCCGGCCGGAACGAGCCGACGACCCGTCAGCGCGAGATTCTCCGCCTCATCGCCAACGGCCTCTCGACCAAAGAGATCGCCTACGAGCTCAACCTCAGCGTCAAGACCGTGGAGACGCACCGCGCCGATCTGATGCACCGCCTCGACATTCACGATGTGGCGGGGTTGGTGCGGTATGCCATCCGAACGGGTGTCATTCCCCCGGAAGTCTAGCCCCCCAACGTCCCGGCACATCCGCGGGCATCGAGCCGCAACCTCCTCAACGGCCAGGGGACCCCTAAATCCGCCGCAGAGCCATCGGGCCTCGAATCGGCGCGCCGATGTCCGAGAAACCCTGACCATTCGATCAGGAACCCACCGATCTTTCCTTTCACGGTCTTGCACGATACAGCCCTGTAGGTCGGCGCCGGCGTTTTCGTGTTGGCGCCGGGCCTTGGACACGGGGAGGAGACGATGATTCTGCCAAAAGGCGCCGATCTGCCGGACGAGTCCGTCGGCGCTGCCCCGTCAACGGTCTGTCGGGACTGCCGGACCTATCAGGAACTCCTCCGGGAAACCGTGGCGGTCCTTGAAAAAACCACGCGCGCCTTCAAGTCCACAGACCTCGGGCGACTCCGTCGCCGCCTGGAGCGTTTGCTGGCCGGCACCGAGGCCGCAGGGTGCGAGGCCCTGGCCGCGCGCGCCTCGGAGCCCTGGCCGAAGGGCGACGGGACGTCGAGAGAGGAGGAGCGATGACCGCGATTGAGCGCGCTGAATCGGAGCGGGGAGCGGCGACCGAGTGCCGTCAGTTTCTGACCTTTACCCTCGGCGAGGAGTCGTACGGGGTGGATATCCTCGGTGTCCAGGAGATCAAGGGCTACGCAGCCGTGACGCGCATTCCCAATACGCCTCCCTACATCGAGGGCGTGCTGAATCTCCGCGGCGCCGTCATCCCGGTATTCGATCTGCGCGCCAAATTCAACATGGCGCAGGCGGCGCATACGCCGGTCACCGTCATCGTCGTGGTGGTCGTGCGGCAGCGTGTCGTGGGACTGGTCGTCGACGCGGTGTCCGACGTGCTGGACATCGACCGGACCGCGATCCATCCGCCGCCGGCCTTCGGCCGCGCCGTCGACGTCGGATTTCTGGACGGCATCGGCCAGTGCGGCGGCAAAATGGTCGCCCTGTTGAACATCGAGCGGTTGGTGGGGGAAGGGGAAGAACTCATTTCGTAAGCGGCCGGTTCTGATCGAGGAGACACAGCATGGCGTTGCAGGTCGAGGTGTTGGAACAGAGCTTCAAGCGAGTGGCCCCTCAGGGGAAGGCCTTGGTGAAACGGTTCTATGAGCGATTGTTTGCCCGGTACCCCGCCGTGCGGCCGCTGTTTCGCGGGCTTTCCATGCCCGCGCAGCGCAAGAAGCTGCTCGCGTCTCTCGCGCTCGTCGTGAACAACCTGCGTCGCCCCGATCGGCTGCGGGAGGCGCTCTTGGGACTGGGCGCGAGACATGTCGGTTATGGCGCGAGGCCCGCCCACTACGAGGCGGTCGGAGAAAATCTGCTGGCGGTGCTGGGCGAATTCGCCGGCGCGGCCTGGACTCCGAACGTCAAGCAGGCGTGGGCGGAGGCCTACGCCGCCGTCACATCCATCATGTTGGAGGGCGCCGCGACAGCCGGTTCGCCCATCGTTGGAAAGGGAGGCACTACCATGGGGCGTCACAGGAAGACCGCAGCGACGACGAAGCCGGCCATGTCCGGATTGGCGCAGCAGTGCAAACAGGCGCTGGACCGGGCCAACACCAACGTGCTGATGTGCGACCCGTCGTTCACGATTACCTACGCCAATCAGACGTCCCTGAAGACATTGCGGGCCCTGGAAGGGGAGATCCGCAAGGTGATGCCGAACTTCGCCGCGGATCGGATCGTGGGGTCGTCCATCGACCAGTACCACAAGGCGCCCGACCGCCAGCGGCGGATCCTCGCCGATCCCGCGAATCTGCCCCATCGCGCCGACATCCAGATCGGGCCTGTCACGCTCAACCTCTTGGTCACGGCCGTCGAGTCGGAACTCGGGGAGCCGCTCGGTTTTCTGGTGGAGTGGGAGGACGTCACGGCCAAGCGTCGGCTCGAGATCGAGATGACGCGCCTGAAGTCCTCGCTCGACCACTCCAACACCAACGTGCTGATGTGCGACCGCAGCTACACGATCACCTATGTGAACCACGCGGCGCAGGCCAAACTCAAGGAGCTGGAGCCGGAAATCAGACACGTGATCGCAGGATTCAATGCGGACAAGCTCGTCGGGATGTGTATCGATGGACTTCACAAGGCGCCGGAGCGCCAACGGCGGATTCTCGACGATCCGAAGAATCTGCCGCACCGCGCCGACATCCAGCTCGGCCCCTTGACGCTCGAGCTCCAAGTGACGGCGATCGTGTCCGAAAAGGGCGAGTACCTCGGCAACACGCTGGAATGGGCGGACGTCACGGCCAAGCGCAAGATGGAGCGTGAGATGACGCGGCTCAAGACGTCGCTGGACAACGCGCGGACGAATGTCATGGTCTGCGACCGGAGCTATACCATCGTGTATGTCAACAAGGCGTCCGTCGCCACCTTGCAGCGGCTGGAGCACGAGGTGCGGAAGATTCTGCCGGGCTTCGCCGTGGAGAAGATCATCGGTTCCAACATCGACCAGTACCACAAGAATCCGGCGCACCAACGCCAGCTGCTCGACAATCCCAAGAACCTGCCCTACCGCGCGGAAATCAAGCTGGGGCCCCTCACCCTCGACCTCAACGCGGCGGCCATCATGTCGGACGCGGGGGAATATCTGGGCAACGTGGTCGAGTGGGCGGACGTGACGGCTCAAAAGCGGGCGCAGCTGGAGGTGGATCGCCTGATCTCCGCGGCGGCCGGCGGACAACTCTCGGAACGGATGAACGCGGAGGAGTTCGACGGATTTTTTCAGATCCTGGCGCAGCGGATCAATTCGTTGCTCGGGGCCATCGTCAGCCCGCTCGACGAAGCGCAGCGGGTCCTGCGCGCGCTGGCGGAGGGCGACCTGCGCCAGCAGATGAGCGGAAGCTATCAGGGCGATTTCGACAAGATCAAATCGAGCCTGAACGAGGCCATCAAGAACCTGACCGGCACGGTGACGGCCGTGCGGGCGGCCGTGGCGGCCGTGACGGAAGGGTCCGAACAGATCAGCCAGGGGAATCATGATCTGGCGCAACGGACATCCGAACAGGCGGCGGCGCTGGAAGAAACCTCGGCGGCCATGGAGGAAATGACCGCCACCGTGAAGCAGAACGCCGACAACGCCAAACAGGCCAACCAGTTGGCCATCGCGGCGCGCGACATCGCCATGAAGGGCGGCAGCGTGACCACCGACGCGGTGGCGGCCATGGCGGAGATCAACAAGAGCAGCAAAAAGATCGGGGACATCATCACGGTGATCGACGAGATCGCGTTCCAGACCAATCTCCTGGCGCTCAACGCCGCGGTCGAGGCGGCGCGCGCCGGCGAACACGGGCGGGGCTTCGCCGTGGTGGCGGCGGAGGTGCGCAATCTGGCGCAGCGGTCCGCGACGGCCGCCAAAGAGATCAAGGGGCTCATTCAGGAGTCCATTCAACGCGTGACGGACGGCAGCGGTCTGGTCGACAAGTCGGGCAAGACGCTGGAGGAGATCGTCGAGTCGGTCAAGCGGGTGACGGACATCATCGCGGAGATCAGCGCGGCCTCGCAAGAGCAGGCCACCGGAATCGATCAAGTCAACAAGGCCATCATGCAGATGGACGAAACGACGCAGCAGAACGCCGCGCTGGTCGAAGAAGCCGCGGCCTCCAGCCAGTCGGTCAAGGAGCAGGCGACCGGGCTGCAGCATCAGGTGGAGTTCTTCAAACTCGACACGGAGGTCGAGCAACTGCCGCTGCGCACGTTGGTGCGCGCCCATCAGGACCCGCCGAGTCCGCCGCTCCGCAAGCCGGCGCCCGCTCCGGCGCGCCCGGCGGGCGCCTCCGGAGAGGGAGGGGGAAAGTCCGCTCCTGCGAAGCCGCCGGCTCCCGCGCCGGGCGCGGCCAGGCGGACGCCGGCGGCGGTGGGGGCCGGGGCGGCGAAGGGAACGGGTCGCGCCGAGGATGGCTTTGAAGAGTTCTAAGGAGCCCGGCCGGCGGCCGGGAGGCCGATGACCGCGAAGGCGCTGTGGTGGTTGGCGCCCGTGGCGGCCTTGACGGTCGCCTATGGCTGCGTGCTGTTCGGCGCGCGGGCCGCCGCCCGCCGCGATTCGCGGACGCATCGGCGGGCGATGCAGACCGCGGCAGTCTTGGTCGGGCTGTGGCTCGTGGCCTATGTGGTGAAGCAGGCGGTCTTCGGGGTGGAGCATTTCGAAGGAAGCGACGTCGCCGCGCGCTGGCTCTATCGGCCGATCCTGACGCTCCACATGGCGCTCGCCGTGGCGACCGTCGCGCTGGGCGGCGCCAATCTGTATCTGGGGCTCGTGTGCATCAAGGGCGGCGGGGCGGGGGCGGAATCGGCGCACCTGGCCCGGCATCGCCGCCTGGGCCGCGCGCTGCTCTGGACCTTCACCGGCACCATGGTCACCGCCTATGCGGTGTATGCGCTGTTGTTTCTCTGGCCGTGGGGCGTCGGAGTCGGCCTCGGGGCCGCGGCGGGGCTGCTGGGTCTCGGAGGGTGGGCGGGGCGTCGCCTGTACGGCGCGCGGCGGGCCGCCGAGTCGGCCGGGCGCCTCGCGGAGCAGCGGTTTCACCATCTGTTCGAATCCGGCTCCACGGGCCTCTTGCTCGTGGATGCGCGGGGCAGGATTCTCCTGGCCAATCGTCTGATCGAAGCCTGGTTCGGCTACCGGAGAGACGAATTGATCGGGCGGGCGGTCGACACGTTGCTGCTCGAGCGCGATCGACCGGCGCATGTCGCGCAGCGGGAGGCCTACATGGCGTGGCCTGAAGCGCGGTTGATGGGGCGGGGGCGGGAGGTCCTGGCCCGCCGCAAGGACGGCGGCGCCTTCCCCGTGGAAGTCGGCCTGGCGCCCTTCGACGACGAGTCGGGACGGCAGGTCCTCTGCACCGTCATCGACATCACGCAACGGCGGCTCATGGAGGAGGCGCTGCGGGACAGCGAGGAACGCTATGCCCTCGTCGTCCAAGGGACCAACCAGGGCGTGTGGGACTGGGATGTGCGCGCCGGCGCCATGTATTTTTCTCCGAGGCTGAAAGAGGCGCTCGGCTACGGCGAGGACGATCTGTCCGAGGGCTTCGAGAGTCTGGCCGGCTTGTTGGCCGAGGAGGAGCGTGCGGCGGTGGTGGCGCGATTCCAGGAAGCCGTCACACCGCCCGGACGCGCCGGGGCGCTCGATCTCGAGTGCCGCCTGCGCGCAAAGACCGGCGGCGCCCGCTGGTTCCGGCTGCGAGGGCAAGTGCTCTGGGATGTCGATGGACGGGCCATCCGGATGGCCGGGTCCGCGAACGACGAGACGGAGCGCCGGCTGATGATCGACGATCTGAAAGCCAGCGGGGAGCGGTTCCGCCTGTTGTCGGAGTCGCTGCCCGTCGGCGTGATCGAGATCGACGAGGGGGGACAGTGCGTCTATCGGAATCGGGCCTGGGAGTCGATTCTGGGCGCTTCCAGCCTCGATCGCCTGGCCTGTCACTGGCTCGACTGGTTCGGCGAGGACGAACGGGAGGTCTTGACGCAGGAGTGGATTCGCTTGCGCCACGAGTGGCGGCCGATCCAGCGGGACGTGTGTCTGCCGATGCGCGACGCGGAGCCCCGGTGGGGGCAACTGATCTTGGTGACCATGAGCGGGGACTCGGGGATGCGATTCATCGGCACCCTGGAGGATATCACGGCGCGCAAGCAGGCGGAGGCGGAGCGGGCGCGCTACGAGCGGCAGCTGGCTCAGGGGCAGCGGCTGGAAGCGCTCGGCACGCTGGCGGGCGGCATCGCGCACGATTTCAACAATCTGCTCTGGGTCATCTTGGGGAATTCGGAACGCGCGTTGCGGAAACTGCCGCCGGACAGCCCGCTCCGCCCGCTGCAATCCGATGTCCTGGCGGCCGGTCGTCGCGCCAAAGACTTGGTCGCGCAGATCTTGGCCTTTAGCCGCCGCCGCGAAGGGCCGGTGCAAGCGGTGGCACTCGACGAGGTGGTCCGGGAAACCGTGACGCTGCTGCGATCGACCCTCCCTGCCAGCATCGCGATGGACGTGCAGGTCGCGTTGTCCTGCGGGACGGTGCTGGGGGATGCCAGCCAGTTGCACCAGGTGGTCATGAATCTCTGTACCAATGCCTTTCACGCGATGGGGGAGGTCGGACGTCTCGGCGTCCGCCTGACGCCGATTCTCGTCGGCTCCGACACGGCGCCGCGGCCGCCGGATCTGTCGCCGGGCGCCTACCTGCTGCTCGAGATCAGCGACACGGGGTGCGGCATGGATGCGGAGACCCAGGCCCGGATGTTCGAGCCCTTCTTCACGACGAAAGGAGTGGGCAAGGGGACGGGGTTGGGCCTCTCGATGGTCCATGGCATTGTGACGGGGATGCAGGGGGGCATTCACGTAGAGAGCGCGGTCGGATGCGGGACGACGGTGCGGATCTTTCTGCCGCGCGGCGAGCAGGCGGTCGCAATGGAGGAACCCGCGCGGGGGGAGGGCCTCACGGGCCCGCGCGCCTCCATCCTGCTCGTGGATGACGAGCCGGCCGTTCTGGCCGCCGTCACCGGCATGCTGGAAGATGTGGGCCACCGGGTGACGCCGTGCGCGCGAGGGGAAGACGCGCTCGCGCGGCTGCGCGAGACCCCGTCGGCCTATGACCTGGTCCTGACGGATCAGACGATGCCCGGCCTGTCCGGCCTCGACGTGGCCGACGCGGTTCGCCGGATCCAGCCGGCGCTGCCGATCATCCTCGTGACGGGATTCAGCCGAACGGTGACCGAGGACGCGGCGGCGGCGCACGGGGTCACGCGCCTCCTCAGGAAACCGGTCGAATGGGCGGACCTCGCGCGAGCCGTGCAGGACGTGTTGGGCGCAGAACAAGGAGTGTGATCGATGGCGCGCATTCTCGTAATCGACGACGAGCCGCATGTCCGGGACATGGTGGCCGGCTTTCTCACCGACGAGGGATATGAGGCGGCGACCGCGGAAGACGGGCGGGCCGGCGCGGCGCTGTTTCGGCAGTCGCCGTTCGACCTGGTGATCACCGATATCCTCATGCCGGAACAAGAGGGGTTGGAAACCATCATGCAATTGCGCCGGCTCTGTCCGGGCGTGAAGATCGTGGCGGCGTCGGGCGGCTCTCCGAGGATGGAACTGGATGTGCTGATGATCGCCAAGCGACTGGGGGCTGTTCGGACGGTGCGCAAACCCATCGATCTGGCCGAACTCCTCGCGCTCGTGCGCGAGGTGCTGGCCGAGCCGGCCGGCCGCGCGGCATAGACCTCGTCTGACATCGCAGAACCAGGCCGTTCCGCGCGAGCCCCGAAAGAGTGAAAAGGGGACTGTCCCCTTTTTGGTCGGCAGCCTTCCGCGTTCAGCGTTTCCGATGTCGGCGGTCCCCCCTTATCCCTCTACCCCTCTATCCCGCTACCCCTTCTTCCATCTTCCTCTCGCCTCGTACCCCGTTACCCCATTTTCTGCTTTCTACCCCCTACCCCGCGCCTCGCACCTGGTGCCTTTCCTGTCTATACAAATGAGGCGGGCGGCAGTATCATGCCGCAACCATCGGAGGCGACTGTGTCGTCCCCACTGTCCTCCCGCCAGCTCACGCTGCTCCTCATCGCGCTCTGCGCCCTGATTCTGGCCGTCGATCTCCGCACGCCGCTGGGCTACGCGGTGCCGCTGCTCTACGGGCTGCCGATCCTCTTGACGCTTTGGCACCCGGCCCGGCTGTCGCCCCTCTGGGTCGCGGCGGGAGGGACGGCGCTGATCGGGATCGGCCTCTTGAAATCGACTGCGGGCGGCGTCCTCGCCATCGGTCTCGGCAATCGCGGCCTCATCATCGCGATGGGCTGGCTGTTGGCAGCGCTGTTGGTTCACTTCAAGCGCACGCACGTGCGCTTGCTTGTCAGCGAATCGAGTCTGCGACGCACCCAGCATGTCGTCGATGGCGCGCCCGACGCCATTCTGTTCGCCGACGAGCAGAAGCGCATCATTTACGCGAACGAGGAGGCCTGCCGCTCCCTCGGCTACACGCGGGAAGAGTTGCTGCAGCTGATGGTGCCCGATATTTCCGCCCGGCACGACCCGGCTCGATATGCGGCGCGGCTGGAGACGCTGCGGCGCGGTGAAGTCGTTCGCTATGAGTCCGTCCATCGCCGCAAGGACGGCAGCGAATTCCCTGTCGAGATAACCCTCAGCCACCAGAATCACGGCGAACGGCCCGTCACCTGCGCGATCGCGCGGGACATCACCGAGCGTAAGCGGGTAGAGGCGGCCTTGCGCCTTCAAGAGTTCGCCGTGAACCAATCCTCCGAGGGCATGTTCCTGGTGGATGCGGAGGCTCGCATCCTGTCGGCCAATGAGACCGTGTGCCGCCGGTTGGAATACTCTCGGGACGAGCTGTTGCGGATGCGCATCGGCGAGATCGATCCGGACTATCCGATGGAGTGCTGGCCGGCGCACTGGCAGGACATCAAACGCCTCGGACGTCTGGTCATCGAGACGACCCACCGGACAAAGAGCGGAAGGACCTTCCCCGTCGAGGTGTCGATCGCCTTTCTCCCCTGGAACGGACAGGAGCTCTGCTGTTCCGTCATCACCGACATTTCGGCGCGCAAGGCCGCCGAGGCCAAGCTGGCAGAAACCCACGCTATGATCGAGATGGTGATCGAGGGCTCGCCCGACCCGATTTTCCTCAAAGACCTCGACGGCAAGTATCTGCTGATGAACCGGGCCGGCGTCGAGTTCTTGGGCCGCAGCAAAGCGGAGATTCTCGGGAAGCGAGATATCGATCTTTTTCCCCGAGACGTGGCTGCGCATCTCCGCCAGGTGGATGAGGCCGTGCTCCACTCCGGGCAGGCCGGAACCTTTGAGAATGTGATCGAGCGGGCGGACGGAACCCATACCTTTGTTTCGCGCAAGGCGCCGTTCCGCGATGCGACCGGGAAGATCGTCGGACTCCTTGGGCTGGCACATGACATCACCGCGCGCAAGCAGGCCGAGGAGACTCTCAATCGGCGGCTCGAACTGGAGCGCATTCTTGCCGCGATCTCCAGCGACTTCATCAACGCGGCGGCCGGCCGGCTCGATGCGGACATCAATGCCGCGCTCGCCAGGATCGGCCGGTTTCTCGCCGTGGATCGTGGGTATGTGTTCCTGCTATCGGACGACGGCGCCACGATGTCGAACACCCATGAATGGTGCGCCGCCGGCATCTCATCGGAGAAGGACAAGCTTCAGCGATTGCCGGTCGACCTGTTTCCCTGGTGGATGGAGCGGATGCATCGCGCCGAGCCGATCGCCATTCCGAGCGTGGCCGACCTGCCGCCTGAGGCCGAGGCCGAGCGCCTGTCGTTCCAGGCTCAGGGCATTCAATCCTTGATCGCCGTGCCGATCACAAGAGGGAATCGGCCGCTCGGCTGTATCGGCTTCGACTCCGTAAAGACGGCCAAAGTCTGGCCGGACGACGACGTCGTCCTGCTCCGGACCCTCGGGGAGATCTTCGTCAATACGCAGGATCGGCTGCAGGCGGAGGCGCGGGTGGTAGAGGCGAATCAGACGCTCGAAGCCCAAGTGCTAGAGCGGACGCGAGCTCTTCGCCTCACGCAGTTCTCGATGGATCGGGCGGCAGATGCTGTGTTTTGGATCGCACCCGATGCGAGAATACTCAATGTCAACGACGCCGCCTGCCGACTCCTCGGCTACGCGCGGGAGGAGCTCGTCGGGCGGACGGTTCCAGACATCGACCCTGGTTTCCCAGCCGAGGCCTGGCCAGCCCATTGGGAAGAAGTACGCCGGCGGGGTTCATTTACCTTCGACTCCACGCACCTCAAGAAAGACGGCACGCTGCTCCAGACGGAAGTGACGGTGAACCATCTTGTCTATGAGGGCCAGGAATATAACTGCGCGTTCATGCGAGACATCACCGCCCGCAAGGAGGCGGAATCGGCGCTGAAAGCCAGCGAGGAGCGGTTTAGACAGGTCACCGAGTCGATTCAAGACGTGTTCTGGCTCTCCAGTCCCGACAAGGCGAGTATCCACTATGTGAGCCCCGCCTACGAAGCGATCTGGGGGCAGAGTTGCCAAAGCCTATACGAACGGCCCCGGTCCTGGTTAGAGGCCATCCATCCGGACGATCGAGAGCGAGTGGCGCAGGCCGCCCAGACAAAGCAAGTCGAGGGCCGCTATCGGGAAACCTATCGCATTGTGCGGCCCGATGGAGCCACTCGGTGGATTGAGGACGTGGGCTTTCCCGTGTTCGATCACGACGGGCGAGTGGTGCGCGTGGCCGGCGTGGCGTCGGACATCACCATTCGCAAAGAGGCCGAGTCGGCTCTGAAAGATCTCAATCGAGCGCTCGAACAACGGGTCGAGGAGCGCACGGGCAAGTTAGCGGAGTTGAATGCAGCCTTGCTGGCCGATATCGAGATCCGCCAGCGGGCGGAGGCGGCCCTGGCGGCCAGCGAGGCGCGGTTCCGCGCCGTCTATCACAGCGCGGCCGTGGGCATGACCATCTGCTCGACCGACGGGGTCCTCCGGGCTGCCAATCCCCGTTTCTGCGAGATTCTGGGGAGACCCGAATCGGAGATCATCGGCCACCCGTTCGCGGAGTTGACCCATCCGGACGATCTGCCCGAGAATCTGGAATACGTGCGGCGGCTGGTCTCGCGAGAGGCGCAGGAGGTCACGTTCGAAAAACGGTATCTCCGGAAGGATGGCTCGGTCGTGTGGGCGGCGCTTAGCGTGACGCATCTCGAGGAAGGAGAAGGAGAAGGAGAAGGAGAAGGAGAAGGAGAAGGAGAAGGAGAAGGAGCGAAACCCTACCTGCTGACCATCGTGCAAGACATCACCGCCCGGAAGCAGGCGGAGGCGGAACTGCGGGAGAGCCATCGCAAGCTGGAGGAGTCGGAATCGTTCTTTCGCTCGGTGGTCGACAGCCTGCCGCACATGGTGTTCATCAAGGACGCGCAGGACCTTCGCTTTGTCCGGTTCAACAACGCGGCCGAAGAGCTGATCGGGCTGACGGAATCCGAGATCCTCGGCAAGAACGACTACGACTTCTTTCCCAAGGAACAGGCGGACTTTTTTGTCGCCAAGGACCGCGGGGTGATCGAGAGCGGGCAGGTCCTTGAGATTGGAACAGAGCCGATTCAGACCACGCATCGAGGGCTCCGGTATCTGCGCACCAAGAAATTTCCCCTTTGCGATAGGGACGGGCGTCCGCAATTTCTGGTCGGGATCTCCGAAGACGTCACCGATCGGATGACAATGGAGACCGCCCTGCGTGAGAGCGAGG
>CAYZTJ010000035.1:0-5665 GCA_964481215.1 uncultured Nitrospira sp. | reverse complement strand
GACATTACCGCCCGCAAGCAGGCGGAGGCGGACCTGGCGGCCAGCGAAGCGCGGTTCCGCCAGGTGTTCGAACAGGCCGCCGTGGGCATGATGCTGGTGGATCGGGACAGGCGGATTCTGAAGGTGAATCGCGCCATGTGCGAGCTGGCGGGATACGACGAATCGGAACTGCTTGGGCAGACCTACGTCTTGTATACGCACCCGGAGGATATGGAGCCGAACCTCACGCTCACCAATGAATTGATTGCCGGCGTACGGAATTACTACAAGGTGGACAAGCGGTACATCCGGAAAGACGGTCGGCAGATTTGGGTTTCCGTCAACGCGGCCGGGGTGACCTTCCCGGGCGATCCGAGCCCAAAGATTCTGGCCCTGATTCAGGACATTACGGAGATGAAGCTCGCCGCCGATGCGCTGCGCGAGAGCGAGGAGCGGTTCCGCGCGGCCTTCGACTTGTCGCCGATCGGCATGGCGCTCTGCGCGCCGGACGGCCGCTTCGTTTCCCTTAACCTTCAATTCTGTCAGTTGCTCGGCTACGCGGAGTCCGAACTGCGCGGGCGCCATTTTTCCGAGGTGACCCACCCGGACGATGTGCAACGCAGCCAGGAGGGCCGAGCGGCGCTGCTTTCAGGGCAGATTTCCGTCTTCCTCGACGAGGAGCGCTATCTCCGGAAGGACGGCGCGGTCCTCACCGCGTTGCTGACCCTCTCCACGGTGCGAGATCGATCGGGCTCCCCGCTCTTCAATCTGGCGCAAATCCAGGACCTGACGACCCTCCGCCGGACGGAGGCCGACTTGCGGCAAGCGAAGGAGCTCGCCGCGGAACGGGCTCGGTTTCAGGCTCTGGTGGCGGCCTTGCCGGACCTGGCCTTCATCATCGACGCCGACGGACGGTACCGTGAGGTCTTGGCCGGGAACGATGCCGAGCTCTATCGCCCCGCGCAGGAGGTCGTGGGCCGGACCTGCCATGAGGTGTTTCCGAAGGAACTGGCGGACCGGTTTCTGCAATTTGTGCGGACGACGATCGAGTCGGGTCTGCCCCAGACGATTCAGTACAGCCTCCCCATGCCGGAGGGGGTCCGCTGGTATGAAGCGAAGAGCTCGCCGCCGCTTCCCGGCGGCTCCGGCCCTCCGGCCCTCCTCTGCGTCGTCCGGGACGTGACCGAACGCCTGCGGAGCCAGTCGCTGGAGGAACGGGAGCGCATCGGCCGCGATCTGCACGACGGAGTCTTGCAATCGCTCTATGCGACGGGCCTTGCCCTGGAATCGAGCCAGGATCTCATGACCGAGCGGCCGCGCGAAGGGCGGCAGGTGTTGGACAAGGCCGTCGAGCAGCTCAACGGCGTGATGCAGGAAGTGCGGCAGTTCATCGTTGGGCTGGACACCGAGGTGTTGCAGGGTGACGATTGGGAAGCCGCCGCGCGCGCGCTGATCCAGTCGCACAGCGCCTTTTATCAGATCCGCAGCGAGATCGCGATCGACCCGGCGGCGGGGGAAGCGCTCGGCGTGGCGGCGCGGCTGGCGCTGCTGAATATTCTGCGCGAAGCGTTGAGCAATGCCTTGCGTCATGGGCGACCGCAGTCTATCATGGTGAGCTTGAGCCGGACGGAGGAGGGCGCGATCCGCCTCCGCATTGCGGACGACGGCCGCGGGTTCCATCCCACGGCGATCGGCAAGGCCGGGTTCGGCCTGCGCAACATGAAGGCGCGCGCGGACGAACTGGGCGCCGTCTTTCAGATGACGTCGGAATTGGGCAAGGGCACGGAAGTCGTCGTCGAGGTACGAAGCCAGGAGGCGCCGGATCATGCTCGAATCCCACGATAAGCCGATTCGCCTGCTCTTGGTGGACGACCATGAGTTGGTGCGGATGGGACTGCGCAGCCTGCTGGACCGCCGCGCGGATCTCTCGATCGTCGGCGAGGCGGCGACCGCGGCGGACGCGGTGGCCGCGGCGGCGCAACTGCACCCCGACGTCGTCTTGATGGATATCCGGCTGCCGGACGGTACCGGCACGGCGGCGGCCCGGGAAATCCGATCGGCCGATCCGACCGTGCGCGTCTTGTTCTTGACCTCCTATGCCGACGACGAGACCCTGCTCTCCGCCTGGCTGGCGGGCGCCCAAGGCTTCATCCTCAAGCAGATCGGCTCGGCCTCGCTGGTGGACACCATCAAGCAAGTCATGGCCGGGCGGACGGTGTTCGATCAGGGTGTGACGGTGCGGGTGCAGGAACTGCTGCTGGGGATTCGCGCCGGTACGGGCAAGGGCGCGCCGCTCTCCGCGCAGGAACAGCGGGTGGTGGTGCTCGTGGCGGAAGGGAAGACCAACAGGGAAATCGCCGCGGACCTGGCGCTGAGCGAAAAGACCGTGAAGAATTATCTGGCCAACGTCTTCGACAAGCTGAAAGTGAGTCGCCGTTCGCAGATCGCGGCGCTGATCGCCAAACAGAACCAACCGGCGAGGTAGGGCCATGCGGCCCTATCGGAAGTAGGGCCGGGTTCCTCTTCCTCTCTCCAGCCGTCTCCGGATACACTGTGCAGGTAGTTCTACCTGCATGGCTACCCTGCTGCTCATCGAGGACGAAGAGTCGATCCGTGAAGGATTGCGGGATCGCCTGGTGTCGGAAGGATACCAGGTGATCGACGCGCCGAACGGTCGAATCGGCGTTGACCTGTTCCGCCGGCACCGCCCCGACGCGGTGATCACCGACATTCTCATGCCGGAGAAGGACGGCTTGGAAGTCATCATGGAGGTGCGGAAGGAGCGGCCGGGGCAGTGCATCATCGCCATGTCCGCCGGCAAGACGCCGGGGCTGGACCTCGACGTGCTCAACATCGCCAAGAAACTCGGCGCGTCCTACACCCTCGAGAAGCCCTTCGACGTGTCGAGCCTGCTGACGGCCATCGCCGCCTGCCTCAAGAACGAGTCCCATCAAGGCATCAATTAGCCTGAAATGATCAAAAAGGGGACTGTCCCCTTTTTGTTGAGTTTGCCAGAGCCGTTTTGGTACCGTGCGCTATGCCGCGAAGCGCTCGGGCAGCGGTCGGGGGGCTCTGCTACCACGTCCTGAATCGTGGGAACGGGCGCGCGACGGTCTTTCGACAGGCGGCCGACTATCGCGCGTTTTACGACCTCCTTCGCGAAAGCGTGACGCGCCGGCGGATGCGTCTCCTGGCCTTCTGCCTGATGCCGAATCACTTTCATGCGGCCGTCTGGCCGCGCGACGACGGCGATCTCAGTCGCTGGATGCAATGGCTGATGACCACGCACGTCCGCCGCTACCATAGCTATCATGAGACCAGCGGACACCTCTGGCAGGGGCGCTTCAAGGCTTTTCCCATCGAGCGCGACGAGCATCTGCTCACGGTCCTTCGCTACATCGAACAGAACCCGTTGCGGGCGGGGTTGGTGGCGCGGGCGCAGGATTGGCGATGGTCGAGTTTGCGCGAGCGGGGCCGAGCGGACGCCAAGACCTATCTCACGGACAGTCCCGTGCCGCTGCCCAAGAAGTGGGTGGAGTGGGTCAATGAGCCGCTGACGGACAAGGAAGCCGAACTTGCGCGGGTCCGGCGATGCGTGAACCGCGGGGCGCCCTTCGGCGGCGAGCGGTGGACAGAGCAGATCGCGCAGCAATTGGGGATCGAGGCGAGTCTTCGCCCTCGGGGGCGTCCCTCCCACCGCAAGCGACGGGAGCCCCATGCGTAGGGAGAAGGGAAACGATTGGCGAAAAGGGGACTGTCCCCTTTTCGCTGTTTTGGGGCTGTGGACGCCGAGTTAGCGCTCGGCGAAGCGCCGGTTGCGATAGGGGGCCAGCGCACCGGCCAGGCGTGTCTTGAGCTCGAGGCGTTTGGGCTTGCCGGTGGCGGTGTAGGGCACGTCCGTGCCGAAGAGGATGACCTTGGGCCGTTTCGCCGCCGAAAGACGCGACCGGCAGTACTCGAGGATCTCCGCTTCGCTCGGCGCCGGGATTCCCTCGCGGGGCACCACGTAGGCCGCCACTTCCTCCCCGTAGAGCCGATGCTCGAAGGGGAGCGCCATGCCGAAGGCGACGGCCGGGTGCGACTTCAGCACGTCGTCGATCTCCAGCGGCGAGATGTTCACGCCGCCCCTGATGATCAATTCCTTGATCCGGCCCGAGATAAAGAAGAAGGGCCGCCCGGCCTCATCTCGCACACAGAAGCCTTCGTCGCCAGATCGAAACCAGCCTGCGCGGAAAGCCCCCGCATCCGCGTCGGCCCGCTTGAAGTAACCCTGGCAGACCGTGCGGCCCCGGATGCAGATTTCCCCCCGCGCGCCGTCCGGCACGGGCCGTCCCTGTTCATCGAGAATGGCCATCTCGTTGTGCCGGATCGGCAGACCGATCGACGGACATTCGTACTCGGTCAGCCAGCGGCGACGCTCGGCGTCGGAGAGGTCTCGCGGCAGGAAGCAGGCGTAGCAGGTCGTTTCCGAGAGGCCGTAGCCGTGAAAAATCGGGAATCCGAAGCGCGACTCGAATTGGACCGCCGTGTCTTTGAGCAGAGGGCCGGCGCCGCAGAGGACGCCGCGGAACCGCCGCAACTCATAGGGAGTCAGATCCTCGTTCATCATGAGGAGATATTCCAGCACCGTCGGCACGACGCTGGCGGCCGTGACGCCCTCTTCGTGAACGTGCCGCCAAAAGACGCCGGCCTTGAACTTTCTGACGAGCAGAGCGCCGGCGCCGGCAAAGAACGGCGTCAGGAGGGTCACCACCGTGCCGTTCACGTGATGGATCGGCAGCACGCACATGAGCCGATCCTGATCGGTGAATCCGTGCCAGGCGGCGATTCCATCCGCATCGATCAGGAGGTTCTCCGCCGTGAGCATGACGCCTTTGGGTTCGCCGGTGGTGCCGGAGGTGTAGACGATGAGGGCGAGGGCGTTCAATGACCCGGCGAGAGGTGAGTGGTGAGGGGCGAAGGGGTTGAGAGGGGAGGACTGAGGGAGAAGGGCTGAGGGCTGAGCCTCGGTTCGGTCCGATCTGTCTCGGCCGCGCGCCTCTCGCCACGTGCCTCTCGCCCATAGTCCATCGTCATCGACCGCCACGATGTGTTTGAGGTTCGGCAGCGCGGCTTGCATCGCCAGGGCCTCGTCCAGTCGCTCATGCCAGCAGCAGAGGGCCGTTGCGTCCGAATGTTCGAGGATGTAGCGGCGGCGCTCGGGCGATTCTTCGATGTTGATCGGGACGACGGCGATTCCCAGCGTCCAGGCCGCAACATAAATCAGCACCGTCCGGTCATGGTTGAATAGCAGGGTGGCGAGCCGGTCGCCAGGACTCAGCCCGAGGTCGTCTCGCAGGAGCCGAGCCGTGGCCATGACGGCGTCGCCGAACTGCCGGTAGGTATAGGCGCGACGGAGGCGGCGATCGTCGTCACGATAGATCAGGCAGGGTCGGTCGGCCAGCGCCGGATCGGCGACTCGCTCGGCAAAGAATTCAGCAAACGACCGCCAGGGCAGCGTGAACGGGGGGCCGGCCATGTGCCGGGCTTCGGCGACGGCGGACAGCGTGTGCGCGGCTTCGCCCATGGAAACTCTCACGTATCTCGTCGCTCGTTGCTCGTGCCTCGCGGGGATCCATGCGAGATACGAGGGACGAGATACGATCTACGGTCTTTCAAGAAGCACCGCCAGCGCTTCGCCGCCGCC
>CAYZTJ010000034.1:2551-24781 GCA_964481215.1 uncultured Nitrospira sp. | reverse complement strand
GAAATACGCGGGTGAGGGACCGGCACTAGTTCTTCGACTTGTCGACCAGCTTGTCTTTTTTGAGCCACGGCATCATCGCCCGTAGCTTCGCGCCCACCGATTCGATCGGATGCGCTTCGCCTGTGGCGAGCAATGCGTTGTAGACGGGACGGTTGGCTTGATTCTCGAGCACCCACTCGCGGGCGAACTTCCCGCTCTGAATCTCTTCCAGAATCCGTTTCATCTCCAGGCGGGTCTTATCCGTGATGATGCGGGGGCCTCGCGTGATGTCACCATACTTGGCGGTCGTGCTCACCGAGTAGCGCATGTTCGCGACGCCGCCTTCGTAGATGAGGTCCACGATCAGCTTCACTTCGTGCAGACACTCGAAGTAGGCCATCTCCGGGGAATAGCCGGCATTGACCAACGTCTCATATCCCGCCTGAATCAGCGCGGTGAGACCTCCGCAGAGCACGACCTGTTCGCCGAACAGGTCCGTCTCGGTCTCTTCGCGGAAATTCGTTTCGATGATGCCCGCACGTCCCCCGCCGACTGCGCTGGCGTAGGCCAATCCCACGGCCTTGGTGTTGCCGCTGTGGTCCTGGTGGACCGCCAAGAGACAGGGCACGCCGCTCCCCTTGGCATATTCCGAACGCACCAGATGGCCGGGCCCCTTCGGCGCGACCATGAAGACGTTGACGTGCTTGGGCGGCACGATTTGCCCGAAGTGGATGTTGAATCCATGGCCGAAGGCCAAATAGGCTTTCTCTTTGAGATTGGGCCCGATCTCGTTGCGATAGATCCCCGCTTGGGCTTCGTCGGGCGCCAGAATCATCACCACATCGGCGCTCCGCACCGCGTCGGCCACCGGCATGACCTTGATGCCGCTCGCCTCGGCCTTCTTCCACGACGCGCCTTCCCGCAGTCCCACCACCACGTTGACTCCGCTGTCCTTGAGATTCAGGGCGTGGGCGTGCCCCTGGCTGCCGTAGCCGATGATGGCCACCTTCTTGGTGCGGATCTGCTGCAGGTCGGCGTCGCGGTCGTAATAGATATTCATGCGTGCTCCTGGCCTCTCCTCTATTCCTTCGCCACTTTTTTCGGCTGCACCGCCGCCGTGCGAATGGGTTCCCGAGCGATCGCCACCCGGCCGGTCCGCACCAATTCCTTGATGCCCAGCGGCTGCAGCAAGTTGATGATCGCCTCGATCTTCTTGGTGTCCCCGGTCACTTCGATCGTATAGGTCGTCGGCGTGGAGTCGATGACGTTGGCCCGGAAGATGTCGGCGATGCGCAGGGCCTCGGCCCTGTCTTCGGCTCTGGTGTGGACCTTGATCAGCGCCGTTTCGCGGGCGACGAAATCCGATTCGTTCAAGTCCGTGACTTTAATGACGTCGATCAGCTTGTTGAGCTGCTTGACGATCTGCTCCACGATGCGTTCATCTCCGCTGGTGACGATGGTCATCAACGACATCGACGGGTCCAGCGTCGGCGCGACGCAGAGACTTTCGATGTTGAAGCCCCGGCCGCTGAACAGGCCGGCGACGCGGGAGAGCACCCCGAATTTATTCTCGACGACGACCGAAATGATATGTCCCATAAGAATCCAAGAGCGTATGGCTGATAGCCTATGGCACAGACAAGAAGACCGACGCCTTCAGGCTTGTGCTATCAGCTCGACGCTATACGCGCTCTCCCCATTCACGCGGTCAGAATGGTGTCTTTATCCTGCGAGGCGCCCGGCGCCCCGGCTTTCGCCGGCTTCTTCAAATCCGGCGGATCCGCCAGAATCATCTCATGGTTGCAGCCGCCGGCCGGAATCATCGGATAGCAGTTCTCGTATTGATACACCGGCACATCGACGAAGACGGGCTTGTCCACCGCGATCGCTTCCTTCAACACCTCGTCCAATTCCGAGACCTTCTGCGCGCGCAGCCCCACCGCCCCGTAGGCGTCCGCCAACTTGACGAAGTCCGGGGTCGTATCGAGATAGCTCGACGCATAGCGGCCTTCGTAGAACAGGTCCTGCCACTGCCGCACCATGCCGTGGAACCGGTTGTTGATGATGATCACCTTCACCGGCAGTTTGCTGACGACGGCGGTCGCCAGTTCCTGCGTGTTCATCTGCACGCTGCCGTCGCCGGCCACGCAGAGGACGAGCCGGCTGCGGTCCGCCGCCTGCGCCCCCATGGCCGCCGGGAAGCCGAAGCCCATGGTGCCGAGGCCGCCGGAGGTCAACCACCGCCGCGGCTTGGCGAGCTTGAAGTACTGGGCCGTCCACATCTGATGTTGTCCGACGTCCGTCGCCACGATCGGATCGCGATCCTTCGTCAGTTCGTAGAGGCGCTTGATGACGTGCTGCGGTTTGATCTGGCCGTTCGGATCCTGCTGGTACGCCAAGGGATGCGCCCGCTGCCACTCGTGGATCTGATCCCACCACGGCTTGCGGAGGTCCTTCAACTCGCCGTTCACGCTCGCCCGCAGCATGTGGTTCAATTCGCGGAGGACGCGCTTGCAATCGCCGACGATCGGAACGTCCACATGGACGTTCTTCCGAATCGACGTCGGATCGATGTCGATGTGAATCACCTTCGCATGGGGGCAGAACTCGGAGACCTTGCCCGTCACGCGGTCGTCGAACCGGGCGCCGACGGCGATGACCAGGTCGGAATAGTGCACCGCCATGTTCGCCCAGTAGGTGCCGTGCATGCCCATCATGCCCATCGAGAGCGGATGCTCGCCCGGGAAGGCCCCCAGCGCCATCAACGTCATGTCGACGGGAATCTGCATGAGCTCGGCGAGCTCGATGAGTTCTTCGGAGGCTCCGGAGAACACGACGCCGCCGCCCACGTAGAGAATCGGCTTGCGGGCCTTCAGAATCGCGTCGGCCGCCTGCTTGATCTGCCACTTGTTCCCATCGTAGGTCGGGTTGTATCCCCGGATGGACACCGAGGACGGGTAATTGAACTCCGCCTTGTTCATGGACACGTCTTTGGGAATGTCCACGAGCACCGGCCCCGGGCGCCCGGTCATCGCCAGGTAGAAGGCTTCCTTGATCGTCACGGCGAGATCGTTGACATCCTTCACCAGGAAATTGTACTTGGTGCAGGGCCGGCTCAAGCCGATGTTGTCGGCCTCCTGAAAGGCGTCGTTCCCGATCAAGCTGGTCGACACCTGGCCCGAAATGACCACGAGCGGCACCGAATCCATGTAGGCGTCGACCAGGGGCGTCACCACGTTGCTCATCCCGGGCCCCGAGGTCACCAGCGCCACGCCCGGCTTGCCGGTGGCCTTGGCATAGCCCTCGGCCATGTGTCCCGCGCCCTGTTCGTGGCGAGTCAGGATGACCTCGATGTCCTTCTGCTGATGCAGCATGTCGAAGATCTTGAGAACCACGCCCCCGGGCAGCGCGAACAAGGTCTTGACGTTTTCTTTTTTCAGGGACTCTATCAGGATGTCAGCGCCGGTGAGTGTCATAGAACTCCCCCATCCGCCAAGGCGTCGGACAATCGATTTCTACTTCGGAAACGTGATTCAACCCGCGCATCGAGCAGAGACCGAACGTAACAGTCCCTGCACGCGAAACTCTCTGAAAATTAAGGGAAAGAGCGGTTATAGTAGCACCCACCTTTAGGGGGAGTCAACCGAAAGGGCGCCACGTGCGGCACGGCGCTACCAAGAGCGCGGCGCTGGAGTATCGGTACTATGCCTCGTGTCACGATTCTCGGCCGAGCCGATTGCCACCTCTGCCATGTGGTGGAACGAATGGCTCGGGCAGTTCAGGCGGAGTACCCCATCGAGATCGAATCGGTGGATGTGGCACCGATCCCGTCACTTGCCGCTCAATACGGCGACCGCATCCCTGTCGTCCTCATCGACGGCGTCGAACAGTTCGCGGGCATCGTCACCGAAGGGGAGCTGCGGCGGGCCGTGGAAAGGGCGTGCAGGAGAGGCCCTATAAGCCGGATTCTGTCCCGCCTACGCGAAACGCTTCGGCGGGGATGATCATTTCTCTGGGACGCGGATTGCTCCGCGCCTCGGGCGACCTACCCGGGAACGTGGGCTGAGCCAGCCTGTGCGGAGATCGCTGCAGCTGCCTGCGACCTCTGCCGTCCCCCTATTTGGTCTTGCTCCGGGCGACGCTTGCCGTGCCGTCGATGTCGCCACCGACGCGGTGGGCTCTTACCCCACCGTTTCACCCTTACCTGATCCGGCTCACGCCGGCCATCGGCGGTCTGTTCTCTGTGGCGCTAGTGTCGGATCGCTCCGCCTGGGTGTTACCCAGCGCCCCGGCCCGTGGAGTCCGGACTTTCCTCCCGCGGGCGAACCCGCGAGCGACCATCCGAACCTCTCCTGCACGCACCGGTCAGTATACGGGCAGGCGCCCGCGACATCAACTCATCAACGAAAGACGTTCAGAGGAGATCAGTCCGAGGTCTTGCCCGAGACGGCGAGGGAGGGCGTGTCCGACGAGGAGCCGGCCGGCGCCAGCGGGTCGCCTTCATAAAACAGGATGCGATGACAGTAGCTGCACGATTGGACCGATTCGCCTCGTTTGACCTCGGCGACGAGCTGAGGAGGCAGTTGGAGCCGGCAGCCGCTGCAGATGCCCCCGCGCACGGGCACCACGGCCTGGTCTTTCTTCCCGCTGCTGCGAAACTTGGCGTAGCGGTCCAGCAGGCTCTTGCCGATCCCGGCCATCTTAGCCTTCTGCGCCTCGCCCAGCCGCGCCAGTTCGGCCGTCAGGCGGGCCTGCGTGGCTTCCAGCTCCTGCTTCTTCGCGTGGGCGGCGGCCTCGATCTCTTTCAGCGACGCCTCTCCGTCCTTCACCTGCGTCTGGAGTTTGTCGATGCTCTCCATGAGGCTGAGGACTCCGTCCTCCACCTCGCGCTTGCGCTTGTTGGCCACCTCGATTTCGAACAGCGCCGCCTGATATTCCTTGTTGGTCTTCAGCTCCGTGAGGCGCGCGCGGAATTTTTCGACTTGCGATTCTTGCGCGTCGAGATCGCGCTCGCGGTCGCGCCGAATTTTCTGTTGATCGTCCAGACTCTTTTTGGCCCGCTCCAACTGGGCGGCCGCGTCCCGGACCGGCGCCTCGGCGGCGTCGATCTGGGCGGGGATTTTTCGTTGTTGGTCGGTCAGTTCGTAGATGCGGAGGTCGAGGGTTTGCAGCTCGATCAGGGGGGCGAGATCCGTATTCACTCCGGCCTCATCGGACACATGCGCACCCCGGCTTGCGCCGCGGGGGTGACCGATCGATCGAGGGTGCGTGTCGTCATGGATGAATCTGGTGGGCCCACCAGGACTCGAACCTGGGACCAACTGATTATGAGTCAGCCGCTCTGACCACCTGAGCTATGGGCCCTCGGGGTCTCAAGCCGCTGGACCAGGCGGCTGATTCTAGTCACCCGCCGCGCCGCTGTCAATCGCCGCGCCGACCCCGCGCTACAGGCTCTCCACGAAGCTGCGGAGTTTCTTGCTGCGGCTCGGATGGCGCAATTTCCGCAAGGCCTTGGCCTCGATCTGCCGGATGCGTTCGCGGGTCACTTCGAAGTCCTGGCCGACTTCTTCCAGCGTATGGTCCGTGGCCTCGCCGATGCCGAAGCGCTTCCGCAGGACCTTTTCTTCCCGCGGCGTGAGCGTTTCCAGCGCGCTGTTGATCTGCCGCTGCAGGTCGTACCGCACCGCGGCGTCGAGCGGCGAGATCGCCTTCTTGTCCTCGATGAAGTCCCCTAAATGACTGTCTTCCTCCTCGCCGATCGGCGTCTCGAGCGAGATGGGCTCGCGCGCGATTTTCAGAATCTTCCGCACCTTGTCGAGCGGCAGATCCATCCGCACGGCGATCTCTTCCGGCGTGGGCTCGCGGCCGAGCTGCTGCACCAGGTGCCGGGACGTCCGGATGAGCTTGTTGATGGTCTCGATCATGTGCACGGGGATGCGGATCGTGCGGGCCTGGTCGGCGATGGCGCGCGTGATCGCCTGGCGAATCCACCAGGTCGCATAGGTGCTGAACTTGTACCCGCGCTTGTATTCGAACTTGTCGACCGCCTTCATGAGGCCGATGTTGCCCTCCTGGATGAGGTCCAGGAACTGGAGGCCGCGGTTCGTATACTTCTTGGCGATGCTGACGACGAGCCGGAGGTTGGCTTCGACCAGCTCGGCCTTGCCGCGTTTCACCTTGTCGTCGGCGAGGTCGAGCATCTTGACCGCTTCCTTGATTTCTTCGGCCGACATCAAGGCTTCGGTCTCTTCGAGCTCCCGGATGCGCCCCTTGGCCGCGAGGTAGACCTTCTTGATCTCGTGGAGCGTGTCCTCGGACAGACCTGATTTGCGGCGCACGGCCAGAAAATCTTTCCGGCCGCGGGCCAGCCGGCGCAGCATCTCCAACCCGGTCTCGCCGGACGAGCCCACCCGGCGCTGGCACTGCATGATCTCCCGCTCGGCGGCGCGAATCTTCGCGGCCAGCTCGCGGACGCTCTGCACCAGGCGATCCTTGAGCAGGGGATTGAGATTCACCGCTTCGATTTTTTCGACGACCTGCTTGCGGGCGTCCTTGATCTGCTTCTTGATCCGCAACAGCTTGGGCGGGCTTCCGCCGGCCTTCCGCGCGGCGGCGTAGAGGTCCATCAATTGTTTGGCCGGCTTCTTGACCTTGCTCAAGGCCTCCAAGGTCTTGTTGCGCAATTCGGTGTCGTCCCGTTCCGTTTCTTCTTCCTCGAGCTCTTCTTCCTGCTCTTGGACGAGCACGATCTCGCGGACCGAGATCTTCTCCGCCTTCAGCTTTTCGCGCAGGTCCTGCACGGCCTCCATGACCATCGGCAGCCCGAACACCGCCATGGCCACGTCGAACTTGCCCTCCTCGATCCGCTTGGCGATCTCGATTTCGCCTTCCCGGCTCAGCAGCGCGACGCTGCCCATCTCTTTCAGATAGAGGCGGACCGGGTCGTCGGTGCGGCTGAGGACGCCGGGCGTCAGGTCGATTTCCTTCTCGCCTTCCTCTTCTTCGGCTTCGCTCTCCTCGCCTTCGACCCCTTCCTCGCCTTCCGCGATCTTCTGGTTCCGCTCGGCCTCGGCCGCATCGATCACATCGATGTCCATCTCGCCGAAGGTGGCCATGAGATTCGTGAGCTGGTCGGACGACACCATCTCGGGCGGGAGGGCATTGTTGAGATCGTCATAGGTCAGGTAGCCTTTCTCCTTCCCGCGAGAGATCAGCTTCTTCACCTGCCCCTTCAGCTCTTCGTCTTTTCTAATGGCCATTCGCTCCACCACCTGGCTGACTGGCTATTGCGGCGCCACCGCGGCGCCGGCCTTGCTGAGTCGCAATTCGTTCACTTGCGCATTGATGCGTTCCGCATCGGCCGCGCGCCCGTCTCGTTCCGCCGCCCGGAGTTGCACGACCAAATCCCGCAACATCGATTCCCGTTGCTTTCGCTTCAAGGTCTGGACGCACCCGTGGAGATGCTCGATCGGATCGTCGAAATGCCGCTCCGCCAGCGACAGCTCCGTGACCACCGAGGCACAGAGCGGATCGGTCAGGGCCTCGTCCAGCAGTCGGCGCAGCTCGACCTGGCCCTGCTGTGCCAAGCCGGCTTTGGCCAATTCAACCAATCGCCGGCAGGCCGGCGTGGCGAACCATTCAGGCTGCAACTCTGCGACCACCTCGGGCGTCAACCGGCCCTGCACGAGAAAATAGGTCAAGTCCCGCTCTTCGACCGATCCCATCGTCTGGACCGCGGCCGGCGCCGGCGTGCGCCGCGGATCTTTCGACGCGAGCGCGCGCGCTTCTTTGGCCAAGTCCCCATAGCGCTCGACCAGGAGCGACTGGTTCACGCCCAGCCGTTCCGCCACCGCCCGGAGACACTCTTCCTGTTCGAGACGATTCTCGCCCTTCTGCAGCGTGCGGAGGATGGCATCGACGCCTTTCACCTTCGCCTGGATCGTTCCCCCTTCGGCCGCCTGTACGCAATGGTCGACGGCAAAGTTCAGCAGGGTCGGCGCCGCCGCCTGCAGGGCCGCAAAGGCCTCGACGCCCTCTTGACGAACGAAAGTGTCGGGATCATGGCCCTTTGGCAAGGACACGACGCGCACGTCAAGTCCGGAGTTCGTAAAGAGATCCAGCGCCCGCAACGAGGCGTTCACGCCGGCATTGTCGGGATCGAACAGGAGCACGACCTGATTGACGAACCGGCGAATCATCTGGACGTGCTCGGGCGTCAGAGCCGTGCCCAAGGTCGCCGCCGCATGCCGCAGCCCGGCCTGGTGCAACGCCACCGCATCGAAGTAGCCTTCGACCAAGATCAGCGCCTTGGCGCGCGTGGCCGCCTCCCGCGCCCGATCCAGCGCGTAGAGCGTCTTGCCTTTGGAAAAGAGGGGCGTGTCGGACGAATTCAAGTACTTGGGAATTTCGTCGCCGAGAATTCTCCCGCCGAACCCGATCACGCGGCCGGAAAGGTCCCCGATCGGGAACATGATGCGGTTGCGAAACCGGTCGTAGCAGCCCGCCGCCTGCCCGCCCCTGCCGGACGCGGCGTCCCGTTGCACGACCAATCCGGCGGCGAGCAGATCGTCGTGGGAGGCTCCGGTCTGCATCAGGACCTTGACCAGACCGTCCCAGGAGGGCACGGCCACGCCGATGCGGAACTGTTCGATCGTCTCTTGAGTGATGCCTCGCTCGGCGAGATAGGCGCGGCCCTGTCGTCCTAACCCCTGATCCGCCAGCGTGCGTTGAAAATAGCCGGCGGCGGCTTCGTTCACGCGCTGAATCCGTTCGCGCAACTCGGACGACTGCCGCTGTCCGGGCGTGGCGGTCTCCGGAATCTCGATGCCGGCCTTGTGCGCGAGCTTGCGGGCGGCTTCCGGAAACGACAGGCCTTCGATCCGCATGAGGAAGGTGTAGAGATTCCCGCCGGCGCCGCAGCCGAAACAGTGGAAAATCTGGCGCGAGGGGCTGACCGAAAACGACGGGGTCTTCTCGGAATGGAAGGGACAGAGACCCTTCAGATTTTGTCCGGCCCTCGTCAGGGACACGTAGGCCGAGACAACCTCGACGATATCGAGCCGTTCCTTGACCCGATCGATGATGTCTTGCGGAATGAGGCCCTGGCTCACAGAGGATCCTGTTCCCGAATCAATGGCGATGACATTGAACCGGGTCTGTGGGGACGCCGGCCTGGCTGGAAGGAATCCGCCCAGCTGCAAAAAGATCGGGTACTCTAACAGACGCTCGAAAACCCTGTCAATGCGAGGACTTATCCCGGCGGCCACTGCATGTGGCGGCCGCCCAGCAGATGCAGATGCAGATGGAAGACCGTTTGCCCCCCGTGGGCGCCGGTGTTCACGACAAACCGATAGCCGGACTCGGCGACGCCCTTGTCGCGGGCAACCTGATTGCCGATCTTCATGAGGTGGCCCAACAGCGGAACATCGTCCACCTGCGCCTCGGCCGCGGTCGCCAGGTGTTTCTTGGGAATGACGAGCGTATGGACCGGCGCTTGGGGGTGGATGTCGTCGAAGGCCAGCACCTGCTCGTCTTCGAAGACAATCTTGGCCGGGATCTCCCGCTTGACGATTCGGCAGAACAAACAGGCGCTCACCGGGCCGCTCCTTCTCCGCCTTTCTCGGGCTTCTCCTTGCCGCGGAGACCCGAATGGCCATAGCGGTTGGCCAACTCCTGGTACACCTCTTCCGGGGTCACGTCATGGTAGCCGAGCACCACGAGGGTGTGGAACAGCAGATCGGCCGTCTCGTGGATGATCTCGTCCCGCTTGCCGTTCTTGGAAGCCAACAGCACCTCGCCCGCCTCTTCCGCCACCTTTTTCAGCATGCGATCCGTGCCGCCGGTCAGCAGGCTCGACACGTAGGACCCCGCCTGGGGCGATTGCTTCCTCGATTGGATGGTGTCGTAAATCCGCCGGATGATGCCGCCCCAGGCCGCCCGGCTCTTGTCTTGGCCCGTGACCTCGCTCGTGAGCGGGGTAAAAAAGCAAGCCCGCTCGCCCGTGTGGCAGGTCGGTCCGATCGGCTCCACCTTGACGAGGAGCGTATCGCGATCGCAGTCGGCGAAGAGGTCCTTCAGCTGGAGCCGGTGCCCGGAGGTCTCGCCCTTCTCCCACAGCTTGTTGCGCGATCGGCTCCAGAAGTGCACCGACCGGCTCGCGAGGGTTCGATCGAGCGCCTCCCGGTTCATATAGCCGACCATCAAGACCGTGCCGTCGCGCCAGTCTTGAACCACGGCCGGAATCAGCCCCTGCTCGTCGAATGTGAGTCCGCTCAGGTCCATCTCCTCGTCACCCCGCACACAGACGCACCGGAATGCCGCAGGTCTGCAGATAGCGCTTCGCGTCGCCGATCGTGTAGGTCCGGTAGTGAAAGATCGACGCGGCCAGCACGGCATCCGCCCGGCCCTTTTCAAATCCATCGCGCAGATGATCGAGCGTGCCGGCGCCGCCGGAGGCGATGACCGGAATCGTCACGGAGCCGCTGATGGCAGCCGTGAGCCCCAGATCATAGCCGTCTTTCGTGCCGTCCTGATCCATGCTGGTCAGAAGAATCTCCCCGGCGCCGTACTGCTCCATCCGCTGGGCCCAGGCGACCGCATCGAGCCCCGTCGGCCTCCGTCCCCCATGGGTGAACACCTCCCAGCCGCCCGGCCCGTTCGGCCGCCGCTTCGCGTCGATCGCCACCACGATGCACTGACTTCCGAACCGCGCGGCCGCCTCCCGGACGAATTCCGGCCGTTCCACCGCCGCCGTATTGATGCTGACCTTGTCCGATCCGGCGTTGAGCAGGTGACGGATATCGTCGAGCGTGCGCACGCCGCCGCCGACCGTCAGCGGCATGAAGACTTGCTCGGCCGTGCGGGCCACCACATCCAGAATCGTCTTGCGGTTCTCATGCGACGCCGTGATGTCCAGAAAGCAGATTTCATCGGCGCCTTCTTCGTCGTATCGCCGGGCCACCTCGACCGGATCGCCCGCATCGCGCAGATCGACAAACGAGACGCCCTTGACGACCCGCCCGTCTTTGACGTCGAGACAGGGGATGATGCGCTTGGTCAGCACGGCAGGCTAGCCTGCAATGGAAAATTTAAAAGGCAAAATCGACGGCTCATTTCAATGATCGTCTTTTTCATTTCTAATTTTCAATTTTTCATTTCATGAAGCGGCGGCGAGCGCCGCCGCGAGCGTGAGCTTGCCGTCGTAGAGCGCCTTGCCGATGATCACGCCGCTGATGCGGGGACCGATCGCCTTGATCGCCCGGACATCCTCGGCCCGACTCACGCCGCCTGAGGCGATCACCGAGACCGGCGAACGCGCGGCGACGTCGGCCAATCCGGCGAGATTCGGCCCTTCGAGCATGCCGTCCCGCGAGATGTCCGTGTAGATGATACCGGCCAGCGCATAGCCCTTCAACTGAGCGAGCAGCTCATGTGTCGTCGTCGCCGAGAGGCTGGTCCAACCCCGCACGGCCACTTGCCCGTTACGCGCATCGATCCCGACCAGGATGTTCCCGGGAAACGCCGCGCAAGCCTGATCCAGCACCGCCCGCTGCTCGAGCGCCGCCGTTCCCAGGACGACCCGCGCGACCCCGATGGCGAGATACTGCTTGATCGTCTCCGTGCTGCGGATGCCACCCCCCACCTGCACCGGGATGGACACGGCCCGCACGATGGACTCGATGGCCCCGAGGTTCCGTGGATTCCCATCGACGGCGCCGTTCAAATCGACGAGATGAAGGACCGACGCCCCCTGTTGCGCCCATTGCCGGGCCATAGCCGGGGGATCGTCGGAATAGACGGTCTCGCGACGCAGATCGCCCTGGCGGAGACGGACGCAGCGACCGTCCTTCAAGTCGATGGCGGGAATCACCTGCACGAGCGGTCCCTTGAGCGCTAGCGGGAGCCGGCGCCGAGCGGAAAGTGCTGGGCGATCTGCTCGGCCCCGTAGTCGGCCAGCTCGTCGGCCGTGACAAAGACGAAGCCCCGCTGCACGGATCCCCAGGCGTCTTCGACGAAGGGCCGCTGGCGCTCATAGTAGTTTCCGGTCCAGAGCGTGAGGCCGTCGGGCCCGATCAGGCGCACTTCAAACCCCACCTCCGCGGGCGCGCCGCCGAACTTGCTGCCCCCGCGTTCCTGATAGACGTTGACCCGCCCGATCAAGGCCGCATCCGCCCCGAGCCGGGACGCCACCTGCCAGGCCTGCTTCTCCCTCGTCAGCCCCCGGTCGGTCTTTTCCAGCGAGCGGGCGATCGCCGCGCTCTCCTCCGGTCTGACCCATCGAATCCCCTGGCGTTCTTGGAGCTTGGCGAGCACCAAATCCGTCACGCGCTCGCCGGCTTGCGGCGGCACCACAAAGGTCACGTTCTTGTCGCGCGGCTGGCCCGAGGGAGGTTGGCTGAACTCAATGTCCGACCGTCGCGCCCCGGCCGGAAAGGAAAAGTCTCCCTGTGCGGCCGGCGCATACTGCGGCGTGTGCAGCACCTCGAAGGGGAACACCGCCACGGTCGCCATGCGATATTTGCTCAATTCGCTCGACGTTTGGTACGTCGCCTTGGCCGGGGCGCAGCCCGCGGCAGCGAGCGCCGCCAAGAAGACGGCCCACAGAACCCGGTTCGATTGGTCCACGATGCCCCTCATGACCAGGCGCCGAAATTTCGAATGAGCTGGAGCCCGGCGCGCTGGCTCTTCTCCGGATGGAATTGGCAGGCAAAGATATTGCCCCGGCTGATGCTCGAAGCGAACGTGACGCCATAGGCTGTCTGCGTCGAGACCAAGGCGGGGTCATCGGGCACGACATAGTAGGAGTGGACGAAGTAGAGATGCGTCCCGCTGTCCAGCCCTGCGAGCACCGGCGACGGCTTCGTCACCATGATCTCGTTCCAACCCATGTGAGGGACCTTCAACCTCGGCTCCGCCTGGTCGTCCCGCCCACGCGAGGGCGCGACGGGAAATCGAACGACTTTCCCGTGGATCACGTCCAACCCCTTATGAGTTCCGAATTCCTCGCTCTCGGTAAACAGGACCTGCAGCCCGAGACAAATCCCCAAGAAGGGCTTGCCGCTCACGATGGCCCGGCGAATCGGTTCGATCAAATCGTAGCGCTCCAGATTGGCCATGCAGTCGGCGAAGGCTCCGACGCCCGGCAGCACCACTCGATCGGCCTCGCGCACCATCTGGGGGTCGCGCGTGACCACCGCCGGGTAGCCGACGGTTTCAAAGGCTTTCTGCACGCTGCGCAGATTCCCCATGCCGTAGTCGATGATGGCAATCATGGATATCGTTATGCGTGATGCGTGATCCGTGATCGGCGGGATACCCTTCTTCACCCATTACGCATCACGGATCACCCCTCACGCCTTCTACAGCTTCCCCTTCGTCGACAGTACACCTAATATCCGATCGTCGATCCCGGTGGCCTGATCCAAGGCCTTGGCCAGCCCTTTGAAGACGGCTTCCATGATGTGGTGCGAATTGCGCCCGTACATCACATTGATATGGAGATTCATCGCCGCATGGGTCACCAGCGCCTGGAAGAAGTCTTCGAACAGGCTCAGATCGAGCGACTTGATCCGCTTGCTCGGCAACTCGGCGCGGTAGACGAGATAGGGGCGCCCGCTCAGATCGACCGTCACCTGGGCCAGCGTCTCGTCCAGCGGCACGGAGGCGAAGCCGAATCGCCGGATGCGCTCCTTGCCCCCGAGCGCCTGCTTGAGCGCTTCCCCCATCACGATGCCGATATCCTCGATCGTGTGGTGATCGTCGATGTCCGTATCGCCCTTCGCCTGAATGGTCAGATCGAAAAAGCCGTGCTTGGCCAGCAAGGTCAGCATGTGGTCGAGAAAGGGAATGGTGGTCTGCACCTTGCCGTTCCCCACCCCATCCAACACCCAGTCCACCTTGACCGAAGTCTCCGTGGTCGTCCGTTCGATCAGGCCGCGGCGCGGCGAGTCCGTGGTCTTCATGAGTATCGGCTCTCCAGTGATTGACCGTGGGCGTCCAAGCCTTCCATGTGCGACATGCGCGCCACGTAGTGTTTGACCTTCGACAGCTCTTCCTTGCTGTAGGAAATGATGTTGCTCTTCTTCACGTAATCGTCCAGCGAGAGCGGCGAAAAGAATCGGGCCGTGCCGCCGGTCGGCAGCACGTGATTCGGCCCCGCCACATAGTCCGCGACGGCCGGCGGCGTGTGCCGTCCGAGGAACAGGGCCCCTGCGTGCCGGATGCGCTCCAGATAATCGAAGGGCCGGTCCACGGAGAGCGTGAGATGCTCCGGCGCGATCTCGTTGGCGACCTCGATCGCGTCGTCCAGCGACTCCACGACGAAGGCCATGGCGTGCCGCGAGAGGGACTTGGCCAGGATCTTGTTCCGGCTCAGCTTCTTGACTCGAGATTGGAGTTCCCCGGTCACCAGCCTGGCCAGGCGCGCCGACGGCGTCACCAGGAACACCTGTGCCTCCTCATCGTGTTCCGCTTCGCAGAGGAGGTCGGCGGCCACATGCGCGGGATTGGCCGATTCGTCGGCCAGCACCAGCAACTCGCTGGGTCCGGCGATCATGTCGATGTCCACCTCGCCGTAGATCATGCGCTTGGCCGCCGCGACGTACATGTTGCCGGGGCCGACGATCTTATCGACGCGGGTGATCGTCTTCGTGCCGTAGGCCATCACGCCGATCGCCTGCACGCCGCCGATCTGGTAGATCTCGTTCACGCCGGCGATGTCCGCCGCCACCAGCAAGTAGGGGCTGATCCCGTCCTTCGACGGGGGCGTGCAGAGAATCACCCGCGGCACACCGGCCACTTTAGCCGGAATGGCCGTCATGAGGATGGTCGACGGATAGACGGCCTTGCCGCCGGGGACGTAGAGACCGACGGCGTCGAGCGGCTGAATCAGCTGGCCCAAGGTCGCGCCGTCGTCCTGATACATCCAGGTCCGCGTCCGTTGCCGTTCGTGAAAGGCCGTGATCCGCTGCGCGGCGTAGCGCAAGGCGTCGCCTTCGTCTTTCCGGATCTTGTAGTAGGCCTCCTTGATCTGCTCCGCGCCGACGCGAAACTGCGCCGCCTTCAGGGACACGCGGTCGAACTTCTTGGTGTAGCGCGACACCGCCGTATCGCCGGCCCGCTGCACGGCCTTCAAGATGGTCTTCACGCCATTCTCGACCTTGGCGCTTTGCGGCTGGGACCGCGAGGCCGCCCGTTTCAGCATGTTCTTGAAGGCCCGGTCTGTGCTGGCTATCACCTTCATCCCCGTCTCCTCGTGGCTTGCGCGGTCAACCGGCCTTCCGGGCGCGAACCGCCCCGTTCATGCGCCGGCATCCGGCATCCAATGCGCCGATGAGTTGCGTGATGACCTCGTGATTCAACTTCAAACTGGCCCGATTGACGATCAGCCGCGCGGTCGAATGCGCGATGACTTCGACCTCGACCAGGTGATGCGCCTTCAGCGTCTTCCCGCTGGACACCAAATCGACGATCCGATCCGCCAGGCCGACGATCGGCGCCAGCTCGATCGAGCCGTACAACTTGATGATCTCCACCGGCACCCCGCGCTGATTGAAGTAGCGCTCGGTGATGTTGGGATACTTCGTCGCGACCCGGATCTTCTGGGACAGGCGATCCCGCGACTCCTGATCTTCGAAGGCCGCCACCGAGATGCGGCAATCGCCGAATCCCAGGTCAAGCGGCTCATAGACGTCCCGATCCTGCTCCAGCAAGACATCCTTTCCGACGATACCGACGTCGGCCGCCCCATACTCGACATACGTGGGCACATCCGTCGGACGGACGATCAGGAAGGTCATCCGCTGGTCGGGCGTCGTAAACACGAGCCGGCGGCTGTCCTTGGACAACCCCGGCGGGTCATAGCCGGCGAACTTCAGCAGGTCGAGCGTCTCCTCCAGCAGTTTCCCTTTCGAGAGCGCGACGGTGATCATGACGCCAACGCGGCCCCCCGCCCCGCCGAGCCCTTCACCCTTCGAATGAGCGCTCCCACGCCGGAGAGCTTCGCCTCGATTCGTTCATACCCACGGTCGAGATGATACACGCGCGCGATTTCCGTCTCTCCCTCGGCGGCCAACCCGGCGACGATCAAGCCGGCGCTGGCGCGGAGGTCTGAGGCCATCACGGGCGCGCCCGTCA
The DNA here is from genome assembly GCA_964481215.1 of uncultured Nitrospira sp. Classification (GTDB taxonomy): domain Bacteria; phylum Nitrospirota; class Nitrospiria; order Nitrospirales; family Nitrospiraceae; genus RSF151. The sequence goes on along the minus strand of CAYZTJ010000034.1, from coordinate 8,668 downwards.
GCGCAGGAACCCCCGTCACGACCGCATGGTTGCCGTCCACCTGGATATCGGCGCCCATTCGGCGAAGCTCCGGCACGTGGATATAGCGGCTCTCGAAGACCGTTTCGGTGATGACGCTGGTGCCCTCGGCCAAACATTGCACGGCCATCATTTGGGCCTGCAAGTCGGTCGGGAAGCCGGGATAGGCGAAGGTGCGCACGTCGACCGGACGCGGGCGCCGTCGCGCCTTGATGCGAATGCTCTCCTTGTCGTCGACGATCTCGGCCCCGGTTTCCCTGAGCTTCGTCAGCACGCCGTCGAGATGCCTCGGCACACAGCCGCGCACGCAGACGTCGCCGCCGGTGATGGCCGCGGCCATCAGAAAGGTCCCCGTTTCGATGCGATCCGGAATCACTTCGTGGTCCGCTCCCTCCAGCCGGGTCACGCCTTGAATGGTGATGACATCGCTGCCGGCCCCCTCGATGCGCGCGCCCCGTTTCACAAGAAAGGCCGCCAGGTTTCCGATCTCCGGTTCCTTGGCCGCATTCTCGATGGTCGTCACGCCGTCGGCGAGGCAGGCCGCCATCATGAGATTCTCCGTGCCGGTCACCGTCGGCACGTCCAGATAGATGCGGGCGCCGGTCAACCGCTTGGCCGTCGCCTTGATGTAGCCGTGCTCGATCTTGACCTCCGCGCCCAGTTTCGCGAGCCCCGCCAAGTGCAGATTGACCGGCCTGGTCCCGATCGCGCAGCCGCCCGGCAAGGAGACCTTCGCCTCGCCGCAACGCGCCACCAGCGGCCCCAGCACGAGCACCGAGGCCCGCATCGTCCGCACGAGATCATAGGGCGCATCCGTCGAACTGATGTGGTCCGCCGAGGCCACATACCGATCCTGCTCGGACCGGACCGTCACCCCGAGCATGCCGAGCAGCTTCCCCATCGTCACGACATCGACGACCTGGGGCATATTTGAAAGGACGCATTGTCCTCCGCCGAGGAGGGTCGACGCAAGGATGGGCAAGGCCGCATTCTTGGCCCCGCTGACCCGCACCTCCCCTTCGAGTCGTCGGCCTCCGGTAATCGTGATGGAATCCATCCGCCCCTGCCTACTCGCCCACGAACCGAGCGCAGACCAGCCGATCGAAGCCCTGATCGTCCTGTCGCACGGTCACATCCCGATACTGCCCGGACCCCGTGATGCACTCGCTCAACGTTTGGCCCTGGTTCAGCCCGATTTCCAATAGAAGCCAGCCCCCGCGAGCCAACCACCGTGGAGCCTCCTCGACCAAACGGCGATGCACCCGTAGTCCATCCGGACCGCCGGCCAGCGCCACTCGCGGCTCATAGCCTGCCACGTCCCGCGGCAAGGCGTCCCACTCCGAATCCGCAATATAGGGCGGATTCGACAGGAGAAGATCCACGCGTTCTTCCTGTAGCGCCGCGGGAAGCGCCTCGAAGAGATCGCCACGGCACAGTCTGATCCGTCGCTCCAGCCCATGGGTGCTGATATTGCGTTCCGCCACCGCAAGCGCCGCGTCCGACAGGTCGACCGCCCAGACTCGGCTCTCCGGCAGCGCCAGCGCGGCGGAGACGGCCAGACACCCGGAGCCCGTGCCCATGTCGACGAGCGTCACCGAGGAGCGCCCCTGGCCCAGCCGAATCGCTTCTTCAACGAGCAGCTCGCTTTCCGGCCGAGGGATGAGCACGCCAGGCCCGACCTCGAAAGTGTGCCCGCAAAAATCTTGCGTCCCCAACAGGTATTGAAGCGGCTCATGCTGGGCTCGGCGCGCCAAGAGCGCCCGCGCCCGGGCGACCGTTTCGCCGGCCACCGCCTGTTCCTCTCTGGTCAGGGCCGCCGCTTGGGAGATGCCCAGAGAGGCTAAGAGCCAGAGAACTTCTCTGGCGGCATTGTCGATGCCGGCTGCGCGAAGCCGTTGCTCCCCTTCGCGTCGAAGATCGCCGAGACAGAGCGCTTCTCTTATGGCAACATGGCCCTGCGCGCTCGCGTCGGCTCGCACCTGATAGGCCCCCGAGCTGCTCATCCCACCTCCGCCACGGCCGCCTGGGTACTGGCCGCGCGTAACCCCTCGACGATCTCGTCCAGATCCCCGTCGAGCACCTGATCCAACTTGTGCAGCGTCAACCCGATCCGGTGATCGGTAACCCGGTTCTGTGGATAGTTGTACGTGCGAATCTTCTCGCTCCGGTCGCCGGTCCCGACTTGCGCCCGCCTCGTCTGCGCAATTTCCGCCTCTTGTTTTTCTCGTTCCGCGTCCACGATCCTCGCCCGCAGCGTCCGCATGGCCTTCGTGCGGTTCTTCAACTGCGACCGCTCGTCCTGGCAACTCACCACGACGCCCGTCGGAATGTGCGTGATGCGGACGGCCGAATAGGTCGTATTGACGCTCTGGCCGCCGGCGCCCGATGAGCAAAAGGTGTCGATGCGGAGATCTTTCGGATCGATGTGCACGTCCACTTCGTCGACCTCCGGCATGACCGCCACGGTGACCGTGGAGGTATGGATCCGACCGCTCGCCTCCGTCGCCGGAACCCGTTGGACCCGATGGACGCCGCTCTCGTGCTTGAAGGCCCCGTACGCGCCCTTGCCCTCCAAGAACAGCACGAGGTTCTTCACCCCGCCGATCCCGGTCTCGTCGGCTTCGACCAGCTCCACGCGCAGGCGCTTGCGTTCCGCGTAGCGCGTGTACATCCGCATGAGATCGCCCGCAAAGAGCGCCGCCTCTTCTCCGCCGGCGCCGGCCCGGATTTCCAGAAAGGTGTTCTTCTCGTCTCGGGGATCTTTCGGCACGAGCAGGACCAGCGCGCGCTGCTCGAGATCGAGCCGGCGGGCCTCCAGTTCCTTCAATTCGTCGAGCGCCAAGCTCCGCAGTTCGCTGTCGACCGAGGTGTCCCGCTGCACGTGCTCGGCTTCCCCGATGTGGCGTAGCACCTCTTGGTAGGCGTCGAAGAGCTCGGCCGCCTCCTGCAGCTCCGCCCGCTCTTTCGTGAGCTTCCGGATCAGATCGGGCTGCGCCAAGACAGAGGGGTCCGTCAGCTGGTCGTTGAGGTCTCGAAACCGATTCGCGGCGGTTCCCCACTTCGCGACCAGCGCCGATTCCTTGCCCTCGTCCGATTTGGCCTCCGCCATGGCGCCACAGACCCCGTTCAAAAAAACAAGGGACCCTGCCCCAAGCCGAAGCAGGGTCCCTTGCGTTGTTCCGACGTGCCCTTACTTCGTTTTTCGGGCGTACTTCTTCTTAAACCGTTCGACCCGCCCTTCCGTATCGACGATCTTTTGCGTGCCCGTAAAGAAGGGATGGCAATGCGCGCAGATGTCCACGTGCAACTCGCTGACCGTGGAACGAGTCGGATACCGGTGGCCGCAGGCGCAGCGAACCGTCACTTCTTCATAGTTGGGATGGATCCCGGCTTTCATGGTGCGCTCCTCACGACGTCGCGTCGCGTCACTTACCGATTCATCGATTGCAAGAAGTCCTGGTTCGACTTCGTGCCCTGGATCTTGTCCAGCAAGAACTCCATGGCCTCCATCGTGCCCAGGGGACTCAACACTTTACGGAGAATCCACATCTTATTCAAGCGGTCACGATCGACCAGCAGCTCTTCCTTCCGGGTGCCCGACTGGCTGATGTCGATGGCCGGGAAGATGCGCTTGTCGGCCAGGCGGCGGTCCAGGTGGACTTCCATGTTGCCGGTGCCCTTAAACTCTTCAAAAATCACGTCATCCATGCGGCTGCCGGTGTCGACCAGGGCGGTCGCCATGATGGTCAAACTGCCCCCGTTCTCGATATTTCGGGCCGCCCCGAAGAAGCGTTTGGGCTTTTGGAGGGCGTTGGAATCCAACCCGCCGGAGAGCACCTTGCCGCTCGGAGGCGCGATGGTGTTGTAGGCCCGGGCCAACCGGGTGATGCTGTCGAGCAGGATGACCGCGTCGCGCTTATGCTCGACCAACCGCTTGGCCTTCTCCAAGACCATTTCGGCCACCTGGGCATGCCGCTGGGCCGGCTCGTCGAAGGTCGAACTGATGACCTCCGCCGCCTTGACCGTCCGCTGCCAGTCGGTGACTTCCTCCGGCCGCTCGTCGATCAGGAGCACGATCAACACGACTTCCGGATGATTCTTGATGATGGAGCGGGCGATGGCCTGCAGCAGCATGGTCTTGCCGGTGCGCGGCGCGGCGACGATCAGTCCCCGCTGCCCCTTGCCGATCGGGGTCGTGAGCTCCATGACCCGGGTGCAATACTCTTCCTGATCGAATTCCAAATTGATGCGCTCTTGAGGGTAGAGCGGAGTCAGGTTGTCGAAAAGGATCTTGTCGCGGGCGATGTCGGGATCTTCGAGATTGACCTTCTCGACTTTCAGGAGCGCGAAATACCGCTCGCTTTCCTTGGGAGGCCGAATCTGCCCGGAAACGATGTCGCCGGTGCGGAGGTTGAAGCGTCGAATCTGCGAGGGAGAGATATAGATGTCGTCGGGACCCGGCAGATAGTTGGAGTCGGGCGCGCGGAGGAAGCCGAAGCCGTCGGGCAGCGTCTCGAGCACGCCTTCGCCGAAGATGACGCCGTTCTTTTCCGTCTGCGCCTGCAGGATCGCGAAGATCAGCTCCTGCTTGCGTAGGTTCGACGCGCCTTCGATCTTCAGATCCCGCGCCACGTCGTTGAGATCGGCGATGCTCTTCTGCTTCAACTCGGCCAGGTACATGGTTTTCTCCTTCAGCATAACCACGACGCATCTCCTCCCTTAAGAGACGAATGGCTCGCCGTCACGGCGGGGTTCCGATCCGCGGATCCTGTCGGTTCTGTCGTAGCGGTCAGTTGTGACACTGGGTAACGGGCGGCAGGTGAATGATGTCGAATCCGGCCTTCACAGGCCCAGTTCTCATGACCCAATCGGTTAGCGGCTCAGCTTCCTGGCTTTGGAACACCGGATGATTGAGGATCGCCTAGGAAAGCAATTCGGGAGTGGAGGCGCTATCTTGGTGCGATCGAGATCGCTCGGGAAGCACGTAAAAACATCTGTATCATAGAAAAGCGTCCGGCCCTTGTCAAGCCCCACGACGAATTTCAGAGCCGATTTCTTGGACCTCGGCGCGATCCGCGGCGATTGCGGTTTCACGCGGGGGTATGCTAAACAAGCGATCGGCGATCGGGACTCTTCCGCGAGAGGTGAGCGGTGGGCGCACGAGAAGAAGGACATACGTACGAACGGCTCTTTACCTTGGCGGAAGCCAATAGCCTTCTGCCGCAACTGGAAGACTCGCTCTGCGCGGTGCAACGCGGCAAGTCCGTCCTGGTTCAAACCAAACCGGCCATCGCCAAAGCCAGCGCCAAAGCCTCGTTCGGCGGCGGCTCGCCGGAGGGGCCCCATTACATTTGCGCGTTGGAACAAGTCGGACGCCATCTTCATTCGATTCAAGAGATGGGCATCTTGGTGAAGGACGTGGACATGGGCCTCTGCGATTTTCCGCACATGAAAGACGGCCGCGTCGTCTATCTCTGCTGGAAGCTCGGAGAACCGGACGTGCGCTGGTGGCATGAGATCGACACCGGCTACGACTCCCGGCAATCGGTCGACCATCTCTAGCAGGATGTGGACAAAGTCCGCCAGCCGGGGACCTGTTGCTCTGTGACCGCAACGGGTGATCGCATCGCTCAGAGGCTCTCCGTACGCCAAGAGTACGCGTCGCCTCTTCGCTCACTGCGGCCTTGCCGGACGGCCTTTTTGAGCATCCTGCGTGGCGCCCGATTCTCATCAGTGCCCTCGATGCATGTGACGATCGCGGCGAGCAAAAACCGTTTTTCCGCAGCCTGCTAGGTCGAGATCTCCCTCTCTCCTCATTATTATGAAGTTTGTCATCCTGGGATACGACGGCCCGGAGGGCCAAGCCAAGCGGCCGATCCATCGTCCCGCCCACCTGGCCCGCCTCGAGGCCTTGGCCTCGCAAGGCCGCCTCATACTGGCCGGCCCCTTCACCGACAAGACCGGCAGCCTGATCGTGCTGGAGGCCGAGACGATCGAGGACGCCCAAGCCTTTGCCCGCGAAGATCCCTACTCGATCCACGGCGTCTTCGCCCGGGTCGACGTCCATCCTTTCACCCAAGTCCTCCCCCACCCCAAGCC
>CAYZTJ010000034.1:0-2451 GCA_964481215.1 uncultured Nitrospira sp. | reverse complement strand
ACCGCTGGATCAGCCGTTGGGTTTTCCTCTGCTGGCTTCTCCCCGTGGCGAGCCTCGCCACCACTCCCGAGTCGCCGGTCAAGATCGTCGAGGCGGACGCCACCTACGTCATGGGGGATGCGGACACGCTGGGCGGGGCGGAGGAACATGCGCTGCTTCGCGCCAAGCGAAAGGCCGTCGAAGCCGCGGGCGTCTATCTGGAGGCCACGTCCGAAGACGTGGAGCGGTATGTCAACGGGAAAACCTCCAGATGGAACTCGCTGGCGATTCGGACGTTGGCCAGCGCCATTACGAAAACGGAGATCCTGGAGAAACGCCGCACGCTGGAAGGCGATCGGCCCTCTTTTTACGTCAAGGTCCGTGTCGCCGTCCAACTGGATGTGCTGGAAACCGCCATCAGGCGCATGAAGGCCGACGAACAGTTGGCCGAGCATCATCGCCAATTGGAAGCGGAAAACCACGCGTTACGCGCTCAACTCGATCGCGCGAAGCAGCCCGATCGAGGCACGCCACGCCTGGATCGACAGGCCGCAGCCGACACGCCCGCGCAGCGGGCCGCAGCTCTCCTGAACGCCGCCGTGCACGCCAACGAACTCCAGACGAAGCTCCAGCTGCTGGATCAGGCCATCGCCGCCAACCCGCGGAGCGCGGATCCTTACATCGTCCGGGGACAAGCCTATCTGCGCGCGGCCGACCTGATGCGCGGCCGGCCGGGCCGGGGCTCGGAGATCGATCGCTTCGTCGATCAGGGGCTCAAGAGCTTCGAGCAGGCGCTCTCGTTCGACCCCGCCAATACGTGGGCGCTGTTGGGGCACGGCGATGCGCTCACCTGGAAGAAACGCGAACGGGACGCGGTCCGCGACTATGAGCGCGTCATCGATCTCGATCCGTCCTTTGAAATCGCCCGCGAGCGACTGATCGCGGTGCATACGGCCCAGGCTCGCCGCGAGATGGCGGACAAACGCTGGCACCAGGCCTTGACGACCCTCCATCGCATCCTCGAGGAGGACACCCCGTCCCAGTGGACTGAGCAGGCCCTGGAGGCCCGGCTTTTGCGCAGCAAGGTGTATCGGGCGATAGGCGAAACCCCCCGAGCGATCGCCGACCTTTCGGAGGCACTGAAGATCGACCCGGCCAATCGGGAGGCCTTGCTGGCTCGCGGAAAGCTCCTCCTCCAGGCCAAGCTCGGCCACCAAGCGAGGGCCGATTTCGAGAGCGCCTGTCAGCTCGGCGAGGGACCGGCCTGTGAGGCCATCCGGGAGTAGCGCCTCCCTCCCGTAGGCCCTGCTCAATCATGCCCGTTTGGGGCCGTTCGACTCGGATCGCATCGCTTCTCCGGCCACCGGATTCGCACGACTTTTCAATCCCCTCGAAGGCTCATCAGCCCCCCAGAATGCGCCGATAATCTCGTTGACACGTTTCCGAATATCTCGCTATACTCACACTCAAGTTGGCTTGAGACTTGGGAAATTTTCCCGTTTCCCTTGCCCCAGAAGGCCTAGGTCCCAAGCCATGGGATAGCCCATTATTTCTTCACGTTGGGCCTTCTGTGATGTTGCCCATGGACCCCCAAACCGCATACAGTGACAATCTAGCCAGGTGTCAGACTGTTGCAGGTCTTCGTGTGCGTCGTGAGGACCGAGGAGAAGAATTCGAATGAGCCAGTATCGCGTCCTGCCAGGACCTGAACATTTCTTGCCGCCGGCGGCGGCCTCGATGGGGATTCGGCTCCCCAATCCCGGCGAAGCCCACATCAACGGCGTCATCGTCAACGAAGAAAAGGCCTATGAAGAAGCGGCTCGTCAGTTCCTGATGGCCAAGGTGCCGACGATCTTCCCCGGTCCGCTGGTGCTCTGGGCCTGGAACGAAAAGGCCGCCAAGAAAGCCAAGGCCATCCGCCATCTGTACGAAACGATCAAAGAATCCGTGCATCCCTCCCAGCGAGCCATGCTGATTCCGATGCCGGATTACCGCCCGAAATACCCGAAGATCAACCCCGAAGTCGAGATCAACCCGAACCACCCCAATCTGACGATCTGGCACAACAAAATCGACGCCTGCATGTTCGTCGGCGTCCATTGCCATCAAGCGAATTTGTCGTTGAAGATCATCCGCGGCGGCACGTCCTGCTACACGATCGCGATGTGCGCCCAGGCCGGGCATGAAGACGCGATGCTCTCGTTCCGCGACGCGTCCTACGACAAGATCATGTTGCTGGCCGATTGGGTGCGAAAGCTGAAAGGCAGCGTTCCTCCACCGAAAATCACGGCAAAGGGCGCGGCCTAGGCTCCGCCTGGCCCCGTTCATTGCATCGCAGAAGGAGGCTGGTCCCATGGCAGAACATAAATCAGTGATCGGCACGCAGAACAAGAAAGGCCAGACCTATACAGACCCGATGTTCCTCATGAACGAGGCGGCCCGGACGCCCTGCTTCTTCACGGGCAGCGAGGT
>CAYZTJ010000033.1:9227-25597 GCA_964481215.1 uncultured Nitrospira sp. | reverse complement strand
CGGGTGTCCGCTGAAGCCTTGGCGAAGGCGGACATGCTTCGGCGGGTTTCGCCGAAGCAATCCAATCAGAGGGACCACGGCTGTAAAGCCGTGGGGCTCCACTTAGTCTTAACCTCAACCGTAGCCTTCAACAGCCACTGTTGTACTGTTGGCCGCTCGCTTTCTCGGACCACCGGAACAGCTTGAGGCGCCTCCTCAGCCCGTGCCGGGCAAGCCCCGCTAAGGCGCTGCACTCGCCACCTGTCGGTTCCACCAAAGACTTGCTCAGCGCGCCGCCTTGTTGAGGGTTCAGCCGCCCCTCCTTCGGCTTCAAGATGACCCAGGACGCAAGATTCGCCTTGACGGGCGCCACATGATACGTACAATGTACGTATGAGTGAGTTGCGCTTCGAGTGGGACCAGGAGAAGGACAAGGCCAACATCAAGAAGCATGGTGTTTCTTTTGATGAGGCGCGTACGGTGTTTTATGACGAGCAGGCGATTCAATTCTTCGATCCCGACCATTCGAAGGATGAAGACCGTTTCATCCTGCTCGGGATAAGTTTCAAATTGCGGACCCTGGTCGTCTGTTACTGTCTTCGAGAAAGTGAAACGGTCATCCGGCTCTTCTCGGCGCGGAAGGCTGACAGCGACGAAGAACGGGAATATTGGAGGCGAAGGCGATGAGAGACCATTACGACTTCTCTAGAATGAAAGGGCGCAGGAACCCGTATGCCAAACGCTTGAAGCAACCGGTCACGATGCGGTTGGACCGTGATACTATCGCCTATTTCAGATCGATCGCGAAGGAAACGGGCATTCCCTATCAGAGTCTGATCAATCTCTACCTTCGCGATTGTGCCGTCCATCACCGCAAATTGCAGATGAAGTGGGCTTCCTAGGGACATGGGGCTCGTGGCCGGCCACCGGCTGGCAATGTGGCCAGTGTCTTCAGGAAAACCGCGCACAGCGATTCTGTCGATGGAATGCGGACGGAGAGGACGGGTGCGTATCCGACGGTGTACGCGCAGACCTCAACCAAAACCACATGAACAGATTTTGATGCGTAAGCAACCTGCCCGCAGCATCGGACACGAAATCCTTGAGGGGATTCGACAGGTGAAAGGTGGGAAGGTGGGGCGGATCACGAATCGTCCGCCCGTGGCTGAGACGAGGGCTCGCGTGGGGTTGTCCCAGGCCGAGTTTGCGAAGCTGCTTGGGGTATCGGTTCGAACGCTCCAAGAGTGGGAGCAGGAACGGCGTGTCCCCTCGGGGCCTGCCCGGATGCTGCTAGCGATTGCGCACAAGAATCCCCGGGCGCTGCTGGAAGCCGTGTAAACGGTAGCGCGGGTGGCGACGTCGTATACGGGGTAAGTGTTGTGAGAGGCGGGGGGGAAGAAGGTTGAGGCTGAGGTTAAGGTCAAGGGGGGAATTCGCAGATCATGTTTTCCCTAAACCTTAACCTCAACCTGTGCCTTCAACAGCCACCGTTGTACTGTTTGTCGCTCGCCTCACGGGCTCATCGGATCGGCTCGCGACATTCGTGTGCCTGTGGATCGATGTCGTGGCCGCGATGCCGGTGTCCTCGACGCGCATCCGGTCCAGCCGAGACGTAGCAGGATGGGCCCAGCGGCACCTAACATCGCGTTCTACATCCATCCGCGCCATGCACACCTCGGTAAAGATGATGGAAGCAGCTGACGGCGCTCATGGCCCGCAGCTGCTTCAATCAGATGAGCGCTTGTGCCATAGGCTATCAGCCATCAACTCTTTGAGAAGGAGTTGTGATGCAGACCATTCTCTTACTGACGATCTCGAATATTTTTATGACGTTCGCCTGGTACGGGCACCTGAAGTACAAAGACTCGCCCCTATGGGCGGCGATTGTGGTGAGCTGGCTGATCGCCTTCGTGGAATATTGTTTCCAGGTGCCGGCCAATCGCATCGGCCACTATCAGTTTCCGGCGGCCCAGTTGAAAACGATCCAAGAGGTCATTACGCTGGCGGTGTTTTGTGTCTTCTCGGTGCTCTATCTGAAGGAAGAGCTGAAGTGGAACTATCTGGTCGGGTTCGCCATGATGGTCGGCGCGGTGTTCGTGATCTTCAAGGAGTGGTAGGGGCGGCTAGAGGCGTGAGGCGAGTGGCGAGAGGCTCGGATAGCTGGAGGCTCGGAAGGATATGAAGAAAACGCCAACAAGGAAGGAGACTCTGAAAAAGGGTGGGAAGCCGAAGGAGGCGCCACCGCCCGGTGCGGAAGATTTCGAAAAGTTGGGCGTGTTCTATCTCGGCCGCCCTTATGACCTGGAAGCGAAGCAGGCCAAGCCGGGCTGGCTGCTCTACGACTCCAAAGACCTCGTGACGCATGCCGTGTGCGTGGGCATGACCGGGAGCGGCAAGACGGGCTTGTGTCTGAGCCTGCTGGAGGAAGCCGCCATCGACGGCATTCCTGCGATCATCATCGACCCCAAGGGCGATCTGTCCAACCTCCTCTTAACTTTCCCCAAACTCCGCGGCGAGGACTTCGAGCCCTGGGTCAATACGGATGATGCGCGGAAGAAGGGGCTCTCTCCGGCTGACTTTGCCGCTCAGCAGGCCGAGTTGTGGAAAAAGGGTTTGGGCTCCTGGGGTCAGGACGGCGCCCGCATTCAACGGCTGAAGGATGCGGCGGACTTTTCCATCTACACGCCCGGCAGCAACGCCGGGTTGCCGGTCTCGATCCTGAAATCCTTTGCCGCGCCGGGACAGGAAATCCTCGATGATGCCGAACTGCTCCGCGAGCGCGTCAGCACCACGACGACGAGCCTGCTGGGCTTGCTCGGCATCGAGGCCGATCCGATCAAGAGCCGGGAGCACATCCTTCTCTCGACGATGCTGGAGAGCCTGTGGAAACAGGGAAAGGACCTCGATCTCGCGGCGTTGATTCAACTCATCCAGAACCCGCCGATGAAGAAGGTGGGGGTCCTCGACCTCGAATCCTTCTATCCCTCGAAAGAACGCTTCGCGCTGGCCATGCAGCTCAACAATCTGCTGGCCGCGCCGGGATTTGCGTCATGGCTGGAAGGCGAGGCGCTGGATATCGGCGCCATGCTGCACCGGCCGGATGGGAAGCCCCGGTTGTCGATTTTTTCGATCGCGCACTTGAGCGACGCCGAGCGGATGTTTTTCGTGACGCTGCTGTTGAGTCAGATGCTCGGCTGGGTGCGTGCCCAGTCGGGCACCACCAGCCTCCGCGCCCTGCTCTATATGGATGAAATCTTCGGCTACTTCCCGCCGGTGGCCAACCCGCCGTCGAAGCTGCCGCTGCTCACGTTGCTGAAGCAGGCGCGGGCCTTCGGCGTGGGCGTCGTGCTCGCGACCCAGAATCCGGTCGACTTGGATTATAAGGGTCTGGCCAACACCGGCACTTGGTTTATCGGCCGGCTCCAGACTGAGCGGGACAAGGCGCGGGTCTTGGAAGGGTTGGAAGGGGCTTCGGCCAGCGCCGGCAAAAAGTTCGACAAGCAGGCCATGGAGCAGATCCTGGCCGGGTTGGGGAGCCGCATCTTTCTCATGAACAACGTCCATGAAGACGCGCCGATCGTGTTCGAAACCCGGTGGGCGCTCTCCTATCTGCGCGGTCCCCTCACACGGACGCAGGTCAAGGTCCTGATGGACCAGGCGAGAGGCGAGAGGCAAGGGGCTCTAGGCGAAAAGCAATCAACTGCCTCGCAACGGTCTTCCCCCTCGCCGCTAGCCCCTCACCTCGTGCCTGGCGGGACACGCCCCGTGCTCCCGCCGGATGTGCCCCAGCACTTCATTCCCTTGCGAGGCGGACATCCGGGCGGCGCGACACTGGTGTACCAGCCCACACTGTTGGGGGCGGCGCAGGTGCGCTTCGCGGAGAGCAAGAGCGGCGTCGACCTGACGCAGGATGTCACGGTGCTCGCGCCGATCGGCACCGGAGCGGTCGCGGTGGATTGGGATCAGGCGGAGTTGGCCGATCTGGCGGTGGGTGATCTGGAGTCATCGGCCTCGGATGAGGGCGCCTACGGAGAACTCCCCGGTGCGGCCGGTAAGGCCAAGAGCTATGAGGGTTGGAACAAAGACTTTACGGGATGGCTCTTCCGCACCCAGAAGCTCGACATCTATAAGAGCCCGAGCACAAAACTCGTCTCTCAGCCGGGGGAGTCCGAGCGCGATTTTCGCGTTCGGCTGCAACAGAGCGCGCGGGAAGAACGGGATCGGGCCGCCGAACAGCTCCGGCAGGCCTATGCGCCGAAGATCGCGGCGCTTCAAGATCGCATTCGCCGGGCAGAAGCGGCAGTGGAGCGGGAGGCGGATCAGGCGAAGCATGCGGGCCTGCAGGCGGCCATCTCGATCGGCGCGACCGTGTTGGGTGCCTTCATGGGACGCAAGACCATCAGCGCGTCTACCATCGGCAAAGCGACCACGGCGATTCGCGGCGCCGGGCGCACGGTGCGGGATATGAAAGACGTGGGGCTGGCCAAGGACAACGTCGCCGCGTTGCAGCAACAGTTGGCGGACTTGGAGAGCCGATTCAAGCAAGAAGCCGACGCCCTCGCGGCCGCCACCGATCCTTTGCAAGAAAAGCTCGAGACGGTCTCGGTGAAGCCGACCAAGTCCAATATCGCCGTAAAGCTGGTGGCATTGGCCTGGGCGCCCTACTGGCGGGATGAGAAGGGGGCCCTAACGGCCGCGTGGACATGATGAGTAGGATTGGGTCGGCGAGAAGCGTGTGACAGGCGCGACGGGCGAGACAGGCGGGAAACGCGCGACGCGCATAGAGAATATACTCAGCTCGTCTCAAGTTTCACACCCGTCCGATTTTTCTCACGCGTCCCGCTCGTCTCGCCAGTCACGCGATGGCGTCACGTTGCCGGCTTAGAAGTCGAGACGAAGATTGATCGAGCCGATGTGGAAGGTGGTGCGGTAGGCGCCGTCGACCGCGCCGGGACTGGCGACCGGGTTGGCGTTGCCTGAGACCGTGCGGGTTTCGTAGAGCAGCGCCTTGTAAGCCACGTCCAGACCGATTCCCTTCGGCGCCCACCAGTGGTCCGTCACGTGTCCGCAGTCGATCACGCCGAAGAACTTCCCGCCGTGGCGGCAGGTCAGCCCAAGACCGGCCGAGATCGCATGGTTATTCGCATCGGGGACGACCGGGTTGTAGGACCGGTCGGGCACCGGGCTTTCTGAAAACCAGTAGCCGGCGCGCAGCGCGAAATCCCAATGCGGCAGGAGCGGCGCATCGAGCCACTTGTACTCCGTTCCGACCATGGTCGTGAGCGCATACTTCCACTGCTGCGGAAAGGGAATGGTGCTGCCGGTCGAAAGATGCACGTCCGTGTTCGTGATCGAATTCCAGCCGGTCCAATCGACATCCCATTCGACTTTCCACTCGCGCCGGTGATCGCGCACCGGCCACCAAGCGATCCCGCCGGTGAGGATCTGCGGGAGCACGAGTGTGGTCGAGGCGCGCGAGGCCGTCGTCCCATTGGCCAGAAACTCGCCATTCAGATGGAGCGTGGCTTGGCTCCGGTACACCAGCCCAACATTGAGAATCGGTTTCCCATCATCCGTCCGCAGCGGCGTGGCCATCAGGCTCACGTTGAAGCCGGTCGCCGTGCCCTTGCCGTTGATCTCGATCGGAGTCCCGGCCGGCGGCAGCCCTGCGCCTCCGGAGGAGATCAGATGGGTTTCATACTGCCCTTCGCCCCAGAAGTTGAAGAAGGTATAGATGTCCAATCCCGCTCCAATGGATAGTCGCTCGTTCACCTTGTAGGCGAGCGTCGGCTTCACATCGATGATCTCCAGCGCGGCCTTGGTGACGGCGGTGGCGAAGGGGCCGTTCGACGGGTACTGATAGAGGGTGCCGAACGGGGACAGCACGGCGAGGCCTGCCGAGAGATCGCCAAGGCCGGTCACGCCGAGGTCTTTCAGATTCGCGGTGAGATAGAAATTGGATGGCGGTGGAACGGCCACGCTGTCGCCGAAGTCGCCGCGTGTCGATGTGCCGGCGGCGTTGCGAAAGTGGGTGGAGCCGCCGATCAGCGTCGTCCCGGCCATGAATTGCAGGCCTCGAATCTGCGTCATGCCGGCGGGGTTGTAGTAGACGGCCGAGGCGTCGTCGGCTTGCGCGGTGAACGCATCAGCCTGCCCAGCCGCGGCCGCCGCCTGGTCGTAGATGCGGAAGCCGGCCGCATGCACGCTTTCCGACAGTGAGAGCACGATCATGAGGACGAGCCAAGCTCGGCGGTGCCAGCGGCTGCTTCTCGTCGTTCGAGGCATAGGGGTCATCGGTCACCGGTCATTAGTCACTGGTCAGTAGAGATGGGAAAGCGGACGGGCATCGGTCATTGGTGGAGACGTGCTTCATTCCGTCCAATGACGGATGACCAATGACTCATGACAGTGACCAGTGACCTCTCTCCTTCAGTGCCGGTCACGCTGCATCAGCTTATCCGTCCACGCCAGCATGATGGCGGAGCCGATAAACGTCATGTGGATGAAGATCTGCCACTGGACTCGTTCCAGGTCCATGTTGGAGATGTTGACGAAGGCTTTCAGCAAGTGAATGCTGGAGATCCCGATCAGCGAGGCCGCCAGTTTGACCTTGATCGTGCCCGGATCGACGTGGCTGAGCCAATCGGGCCGGTCGCGATGAGAATCCAGATCGAGCTTGCTGACGAAGGTGGCGTAGCCGCCGATGACGACCATGGTGAGCAGATTGGCCACCATCGTAATGTCGATGAGCGACAGGACCCCCAACATGAAAATCGTTTCTTCGAGGTGGCCGATCTCGCGAATCATGTCGACCAGTTCGGTAAGGAATTTGAAGGCATAGAGCAGCTCGGCGATGATCAGGCCGGCGTAGAGCGGGGCCTGAATCCATCGACTGGCGAAGACGACCACCTCAAAGGCGGTTTCAAATTTGCTGGGGATATCGGGGACGCCGCCCATGGGGGCCATGGCGGTTCCTGATGGAGTGCTCACATTCGACATAGATCCTCCTTGTGGTTAGAAAGGGCACGATGCGTGAGGCGCTGGGGGCTGAGTGTCGCCGGATTGCGCGTAGAGGTCAATGCCTCGCTGCCCAGTGATCAGCGGTGAGACGAGTGATCAGTGAGGAAGGACGGGGAGGCTAGGGCTTGTGGCGAGCGGCGACGGCGGCCTGGAGACGGATGAAGTGTTCTTCCAAGTCTCGACGCAGGAAAGTCGTCAAGAGCCAGTCAGGAGCCCACCCCTTCGGTTGGACGTCCATCTCCAAAGTGGCGACAGTGACCTGCGCCGTCAATCCCGTGCTCAGACGCCAGGTGCGGCTGTAACGGTGAAAGTCGCCTTCGATGAACCTCGTTTCCAGAAGTCCGGGCGCCGTCTCTCTGGTTTCTGTGACGAGGTGGAGCTCGCCGGGCAGCAGGTGGCGCGCGGCCCACAGGTCCGTCACGACTCCGGAAGGCTCGCGGCGGATGCCGACGATCCGAAGGCCGGGTGGAAACAATGCCGGCCAATGTTCATAGTCGGTGAGGACGGCCCAAGCCGCTTCGGGTGGCCCCGGCAAGTCCACCCGGGCCGAGATCCGGGCCAGACTCTGGGGGTGCAGCTGGATATCGAGGGTAAAGCCTGGAGTGGAGGGGTCGGCCGGAGAAGCGGACTCGGCGCAAGCCAGGCACCCAAGGAGCAGCAACCAGCCGAATCCAGGCGGGCGTGGCTGCCTGGCGTCGTGGGCGATGGGCATGCGTTCGAGCGGAGGGCCTTCGTGTCGGACGAGGGAGCGATTGTCCAAAGGCTATTGGGCTCCGTGGAGCACTTCCCGCACCTGGTTCAGCAAATCCTGGCGTTCGAACGGCTTCTGGAGCGTTCGAGCAGCGCCCAGGTGCCGGGCCGCGGGCAGGAGGTTGGTGAGCTTCGCGGCCCCTCCGCCGGTGATGGCGATGATCTTGGCGGTGGGGTCTTGCTTCCGAATCGCCGTGATGACTTCAAACCCGTCCATCTCGGGCATGAGCACATCGGTGATGACGAGATCCGGGCGGTCCTCCTGCCAACTCCGGATCGCCCGCTTGCCGTCGAGGGCCTCTCGGACCCGGTACCCGGCCACTTCGAGCATTTGCCTCAGCATCGTGCGCACCTGCGCGTCATCTTCCACAATCAGAATCTCGGCGGTGCGGTCAGGGGCCTCAACCATGGCTGTGTGTCTCCTTGTCTTGAGTTGCGGGTGCGGGGCGGAGGGCGGCTCGGATGGCGTTGGCCATCTCGGTGATCGTGAGCGGCTTCTCGATCAACCCCCGAATCCCCAGGCGTTTCACGGACGCATCGGTCAGTCCCTGACTGAAGCCCGTGCAGAGCAATATGGGGAGCGAGGGCCGCAGGCGCAGAACCTCCTGCGCGAACGACTCGCCGCTCATCCCCGGCATGGTGTGATCCGTCATGATGAGATCGAACGCGTTCGGGTCGTTGCGAATCTGCCCGAGGGCCAGCACGGGGTCCGTCAACGCCGTCACCCGGTACCCGAGATGTCCCAACATTTGCTCGGCGAGGCGGACGAGGGCGACTTCGTCGTCGACGAAGAGAATTCGCTCTGAGCCGCCGACGAGCGAACCGGCTCCCGGCGTAGCGGGATGATCGGAGGCTGCGAGTTTCGGAAGATAGACACAGAAGGTCGAACCTTTCCCCGGTTCGCTGTGAACGGTGAGCGTGCCGCCATGGCTGGTCACAATCCCCAGCGCGGCGGAGAGGCCCAGCCCTGTGCCTTCTCCGACTTTCTTGGTGGTGAAAAACGGGTCGAAGATGCGCCGCAGCACCTCTGCCGACATGCCGACGCCCGTGTCGCGAACCGTGAGCCGAATGTGAGGCCCGACCGACAAGGGTGGATTCGCGGCTGCAAATGACGCGGGGACATCCCATTCGTCGAGACGGATGCTCAAGCTGCCGCCTGTCGAGCGCATGGCTTGGGCGGCGTTGGTGCAGAGGTTGAGAATGACCTGCTGTAACTGGGTCGGATCGGCCTGCACGAGGCCGCCCGGGGCCATCAGATTGATGTCCATGGCGATGGTGGCAGGAATGGATGCGCGAAGCAGAGCGAACGATTCGTCGAGCAATCGGCGAAGATCGACCGCCTCGCGCTGCGGCTCCCGGTTGCGGCTGAAGGCCAAGATTTGTTGGATGAGGGATTTGGCGCGTTGACCGGCGATCAGGACTTGATCGAGGTTTTGCTGGGCGCGGCTGCCCGGGGCGATGCCGTCGCGCGCGAGTTCGGTATAGCCGATCATGGCCGCGAGAATATTGTTGAAATCGTGGGCGATGCCGCCGGCCAGGGTGCCGATCGCCTCCATCTTTTCCGACTGGCGCAGGCGCTGCTCGATCTGCTTGCGCTCCGTTATGTCTTCCGAAATGCCGAGGAGATACTGTGGGCGCCCTTTCTCGTCGAAGATGGGGATCTTTTTCGTGTGCAGCACGCGGGGGCCCTTCAAGCGGGTGTGGATCGGTTCCTCCTGAATCTCGAACAGTCGCCCGCTATTCAGCACCTCCCGGTCCTTTGCCGTAAAGGCGTTTGCCTCCTCTCGGGGGAAGAAATCGGAATCGGTCTTGCCGATTAACTCCTCCCGGCTGAAGCCGAGCAACTCTTCGCCCGCCAGATTGAGGCGGGCGAATCTCAGATCGGCAGCATCCTTCACGAAGATCATGTGAGGGATGTTCTCGATAATGGAGTTGATGAACCGTTGGGATCGTTCGGACTCTTCCTGCAATTGCTTGCGGGCCGTGATGTCATGGACGGCCCCGATGGCGTACAGCGGTCCGCCTGAGTCATCCTGTACAATCCGTCCTCGATCGTGCACCCAGAGCACCTTGCCGTCCCGTCGAACGAGGCGATGTTCGACATCGTACAGACCGGTGCCCTGAGCCCGGTCCCAGGCCTCGCGCATGGGGGCGAGGTCCTCTGGGTGCACGTGAGAGAACCACTCGTCGACATGCTGGGTGCTGGGCTTGGGATCGTAGCCGAGAAGTCGGTTGAGCGAAGCATCTCGGGTATCCATCCCTGTGCGGAGATCCACCCGCCAGGTTCCGGCATGGCTGGCTTCGAGGGCTCGTTCCAACCGCTCATAACTCTCCCGGAGCGCTTGCTCCACGTGCTTGCGCTCGGTGATATTGCTCAAAATGCCCAGGGATGACGTGGGATTCCCCTGCTGGTCTCGAAAGGTCCGACTCCAGAGTTGCAGGTCGATACGCGTTCCGTCCCTTCTCATCCGTTGAATCTCAATCCCCTTTAAGTCGACGCCTTGGGTGGCCTTGTTCCACAAGGTCTCGGCCTCCGTTTCCTTTTCCGGGGGAATGTAGGGGATTTGTTTGCCCAGCACTTCTGCCTCATTCCAACCGAACGTTGCTTCTGCAGCCTGGTTCCAACCTGTAATATTGCCGTGAAGATCCAACCTGACGACTGGAAGGGGCAAGGTTTGGACCAGACCCTGAAGGAACTGGGTGGCGCTGCGCAACGACTCCTCGGCCTGCTTGCGCTCGGTGATATCCCGCATGAAGCAATGGTGTCCCAGCGGTGAGGAGCCGGTTTCTTTTCCTTGCACCATCAGGACCAGCTTATGGAATGTCGACCCGTCTGCGCGAAGGCCGCGCGCCTCGACCTCGACCTTGCCCTCTCGCTTCATCCGCTCATAGGCCGCCGCCAATATGGAGCGGTCGTCTGGGTGGACCGTGATCTCCCACGACTGTCCGAGTAAGGCCTCAGGGGCGTACCCCAGTGTCTGGGCGTAGGCCGCATTGACGTAGAGGTACCTTCCGCCGGGATCGAAGCGGGCGATGCCCGGCATCGCGTGGCTAAGAGCGCTGTTGGTCTCACGGAGCAGGTCCTCCGCCTGCTTGCGTTCTTCAATGCGCTGGACGGTTGCGATGAAATTCAGCGGTGTCCCGTCCTGGTTTCTGACTAATGCGAGGGAGAGGTTCGCCCAGACGTAGTCGCCGCCCTTTCGGCGATACCGCTGGTCCATCGTGAAACTGCTGCGGGCGCCGGAGAGCAGTTCCTGGATGAAGGCCAAGTTGTCCCGGAGATCGTCGGGATGCGTCAGCGCTTGAACGGTGGAGGCCAGGGCTTCGGCTTCCGTGTATCCCAAGAGCTGCAGCAGCCAGGGATTGACGCGCTGAAATCGTCCTTGAAGGTCGAGCTTCGCGATCCCGATCGGCGCCAGATCGAAGAGCGTACGGAACTGGCGATCCTGGTCGCGAGCCGCTTTCTGCGCCTGCGTCTGGTCCGAAATGTCACGGCAGGTGCACACGAAGCCCGCAGCCTGTCCCTGGGCGTCTCGGATCACGCAGAGGGCCACGGCTTGGTCGAACGCGCTCCCGTCCCTCCGTTGCGCCACGACTTCACCGTGCCAGACGCCCGATGCGAGCAGGGACGGGAATTGCTGCTCGAGGGCGCGCTGCCAGACCGGTGAATAGAGGATTTTCCAGGACCGGCCCAGCATCTCATTCGGCGTATAGCCGAACAGGCGAGCGTGGGCGGGGTTCACATACCGATACAGTCCTTGCGCATCCAGCAGCGCGACGCCTTCCACTTGATGCTCGACGGCAAATTGAAAGTTGGGAACGGACGCGATGGAGTGGCCCTCGCCACCCGACAGGTCGGGCGATGGGGGCGAAGGGGACGGCGATGCCTGCGCGGACTCGTTCGGATCGAACATCGCTTCCTCAAGAGGACGGGATGATCGGAGATCTCATCATATTACCGTAGCGGCGGAACTCCGCAAACGACTTTCTTCGCCCGCCTGGCCACGCGAGACCATCGGGTGTTCCCATTCGTTATCGCTCGCCGACTCAGACGAACAGGTCTCGCCAGTCGGGCGGCAGCTCATCCAAGGCGCGCACGATGCTGCGCGGGGGTGCGGTGGGCGCCAAGACCGACAGATCGACGATCCATGGCGCGGGATACCGCTGTCCGGTGGGGTCCATCACGACTTTCACGGTCGGTTTCAGCCGCGCCTCCAGGTTCACCGCAATGACGATCCCCCGTTCCCCAGTGTTGAGCTCGACCGCAGTGCCCAAGGGAAAGACCCCGACGCATTGGATGAGCCGATCGATGAGGGCGCGATCGAAGTGATTGCGCCGCTCATGTTGGTAGAGTTGGGCGACGGCTTGTCGAATCGGCAAGGCCGGCCTGGCGCCTCGGGCGCTCACCATGGCGTCGTACCGTTCGATGAGCGCGACGATCTGGCTGGGGACTGCGATATCGGGGTTGCGCAGGTGCATGGGATAGCCGGAGCCATCCAGTCGCTCATGATGCTCGGCGACGATGCGACGCACCATGTCCGGCACCTCCGGTGTCTCATGCAGAATGGCCACGCCGGCGAATGGGTGTGTCTCGATGATGGTGCGGTCATCGTCCGTAAAGGGGGTTGCTTTGGCGAAGAGCTCGGGCGGGATACGCAGTTCACCGACGTCGTGGACGAGGGCCCCCATCCCCAATTGCTTGAGCGCGGGGAGCGCCAACCCATGAACTTGCCCGATGACGAGAGAGAGGACGGCGACGTCGAGCGCATGGGCGCAAGGGTCGCGATCGGTCCGCTCTGCCTGTGACATCTGGGTCAGGAGCATGATGGCGGTGCGATCTTCGGTGAGTTGGTGAATCAAATCTTGAACCGCCGCGCCGACTTCGACGAGATCGAAGGGGGCTCCGGTCTTCACTCCCTCGAACAGACGGTTCAGCGCTTGCTGGGCTCGAAGCCGAACTCGCCGGGCTGCTTCTACGCCCTGTGGCGTGACGCCTGGGGGTGAAGGCGTCTCGGGCCTGGGTTCTGCTCCCGGCGTCGCACTCGCCGGCGACTCTGATGGGCCGGATTCCGACGGAAGGCTTAAGGTCGGATCGATCGTGACTTCTCGAATGCCGGCTTCGCGAAATCGCGCGATCTCTTCTTCTGTCTTGATCAGGAAATGATGACGAAGGAAGGGGGTTTCAAGCCAGGATCGATCGACCCCGACCACGAACATCCCGGGCCGAAGTTCTGCTATAGGAATCCGCTTCGTACTCACTGGCAATCAGTCGAGATACTCGTATCCGAGTGGGCTCAACAACGCTATCAGGGATATCCCTGTTCTCGGCAGATTTTCGCGGTTGCTGAAATCTAAAAAGTATCCTAGGGATTTCGTCGAATGGGAATCGGGGATTCCCCTAGGGCCGAACGGATCTGGTCTGCTGTGCCCTTATCGATGCCGGCGACCTCGCGCAGTTGCTCGTCGGAGGCGGCGGCGATCTGGTCGAGGGTGTTGAAGTAGTGCAGCAGCCGCTTGCGGCGGACCTCCCCCACGCCGGCGATCGTATCGAGGACCGAGGCGATCAGGGCCTTGCCGCGGAGTTTGCGATGGTAGGTGACGGCAAACCGATGGGCTTCGTCGCGAATGCGCTGGACGAGGTGCGTCGCGGGGGAGTTGCTTCTGAGGAGAATCGGGTTCTTGCGCCCGGGCAGAAAGATGCGCTCGTTCTTTTCTCCACGGGCCTTGGCCAGTCCGAAGATGGGGATGGACGGGCGCCCCGCCTGACGCAAGCCCTCTTGGGCGGCGGCCAACTGCCCGAGGCCTCCATCGATCAAGATCAGATCGGGCTTGGACAGGTATTCGGTTGACGGCTCGGGTGGCCCCTCCGGTGGGGCGTACCGGCGCCGCACGGCTTCCTGTATGCTGGCGAAGTCGTTGGCCCCCTCGACGGTCCGAATGCGGAACTTTCGATAGTCGGCCTTCTTCATGGCCCCCTCGTCCCAGACGACCAGCGAGGCCACCGACTGACGGCCCATCGTGTTGGAAATGTCGAACCCTTCGATCCGCTTGGGGGCGCGATCGAGCTTGAGCAAGCGCTGAAGCTCTTCAGCCGCCAGCCGATCCGTTGCCTCATCGCGCAAGTGGTCCGAGAGCGCGGCCGCCGCATTCTCCTCCGCCAGTTTGACGAGCTCATGCTTGGCGCCCCGTTCCGGGACGACGACGCGCACCGGGTCACTCTTGTTCTCGCTGAGCCACTGTTCGATGAGGGAGGACTCGGGAAGAGCGAGACCGAGCAAGAGCTCCTTCGGCGGCAATCCTTCCTTGTTATAGAACTGCGCGATCGTCGAACGCAGCAGCTCTTCGTCCGGCACGGCCAGCGCGTCTCCCCAGAAAAAGTCTTTGCGCCCGATGAGAAGGCCGCCTCTTACGAACAGGAGCTGGACATCGGCGGCGGCGCCTTGCCGCGCCAAGCCGATCACGTCCTGATCGGCGGCGGTGGTCTGGGTAATCCGCTGCTTTTCCAGGGTGCGCTCGATCTTGAAGAGGCGGTCGCGCAACCGGGCCGCCTCCTCGTACTGCTCCCGGTCAGCGGCGGCATCCATCTCCGCTCGAAGGCCGTCCAGCAACTCGGTGTCCCGCCCTTCGAGAAACAGCCGGACCTGTTTCACAATGCGATGATAGTCCTCCCGGCTCTGGTGGCCGGTACAGGGCGCCATGCACCGCTTGATTTCGAACTCGATGCAGGCGCGCTCCGCCCTCCCGTCAATCTCGATCTCGCAGGTGGCCAATGGAAACACCTTGCGGATGACCTTCAAGGTCTCGCGCAACGCGCCGGCCGGCGTATAGGGACCGTAGTAGAGCGCCCCGTCCTTCTGCACGCGACGCACGATGGACAGGCGTGGGAACGGGTCTTTCACCGGCAGGCGCAGATAGGGGTACTGCTTGTCGTCGCGGAGGACGACGTTGAACCGGGGACGGTGGCGCTTGATCAGGTTGCTTTCAAGAATGAGCGCTTCCAGTTCCGAGCGGGTGACGATCGTTTCGATGTCCGCAATCTGGCTGACGAGGAGGCTGGTTTTGGGCGACGGGTCGCCGCCCTCTTGGAAATAGTTGCGCACGCGGTCGGCCAAGACCCGCGCCTTGCCGATGTACAGAATCTCCCCCCGACCATTTTTCATCAGATACACCCCGGGCTGCTCCGGGAGGTGGGCGAGTTTGGATTGGAGGGGGGAGGTCATAGGTCACTGGTCACTGGTCATTGGTCATTGGAGGAGAGAAGAAATCATTGGTCGCAGGTTTCTTGACGGAACAACAATGCTTTCGCCAATGACGAGGGACCCTCTGCTCCTATGAGGTCTACTGGCCTTCGTCTTGTCCATTTCTCTGGCCGATCTTCCGGATGTATCCGTTGAGGAGTCTTAGGAAGGAAGAGAGCTCGTGCTCTAAGTCTTGCTGCTGATCGGCATCGATGTAGTGCTCGTCCAGGCAGGTGAGTAGGTGATCCATCAGCTCGGTGGCAGATCCTCGGGCGATTCGACAGAATTGTAGGTTCTCTTTGTAGTGGTATCGTCCAAATCCTTCCGCAATATTCGAAGTTAGGGAAATAGCGGCAGCCCTTATCTGTGCGGCAAGGTTGTATCTCTCAATGGGAGGGAGGCCCTTTGCCACGTCATAGAGTTTCTTTCTGAGTGCCCGTCCCCGCTTCCACACCTCAAGTTCGTTGAAAGACCGGCGAAAGCCATTCACCGCGCTCCGATGACCAGTGACAGATGACCGATGACTTATCGGAACGTCCGCACGAACGACGGGCTGAGGGCGCCGCGCGCGACTTCTGCAACCGGGCCTTTCATGGTGAGCTGAAAGTCGGCGGCGACGTCGATGCGCAAGGTGCCCCCCGGCATCGTCACCGTCACCGGGCTCTGGACGAGGCCCAATCGGACGGCGGCACTGGCGGCCGCACAGGAGGAGGAACCCGAAGCCTGCGTCTCCCCGGCGCCGCGTTCCCAGATGAGGATGAAAAGCTCCCGGGGACCGGTCGGGACGGCCAGCTGCACATTGGTGCGTTTGGGGAACAGAGGATGGTTCTCCAGCGCGGGGCCTAAGGCGAGCAGTTCGTCGCGAGACCAGGACTGGCCCGTGGGACGAAACACCACGCAATGGGGATTCCCGACACTCACGCCGGTGAACCGCAGCGATCGCCCCGCGGCCTCAATCGGCTGTTCGATCAATTCCAAGGCCGGCACCGTGCAAGGCAGCGCGTCAGGCTTGAAGGTCGCTGCGCCCATCTCCACGGTGGCCTCACTGGCGTCGCCATGGCGATCCGTATGGAGTTGGATGCGAACGATCCCGCCCTTCGTCTCCACCGTGAACTGAGGCCGCTTGGATTTCCGGGTGGCGTGAAGATACCGGGCGAAAATGCGCAGGCCGTTACCGGATTTCTCGGCCTCGCTGCCATCGGGGTTATAGATGCGGAGGCCAAAGTCTGCCTTCTTGGACGGGGTCAGGGCCAAGATCCCGTCGCTCCCCAGTCCCCAATGACGGTCGCAAATGGCGCGAATCGCCTTCGGGGTGAGCCGGAAGCTGAGTTCTTTGGGGTCCATCACGAGATAATCGTTCCCGAGACCGTGGCCGCGGAAGAA
>CAYZTJ010000033.1:0-9127 GCA_964481215.1 uncultured Nitrospira sp. | reverse complement strand
GCCACTCCCGGCGGGCGCTCGATCAACTCCACTTCATAGCCGTCCGGGGCGTCGATAAAGATGAACCGACTACCGGAGGACGTCCGGGTTGGCCCGTCCGTAATCTTCACGCCTTGGCTGGTGAGGGCCTCGATGGTCAGATCAAGATTCTCGACCTCGAAGGCCAGATGCACCAGGTCTTCTTGCACCGTCACCGGCCCGCTCGGGGGAAAGCTGCAAAGTTCGATCAGCTCCTCGCTGTTCGGAACCTTGAGAAAGGCCAGATGCGACCCGCGCGGCGAGACCTTCCGTTCCATGACCTCGAGCCCCAGGACCTTCGTATAAAAGGCGATCGTCTCATCCATGTCGCTGACCCGCATCCGCGTGTGCAGCAGCTTCCTCACTCGCATGGCGTCCTTCTTAAACGTCACTGGTCATTGGTCACTTGTCATTGATGAGGAGCACGAGAAAATCGTCATCAGTCCTTGGTTATTGGTTACTGACGAGAATGATAAAAGAAGATCTTTTCCAATGACTCATGACAAATAGCCCCTAACATTTTCTCTCCTCCAATGACTGTTGACCAGTGACCAATGACTATGATCGCCCCTCTCGTGCCGGCCCCATCGTTTTCCGCAGCAGTATTTCGGTGGCGCCGGAAACGAGGAGGTCCGGAATCGGCCCCACCTCCCGGTAGCCTTTTCGGGCGTAGAACTCGCGCGCCGACTGATTGAACTCCGAGACGCAAGCGAAGAGGTTTTTCGTGCGGGCAAAGACCAGCGACTCGATATGCGCGAGCAGCCGGCTTCCCAGTCCTTGCCCTTGAGCCCAATCGGCGATGCCCAGCAATTCGAGGTAGTCCCCGATGAGAAATTTCTGACGGAGGATCGCGATGCCCGCAAGTTTCGACTCGGCCTCTATCACGAACGTGTCGCGATTCTGGGGGGTCGGGGCAAAGATGCGGTCCCAATCAACGGTCGTATAGCCGAGCCGACGCCAGGGATCGGCATTGGCCAGGATCGCGATGGCGGCCTCGCGATCGTCGGCTCGCATGGAACGAATCACGGGCGCGGGGGCGTTGGGGGTTGCGGCTGGCATGCTAAGAGCTCCGAGACAGTCACGGGCGTCAGGCCCTTCTTGGGCAACACCTCAGCGGTCAGACGGTCGATGACCTCCCGCGTCTGCCGTCCTTTGCCGTTGGCGTGGAAAATCAGGATACTGCCCTTTCGAACCCTGCGCTCCACTCGATCCAAAATCTTCTCGGCGCTGAGTGAGGGGTCCGGATCGCCGGACACGACATCCCAATAGATGAAGCGTTGCCTCAAGGCGCGAGCGGCCTGGACCGTCTCGTCATTGTATTCGCCGTAGGGTGGGCGGAACAACGTCGTGGGGCGGCCAAAACGGCTGGCCAACAGCGTCACCGCGTCCTGAATTTCCACCTCCTGGGCGCCGCGCTCCAGGAGCGGCAGGTGCGCATGGGTTTGCCCATGGGTGCCGATCTCAAAAAACGGCACCGCCAACAAGGATCTGGTTTCCGAGTCGTGTTTGGTGGCCCATCGCCCCGATAGGAACATCGTCGCCGGAATGTTTCGTTCTTTCAAGAGCTGAATCAATGCGGCATCGAAGCCGGGCTTGTTGCGGACGGGGCAGAGATCGAAGGTGAGGGCGACCGCC
The DNA here is from genome assembly GCA_964481215.1 of uncultured Nitrospira sp. Lineage (GTDB taxonomy): Bacteria > Nitrospirota > Nitrospiria > Nitrospirales > Nitrospiraceae > RSF151. The sequence goes on along the minus strand of CAYZTJ010000033.1, from coordinate 7,474 downwards.
GGGCAGGTCCTGGGGCCCGACGTGATCACCTGAGCGCCTGCGTCCATGGCCAGTGCGTCGAGGGTCAAGATCCCGATGACCGCAAGCAGCCCTCCAATCAGAATGTGGCGCATCGGGTCAGTATAGCTGAATCCATCCAGTCGGGCAGCATTGGCAGTTTCGATTGACCGATGTGCCAAGGATTGATAAGGATACGTGAGCGCATGCGTTTGTCGTCTTTTCGGGGGTGAGGCACACCTATGTATGGTCGGCATTGGCAGGTCGGTCGCATCCTCGGGATCCCGATCAAGGTGCATATCTCCTGGTTCCTCGTCTTTGGGTTTATGACCTGGGCGCTGGCGACCGGATATCTGCCGGAGAGCCTCCCTGGACAGTCTTGGACGCGCTACTGGGGCATGGCCGGGGTGACGGCCCTCTGCCTGTTCCTCTCGGTTCTGCTGCACGAGCTCGGCCACTCAGCCGTCGCGCAACGCTACCGCATCCCGATCGGACAGATCACGCTGTTCGTCTTCGGCGGCGTGGCCCACATGCAGCGGGAACCGCCGAAGCCGAAGGCGGAGTTCCTCGTCGCGATTGCCGGACCGCTGGTGAGTTTCGTCCTGGCCGGTGTGCTCCTCGGCGTGAGTATGGTTGTGGAAGGACGACCGGGGATGAGCGGATTTTGGGTGCTCGCCCTGTTGGTCGGGACCGTCAATCTGCAGCTCGGTCTGTTCAATTTGATTCCCGGGTTTCCCCTGGACGGCGGGCGCGTGCTGCGCGCCGCGCTCTGGGCTTGGCTGGACGACTTGCCCCGGGCGACTCGCCTGGCCGCGCTCGCCGGGAGCGGATTCGGGGTCGCGATGACCATGGCGGGGGCCGGGATTCTGCTGGGCTCCGCACTGCACTGGATCCCCGGGTCCTTTGCGGCCAACGGCGGATGGCTGGCGCTGCTGGGTTTGTTTCTCTTCAGCGCGGCGAAGGGCGGATTGCGGCAGGCGGCTCTCCATGCCACGTTGGCTCGCGTCCCGGTGTCCGAGGTGATGGTGCGCGATGTGGTAACGATCGAGGGGGAACTGGCGCTGGATGAGGCGGTCGGTCGCTATTTTCTGCCCCATGGGTTCGGTGGCTTCCCCGTGGTGGAGGGCGAGCGCGTCATCGGCATGGTGACCACGGACGATCTCCAACGGGTCGGGCGCAATCTTTGGCCCTGGCGCCGCGTCCGCGAGGTGATGTCCCCTTGGGGACCGGCCTGCGAGATCGATCCGGACGCCTCCGCCCTGGCGGCGGTGGATCAGATGATGCGCGAAGGGCAAGTCCGGCTGGGGGTGGTGAAGCACGGTCGCTTGCTGGGGTTGGTGACGCGGAGCGGAATTCTCCGCGCACTCCAACTGCGCGGACTCAACGGACAGGGCGGGCCGTCATGAGACAGGGCGCGGGAATGCGGTGTCTGTTTTCACTCTTCGCAGGCTTGCTCCTGGCCGCCGGCCCAACGCTCGCCGCGCCGATCACGCCGGACGTCAAGAAGTCCGTGGTGTTCCTGTTTCTTCCGAGCGGGGACGGCAAGCTGCTCCCCAGCGGGACCGGTTTTCTCGCGGGCGTCCGCAACCCCGCCAAGCAGGGGCAGGTGTCGATCTATCTCGTGACCGCCAAGCATGTGCTGCAGAAGCCCGATCGATCCGGCTTCGTGCCGCAGGCCTTCGTGCGGTTCAATACCAAGGATGGGCGGTCGGACGTGCTGACGATCCAACTGGCGTCCGAGGGGGCCGGGAAGAATGTCTTTGTCCATCCCGATCCCACGGTGGACCTGGCTGTCGTGCCGGTGTTCGAGGACCCGGCGCGGTACGATTTCAAAGTCGTCGCCGATGAGTTGCTCATGGCCAAGCACGAGGCCGAACGCCTCGGGGTTCGAGAGGGGGCGGACGTATTCTACACGGGGCTCTTCGTGCCGCACCTGGGCCTGGTGCGCAATCATCCGATCGTTCGATTCGGGAAGGTGGCCTTGATGTCCGAGGAGCCGATCAACTGGGGCGGCAAGGAGTCCGAGCTCTACTTGATCGAATCGGCCAGCTACGGCGGCAACAGCGGCGCGCCGGTCTTCGTGGTGGTGACGGCACCGGCCCCGCCGAAGGGCTCGCGAGGCGGGCCCATGGCGGTCAGGCTCGCCGGCGTGCTGGTCGGGTACTTTGGGGAGATCGAAGCCGTGGGGCCTTCATCGGGGAACGGCCGGACCACGGCCGCCTATAACACCGGCATCTCGGCCGTCGTGCCGTCGTACAAGCTGCGGGAGATTCTGTTTGGAGAGGACCTGTCGCGCCTGCGGCGGTAGGAAGACCGTCATCGGTCATTTGTCATTGGTCATTGTGGACAGAAGCGATCGCGAGTCATCAGTCATTGGCCATGTGCGGGAGAAGATGTCATTGGTCACTGGTCATTGGTAGGGAAAGAGACAGCCTCACGAATGACTATTGACGATTGACAGTGACCATTCTCAGCGAAGCGGCAGCGCGGCGTGTGTGGCGAGGGACACGAGCGCGTTGGGGAAAATGCCGAAGTAGACGACCCCGGCCACGGCGCAGACCAGGACGAACGCCATGGTCGGCGACGTCGCCAGGTGGGGGACGACGCCGGCGCTGGGGTCCGGGTCGCGCATATACATGACCATCACGACGCGGAGATAGTAGTAGCCCGACACGGCGGCGAAGAGCAGACCGACCACGGCCAGCCACGTCAGCCCCGCGTCCACAGCCGCCAGGAACAAATAGAACTTGCCGATGAAGCCGGCCGTCGGGGGAATTCCCGCCAAGGAGACTAAGAACACCAGCATCAGCAGGGCCGCGACCGGTTGCCGCTTGGCCAGTCCGGCATAGTCCTCGATCTCATCGCCCTCGACACCGCCCCTCCGCAACATCGAGACGACGGCAAAGGCGCCCAAGGTCATGAAGGCGTAGATGGCCAGGTAGAGCATCACGCTGGCGATGCCGAACGACCGCACGGCCGCATCCGCGCTGGCCCGCCCGGCGACGACCAGCCCGATCAGCGCGTAGCCTGCGTGGGCGATACTCGAATAGGCCAGCATGCGCTTGATATTGGTTTGCACGATTGCCACGACGTTGCCGAGCAGCAACGTCGCCAGGCAGAGCGTGAGCACGAGGGTGTACCAGCCGGCGGTGAGGCCGCCGAGTCCTTCCATGAACACACGGACGAACGCGCCGAAGCTGGCGGCTTTCGAAGCGACGGCCATGTAGGCCGTGACCGACGTGGGCGAGCCTTCGTAGACGTCTGGCGTCCACATGTGGAAGGGCACGGCTGCGATCTTAAATCCGAATCCGACGATCAGAAGCATCATGCCCATGAGGAGGAACGGATCCTGAAGGCCGTGAGTTGCAACGGCCTGAGCAATCAGGGCCAGGCGGGTGCCGCCCGACGCGCCGAAGAGCAGTGAGATACCGTAGAGCATGATGCCGGACGAAAAGGCGCCCAGAACGAAGTACTTGGCGGAGGCCTCCAGGGACCGCGCTTCGAACCGCTTGAAGCCCGCCAGCACGTATAGTGAGAGCGACATCAATTCCATGCCTAAGTAGATGGTCAGCAGGTCGGCGGCCGAGACCATGATCATCATCCCGCTCAGCGACAGCAGGATGAAGCCGTAGTACTCGCCCAAATGAATCCGCTCGATCTTGAGGTACGAGAGCGAGAGCAAGATCGTCAGGGCGGTCACGGCGTAGAGCAGCAGCTTCCAGAATCCGGCATAGGGATCGAGGATGACGATCTCGCTGAAGGCCGTGGTGCGGCCCCGCATCTGCGACGCCGTCAGGAGCGTGCAGAGGATGAGGGTTCCCACCGAGAGCCAGGCCAGCCAATCCTTCCGCGATGCGGGGGTGAGCGGATCGAGGATCAGCACCAGGCAGGCCGCGCCGACCACGAGCAACTCGGGGAGGATCGCGAGCATGTCGGACAGGGGGATGGTCATTGTCGATGGTCCCCAGAGGCAGAACAAGTCATTGGTCACTGGTCATTGGTGAAGAAGTCCCTCTGCCGTGCCCAGTGATTCTTGATTCATGACTGCTGAACCCTGCTTGCGGCCAATGACCAATGACGAATGACCAATGACCGACACCCCCTGCGCGACCGAGAAATCGCTCCGGTCCACCTGCTCGATCAGTTGATTCACGCTCGCGTGCATGACCGTCAAGAGGCTGTTCGGGAAGAGCCCGATCCAGAAGACCAGCACCGCCAACGGCGCCAACGTGGCCATCTCGCACCAGTTCACATCGTGAAGATGGGCTTGCTGCGCCTCGGCCGGCGTGCCGAAGACCACCCGCTGGGCCATGTACAACAGGTAGGCGGCGGCGAGGATGATGCCCAGCGAGGCCGCCGCGGCCACGCCCTTGCTCCAGAAGAAGGTCCCCGCCAGCACGAGAAATTCGCCGACGAAACTGTTGGTGCCGGGCAAGCCGAGCGAGGAGAGGGTGAAGATCAAGAGGAGCGTCGCATAGCGGGGCATGGGGCCGGCCAGGCCGCGGTTGTCGTCGATCTGGCGGCTGTGGGTCCGCTGGTAAATCGCGCCGACGCACAAGAAGAGGGCGCCGGTGGTGATGCCGTGGTTGACCATCTGCAACACCGCGCCCTCGATGCCCTGCGCATTCAAGACGAAGATGCCCAGCGTCACGAACCCCATGTGGCTGACGCTGGAGTAGGCGATCAATTTCTTGAGGTCGGCCTGCGCCAGCGCCATGTAGGCGCCGTAGATGATCGCGATCACGGAGAGGGTCACCATGATCGGCGTGAAGAGGGCCGTGGCGTCCGGCAACATGGGCACGGAAAATCGCAGGAAGCCATAGGCGCCCATCTTCAAGAGGACGCTGGCCAGGATGACGCTGCCCGCCGTCGGGGCCTCCACATGCGCGTCCGGCAACCAGGTGTGGAAGGGGAACATCGGCACCTTGACGGCAAAGGCGGCGAAGAGGCCCCAGAAGAGCCAATATTGCAACGCCGGCGCGTAGTCGCCGTGCGTGAGGGCCAAGATGTCGAAGGTGTGCCCGCCTTGGAAATAGAGGACGATGATGGCCACCAGCAGCAGCACGCTACCGGCCAGCGTGTAGAGGAAGAACTTGATGGCCGCGTACAAGCGATTCGGCCCGCCCCACACCCCGATCAGCAAGAACATCGGGATCAGCATGGCCTCCCAGAAGACATAGAAGAGCACGAAGTCGAGGGCGACGAAGACGCCCAGCATGGCCGCTTCCATGATGAGCAACACGGCCAGAAACTCCCGCACGCGCGTCTGGATGGCGGTCCAAGAGCACATGACGCAGAGCGGCATGAGGAACGTCGTCATCAAGACTAGGGGCAGGCTGATCCCGTCCACCCCCACGCTGTACTGAATGGGCGGCGAGGTGATCCAACTGACGCGTTCGGCGAATTGCATGCCCGGCACGCTGCGGTCGAAGAGGAACCACAGGGGCAACGAGAGGACAAAGTCGGCGCCCGTGACCAGGAAGGCGATCCACTTCAAGGCCCGGTCCTGTGACGCGTTGACGGCGAAGAGAAACAGCACGCCCAGCAACGGCAGAAACACGATGGCCGTCAGCCAGGGGAACGCGCCGGAGTGGATCACAAGGTCGTTCATGGTTGGTCAGGCTATGGGCAATAGGCTAGAGGCCATAGTCCGTGCTAAGAACACAATTCTTGAATCTTTCTCGTAGCCCAAAGCCTCTCGCCCGTTGCCTCTCGCCTAAATCAAGAGATACACCGTCAGAATCACCATCGCGCCGAAGGCCATGCCCAAGGCATAGTGCTGGGTCTGTCCGCTTTGGAATAGACGGAGCGCGCTGCCACCGGCTCGGATGACCTGCGCCACTCCGTTCACCGCGCCATCGATGACGGCCACATCCACGCGCTTCCAGAGACCAGCCGCGGCGGCGAAGGTGGGACGCACGAACGAGCGGTCATAGGCTTCATCCACGTACCATTTGTGGAACGACAGGTCGTAGAGCCGCCGCCACTGCTGCGCCAGCCGATCGGGCAAACCTGGGGATTTCACATAAACGAAGTAGGCCGCGGCGATGCCGGTCAGTCCCATCAGCGTCGCCGCCACCATGATGCCGAGCTCGGCGGCGCCGTGGTGGCCGGCGCCGTTCTCCTCACTGGGGAACACCGGAGCGAGGAAGCCGGGAATGCCCAGATAGCCGGCGACGATCGCCAGGATCGCTAGCACGATGAGCGGTATCGTGATCGTGCGGGACGGCTCGTGAACGTGCGCCGCGTGGTGGTGATCGACGCGCGAGTCGCCCCAAAAGGTCACGAAGACCAGGCGGAAGCTATAGAAGGCGGTCATCATCGCCGTGATCAGTCCCAGGATCGTCAGGACTTGCCCCAAGGGGCCGGCCGACCAGGTGCTGACCAGAATGTCATCTTTGCTGAAGAATCCCGAGGTCAGGGGAAAGCCGGCGAGGGCCAGCGAGCCGATGACGAAGGTCCAGTAGGTGACCGGCAGCTTGTCTTTGAGGCCGCCCATGTGCCGCATGTCTTGCTCATGGTGCAAGGCGATGATCACCGAGCCGCACCCGAGGAAGAGCAGGGCCTTGAAGGCACCGTGTGTCAGGAGATGGTACATGCCGGCCGCATAGGCACCGACGCCGCAGGCCATCACCATGTACCCGAGCTGGCTAACGGTCGAGTAGGCCACCACGCGCTTGATGTCGGTCTGCGTGAGCGCGATCGTCGCCCCCAGCACCATCGTCATGGCGCCGACCACCGCGACCACGTTCATGGCGACCGGGGAGAGGCTATAGAGCGGGGACAGGCGCGCGACCATAAAGACGCCGGCGGTCACCATCGTGGCGGCATGAATCAACGCCGAGATTGGGGTGGGACCTTCCATCGCGTCCGGCAGCCAGACATGCAACGGCACCTGGGCCGACTTGCCGACGGCGCCCGTGAAGAGCAGGAGGCAGATCAGCGTTATCGTGGAGACGGTCCAGTTGCCGCCGAACTTTTCCAACAGGTTGATCTGATCTCCGCTCAAGCCGGCGGCTTGCGCAAAGACGGTCTGATAGTCCAGCGAGCCGAACACCAGCCACACCAACAGGAGGCCCAACATGAACCCGAAGTCGCCGACCCGGTTGACGAGGAAGGCCTTCGTGGCCGCGGCGCAGGCCGAAGGCCGCTCGTACCAATGGCCGATCAGCAGGTAGGAGCAGAGTCCCACCGCTTCCCAAAAGACGAAGAGTTGCAGCAGGTTGTCCGCCATGACCAGCATCAGCATCGAAAAGGTAAAGAGCGCGATGTAGGCGAAGAACCGCGCATAGCCCTTCTCGCCGTGCATGTAGCCGATCGTGTAGATGTGGACCAGGGAGCTTACGACGGTTACGAGGATCAGCATCACCGCCGTGAGCCGGTCGATGGAGAGTCCGAGGTGAATGCTCAAGTCGCCGGACGTGAGCCAGGTATAGAGCGGGACGGTGATGGGATCGCCCGATGCGGCCTCGCGGAA
>CAYZTJ010000032.1:3450-25740 GCA_964481215.1 uncultured Nitrospira sp. | reverse complement strand
CCATCAAGCTGGTCGGGGTGGACTTGTTCCTCTTCACCGAAGGGAGCATTCCGAAATTCGACGACATCGGCCCCTTCACGTGCGAGTTCATCTCAAAGCGCGGCACGAAAGCCTGGCCCGGCTTCGTGAGGCCGGATCTGCCCACGGTCAGCCGGTATCGCTGTCGCTTCATGGCCACAAGAGACGTGCAGGACGCGGATGTGAACTCGTTCCTAGACGCGCTGACCAAGAGGGGGGAGGTGTGGTCTGCGGTACAGAAGCTCTGGAACAACAACGGTGGACCCAGATTCAGCAAGGCCGATTGAGTCAGATCCGTCTCAGCGACGGCACGGAGAGGACCCCGCTCCCGACACATTCGGCACGCCGGCACTCGAAACTGACACTCCCGGCGACGCCCGAAGGGCGCTGAGGATGAAGGCACTCGGGACAACCGGTATGCCGACGCCATCGCCCCTCCGCACTTCTCTGGCGCCAGGAGCATATGGCGCCTCGCTGTTCGAGGGAATTCTCATCTGCCTGGCCTGGAGTCTGTTCACGGCGATCACGCCCGCCCAGGCTGAACTTCGGTCAGGCCATCTACCCTCTAAGAGTGCTCGCTCCAGTCCGACCTCAGACGGACAGTTCGTCCTTGGGTATGCAGACGCAATAGCCAAGGGCCATCCGGCCGAGTGGGCCGACCGCGACCTCGGCTGTCTCAGTCGTCACCGCGATGAGCCATCGCGCCTGGCCTCGCCCCACTCTGAACGGGACGCCATGGCCTGTGCGGAGGCGACATTCCAGGCCCATCGCAACCTGGTGGCAGACATCCCGGAAGCCGGTATCTTCGGCGCCGTCGGTCGTGGCGCCGGCTTCGGGATGCTTTCAGAGCGACACCGGCAATCCGATCTCTGGCGAGAGTATCCGCCCGCCGTCTTTGTCTCACCCGTCGTGGCTCGAAGCCATGATGCGCCTGCTCCCACGCTCAGGTTGTCACACGTTTGGGACTCCCGGACAATTCCACTCGTCCTCTCGCCGGGCACGCCCGCGAGGAGTGTACGGGGAATAGCCGTGGATCTTGTGGTGACTTACCCCGATCCATTGAAGGCGCCGCTGGCGCTGAGACCGGGAGAGGTCAGGTGGGCGAGCGGGGGACTGCGCCAATACGGTCCGGTTCGCGAGGTCATCGCCCGATTTATCCTGGTGTCGGGTCTGCGCAAGCTCGGATACCCCGTGGATCGCGCCGTGGTGAACGAAGCGCTGCCCGGAGCCCCGACGATTCTGGGCGCACACTACGGCTTGAGCCATGACCCGGGACGGACCGTGGGAAGGGGAAATGACGAGACACCGGATCCCTTAGGGCGGGGCGGGCTTGTTTTAGGCTCCGCCCGTTGGTGGGAGCGTACCCAGGCCGGGCCACTTATTGATGCCGCTCTGATGGACGCGCAGCAGGCTGCGACACCTGCGGAGCGTGCGGCCAAGCTGGCGAGGCTGCTACTGCTGGACCGAGAGGACCCAGACCTCAATGCGCGGCTGGGAGATGCGTTATACCTGAAGCTGCTCTCCGAAGGATTGGCCCGCAGCGGAATCCAGGCGCAGGAGTCGGAGGAGGCCCGGCTCCGGTTGGCCGAACTCTACTGGAATCTCCAGGCCCAGACGTGGCGACAGGAACTCACGGCCGTGGATACGGGGTATGAGCCGGCGGCCGATGCGCTCTATGGGGCCATCGCCGCATTGGACATCGCGGCGACTGCCTCGAATGCCACACTCGAATCGCGCCGCCGTCTGGGGGCTCTCTATCGCTGGAACAATGAGGCGCAGTCCGCCTTGCAAGTGCATGAGCCGCTGCTCCGTCAAATCAAGGAGGCCGAGAACTCCGAGTTGCGCGGCCCAGTCCTGGCCGAACTGGCTTGGGATCGAATCCAGTGGGTCTCGTGGAACCGACGCTACGATCACCCCTGGCTCGGACAGGCTAAGGAAGAGGCGCTCACAGCTCTGGGCCTGGCCGTGCGCCCGGCGGATAAGCTGATGGCCGCTCAGGCGCTGGTAATGGTTGAAGCCCTGGCTGTTCCACGGGACGGGATAAGGCTACAAGAGGCGGTTCGGGTTGCGCGCGAGTGGCATGATCGCCTGGCGGGCATCGACCGATTGTGGACCTACCTCATCGGAAACGATGTCGTCAGGGCGTTGTTGCCCGAAGCCCAGACCGTCGCGTTGCCCCGTCCGCCTCGGCAACCGGACGTGCTGCCCACGATCACCCACGCGACTCCGCCGAAACAAGATCTTCTCAGGGCCTGGGACTTCGACGGCGATCAGCCTGGGGCATTCCCCGCGGGGTTCGGCGCGAGCACCGGGGAGTCGCAAGCCTGGCAGGTCAAAGCCGACCCTCAGGCGCACACACCTCCCCACGTGCTGACCCATGCTCCGAACTGTCAAGGTGACGGGTGTTGGCGCATGCTGCTCGGCGAGGAGGTGGACTTCGAGTTTCCCGACGTCACGCTCCACTTCCGGCAACTGTCCGAGCAGCCTGAGGGAGGCGCCGGCATCGTCCTGGCCGCGAAGGACGGGAAGACGTTTTACACCGTGACCGTCAACGTGCACGCGAAGCGTCTTGCGATTCATCGCATCGTCGATGGTCGGGCCGAGCTGCTGGGCGAAGAGCCGATCGCGCCGGCGACATCGAATTGGCATATTCTGCGCATTCAGTGGATCAATTTTCTGCACGTGAGCCGGCCTCGTTTGGCGACGTTTTTCGACAGAAAAGCCACGCTCGCCGTCACGGAAGAGGCCGGGCCGCGCATCGGACGCGTCGGACTGGTCGTGAAGGGCCGGACCGAGGCCCAGTTCGACTCATTGCATCTGCTCTCGTTGGTCTCGAATCAGTCGCTGTCGCGGCCGGCGGCGTATTGAGCCTATGGCAGGAGAAGAACGGTAGCGCGGCACGGATGATCAGGAGCCCTACATGAAGGCGCGTCCTAAGGGAGGAGGGGAACATGAAACTACTCCCCATCAGTCAAGCAGAAATCCCGCTCGTCGCCAAGTGGCTCGGCCAGCAAGAGAATTACCAGTGGCTTGACTTCGGGAACGGCCGGCAAATCGTAGACGCCCTGATCCTCAAGATCATGATCCAGCGGGCCGATAATCACGTGCGACTGTTCACCACAGATCATGACGACACACCGATCGGACTGGTCGGCTTCGGTAACATCGCCCTCAACTTCAAGACCGCCAATCTGTGGTATGTCCTGGGGGACCGTGCCCATGGCCAGAAGGGGTATACGACGAAAGCGGTGTCGCGGCTGCTGCATTTCGGCTTCACCACCTTGGGCTTGGAATCGGTCTCTGCCTGGGCCATCGAGGACAATCATCCCTCCGTGAGAGTGCTGGAACACAATCATTTTCGCCTGGTGGGCCGCTTACGGCACAGCCACCGCCTGGATGGTCAGCCTGTCGATCGTCTGCTCTTCGACCTGATGGCATCGGAGCATCGCCCCGTCCCCGATCCGCCGGAACGGCGTGACGTGAAGATGACGAAGACTGATTCCTTCGATGGGCTTATGCGGCCTGCGGGTTGATTGTACGCGCCCCACTTGTGCGCAGACGGAGAGGACCGATGCGCAAGGCGTGAAGCAAATAGAGCCGGGTCTTTCCCTAACCGATTCGAGATAGATTCCCGGCACACCCGTGCGAATCGAGGTGCCGCTCGTTTAGCGCAGGGTGGCTTCCAGATCCCGATCGAAGGCTAAGACAAAGACTCGCTCGCCGAGGTGCGCGTCGATATCTGTGAACAGTGCGAGGGGTTTCGCGCCGGTCAGCTCGGCCATCTGCTCGCAGAGCCGATCCCGCCCCTGAGCGATCAAGTTCTGCCGGAGTTGCTTGACCATCTCGATCCCTTCCGAGGTCTTGGCCAACTGTTTTTCCGCCGGGGTCAACACGCCCTTGAGACGAATGACCACCAGGTCCTTGACCAGCGAGGCTCGCACATCGTCCGGCCCACGACCTAGAAATTCCTGCTCGAATTTGATGATCGCTGTGCGAATGGCGGCTTCCAGCTCGCCCTTGGATCGTCCGTTTGTTCCTCGGTCCAGCATCGGTCTTGCCCCAGAGAGAGCCATTATAGTCCGCCCGCCGGATCGCCTCCAGACCCTTGCGTTTCAACGAGCGCGGCATAGGCCGAAAGACCTATTCCCGTCTTTAATGGCCGCAGCGCCTGGGTCATTTTCCCTTCCAACTCACAAGTGGGATTATTGTATACTTTGCCCCTCTTGATGAGGCCGGTCGCCGCTCCCACACTGGGGAATGGTGAACGGCTGAACTATTTCGAAAGCGGGCTGTAGGGCGCTCCGGTACCCGCACAAGGGGTGGCCGGGAGCAGTGCAAGCCAGGCGGTGCCACTCTGTGCGACAGGCACGGGTGATCGTCTGGCTTTTTTGTTGCCCGTTCGCCGCTGAGATTTGGAACACCATGACGACTGCCGTCCTCCTGATTCCCTTGCTGCCGTTGCTCGGCGCCATCATCGCCCTCGTGGGTGACGCGGCGTCGCGCGACCAGCGTGCCAAAGCCGGCGCCGTCCCGCTGCTGGCCGCCTTCGTCGGCGCCATCGCCACACTCGTGCTTGTAGCCAAGCAGGGCCCGATTAGTTTTCGCCTCTACGACCCGGAAGCCGCGTCGACGCTCGCCCTCCCGATCGGGTTCTACATTGACCGCCTGAGCGCGGTCATGATGACGCTGATCACCGCCGTCGGCTCGACCATCTACATCTATTCGATCGGCTACATGTACCAGGACCAATTCTACAGCCGGTTTCTCGGCACGATCGCCTTCACGACCTTTGTGCTGCTCTGCATGGTGACCAGCAACAACCTCGTGATGCTCTTCGTGTTCTGGCAGCTCCTCTCCTACTTGTTGTACCTCCTCGCACATAACCATGCCCACGCCGGCACGCTGGCAGGGTCCTTTAAAACCTTCTCGTTTCTCCGGATCGGTGACGTGGCCTTCCTGGGCGGCATCGTGCTCGCGCAGAAGCTGTACGGTACCATCGAGTTCCAGCCGCTCTTCGCCCGCGCCGCCGAACACCCTGTCGCCCTCTCGCTCCTGCCCGGCATGCAGATCAGCGGGGCGACGGCCGTCACCCTCCTGCTGTTCATCGGCGGGATGAGCAAGTCGGCTCAGTTCCCCATCCATGTCTGGCTGCCGCGACAACTCTATGCGCCGACGCCCGTGACGGCGTTGCTCCATGCGGGCATCATCAATGCCGGCGGATTCCTGATCAACCGCCTGGCCCCTCTCTTCGGCCTGAGTTCGACCACGCTCCATGTCGCGTTTGTCATCGGCACGGTCACCGCCGTCATCGGCGCCACCACGATGCTGGCCCAGAGCGACATCAAGAACCAGCTCGGGTACTCCACGATCGGCCAGATGGGCTACATGATCATGGAGTGCGGCCTGGGCGCGTTTTCGTTGGCCGTCTTCCATCTCATCGCGCACGGACTCTTCAAGGCCACCATGTTCTTAAACTGCGGGAACATCATTCACAAGGCCCGCCTGGAGCCGGAGTTTCCCCACACCGCGCATCGGGCGGAGGACGAGCGCTTTTCTCACCTGACCTGGTCGACCGGACTGATCACGACGCTGCTGATGCCCCTTCTGATCCTGCTCATCACGCACGGCGCGCTCCGCATCCCGCTCCTGGAATCTCAAGGAACCGTGATTTTCCTCTTCTTCATTTGGATCACCTCGTCCCAAGCGATCTTGTCGCTGACCCGGTTGCGCGAGGTCGCCTCCTGGAAGGTGTCGGCCGCCATGCTCGTGACCTTGCTCTTCATCGTCTTCATGTATCTCTTTGCCGTCGAGTCGTTTACGGCCTTTCTCTATCCCAGCCCGGAGGAGGTCGCGTCCTACTTCCGGGCCGCGGCCCTGCCGACGTGGCTCTTCGACCTGATCGTCGTCGTCGCGACGGGGTTGACCGGCATCGGCTGGTCCTACCTCTACATGCGCACGCATGGCCGCACGATGACGATGCCGCCGTGGGTCGAAGAGGCGCGCCGCCGGCTGTACGTCCTCGTCCTGAATCAACTGTACGTGGACCAAGCCTATGAGCGAGTCGGACAAGCCGTCCTGCGCGCCGCGCATCGCATCGACAAACGTCCGCGAAGAGGGTTGTCATGAGGATGGTCTCTCGTCGTGTTCGACGCGAAGTCCGGTCTCCGGGACGGGAGCAGGATCTCAGCGAACTCAAGTCCAGTCCGGCCCTTGACGAGGGTCGCTGCCCCGTAATAAAGATGTGCCCGCGGTGATGCAGTGGCGTGACGCCCGCCCCGACGACGCCCGGACGGACGCTCGACTTGTGAGGAGGATACGGTGACCGTGCTGCTCGTGATGGCCGTCCCGCTGCTGTTGCTCGCCGCCGCGTGCATCGTGGTGGCAGGCCCCGAGCACTCCCGCTATAACCGCGCGAGGATCGCGGTCTGCCCGATCGGCGCCGCCTTCGCCGGCGCCGCCGCGATTCTTATCGTCGTCGCCCTGCGGGGGCCGTTCATCATTCGATTCTACGACCCCGACTCCACGGTTTTCCTCGCCCTTCCGGTCGGCTTCTATATCGACCGCCTCAGCGCGGTCATGATGACGCTGATCACGGGCGTCAGCACCGTCATCTTCTCCTATTCGACAGGCTACATCTACCAGGATTATCACTATCGACGGTACCTGGCCCTCATCTGCTGCGCGGACTTCGTCTTGCTGTGCATGGTCTCGAGCGCGAATCTCTTGATGCTGTTTTTCTTTTGGCAACTTCTCAGCTACCTCCTCTATCTGCTCGCTCATAATCACGCGCATCCCGCCACGTTGGAGGGGGCATTCAAAACCTTTACCCTCTTGCGAGTCGCCGACGCGGCGTTTCTCGCGGGGATCGTACTCGCGTATCATCTCTACGGCACGCTCGAGTTCCAGGAGCTCTTTACGCGAGCCGCCGACGCGCCGCTCACGCTCTCGCTGGGACCGGGGCTGCAGATCACCGGCGCTACCGCCGTCGCGTCGCTCATGTTCATCGGCGCGATGGGGAAATCGGCGCAGTTTCCGCTGCATATTTGGCTGCCGGGCTCGCTGTTCGCTCCGACGCCGGTCCACGCCTTGTTGCACGCGGGCATCATCAATGCCGGGGGGTTCCTCATCAACCGCCTGGCGCCGCTCTTCGCCCTGAGCGGGACGACCCTGCATGCGGCCTTCCTCATCGGCACCCTCACGGCGATCTTGGGAGCCTCGATGATGTTGGTCCAGAACGACATCAAGAAAACGCTCGGGTTTTCGACGATCGGGCAGATGGGCTACATGATCATGGAGTGCGGCTTAGGGGCGTTCGCGCTGGCCGTCTTCCATCTCATTGCGCACGGTCTGTTTAAGGCGACCGTGTTCTTGAACTGCGGCAACGTCATTCACAAAGCCCGCCTGGAGCCGGCGCTTCCCCGCGCAAACCATCGGCGGGAGGAGGAGATGTTTTCGTGGCTCACCTGGTCGACAGGATTTGTGACCACGCTCTTGCTCCCGTTGCTGATCCTGCTTATGACCCACGGGGTCTTGCATATCCCCCTGCTGGAATCGCAGGGGACCGTCATTCTCTTGTTCTTTATCTGGCTCACGTCGTCCCAAGCGATCTTGACGCTGACCCGGCTGCGCGCCATCGCCTCCTGGAAGTTGTCGGCCGCCATGCTCGCGACCTTGCTCTTCATCGTGTTCGTGTATCTCTTTGCGGTGGAGTCCTTTACGGCCTTTCTCTATCCCAGTCCGGACGAGGTCGCGTCCTACTTCCAGGCCGCGGCCCTCCCGGCCTGGCTGTTCGATCTCCTGATCATCGTCGCCACCGCCTTGACGGTGTTCAGCTGGTCCTACCTCTACATGCGCGCTCACGGCCGCACGATGCGGATGCCGGCTTGGGTTGAGGGCCTTCGGATCCGCCTGTACATGCTGTTCATGAATCGGCTCTACGTGGACGAGGCGTACCACGGACTCGGCCGGTCGGTGATGCGCATCGCACACCGGGTGGACAAAGGCACGGAAGGATGGGCGCGATGATGGGCGAGGCGACCACGGCGATTCTGCTGACCGGCTTGCCGCTCCTGGGCGGGTTGGGAGGTCTTGCGCTCTGGTCCCGACCGAGCATCCTCAAGATCCATTCGGTCGCCACGACTGTGGTCAGTGCGGGAGCCGTCGCGTGGACGTCGGGATCCATCGTCAGTCCGGCTGAGGGAATCCTGCTCCTCTACCTGCTGCCGGTGGCCGCCGCCACCTCGCTTCTGGGTCAGCCGGTCCATCCCCTTCATCGATCCTCGTGGATCATGACGCTGATGTTTCTGGGATTGGGATTGGGCGTTCTGACTCACCAGGGCTCCGGGGGACGGCTGTGTTTGATCGCCATCATCAGTCTGGCCGCCGTCTTGCTGTATCGTCACCATACCCCCCTCTGGCCGATGTCCTGGTGGGGGATCGGCACCTACGGCCTTGGCGCCATGATGGCCGCGATCTCGCTCGTGGCCGCTCCCCCTCTTTCCACCATCGTGTCGCTGACGGCCTGCGCCGTCCTCTTGCCGCTCGCGCCGTTTCATGGCGGCTACCTCACGGCGCTCACACGGTTGCCCGGGAGCCTGCCGCCGTTTTTGGCAGTCCTGCTGCCGGCCCTGGGCCTCCACGGCCTAGCCGGCGTGATCACGGCCCAGCCGGACGGCCTGGCCGCAGCGATCACGGTCGTGGCCGTCGGCGGCGCGGCGTACGGCGCCGTCAAAGCGCTGGTCCAGTCACGCGTGCGGTTGCGTCTCGCGTATGGCAGCCTGTCCTTCTTGTCCATCCTCTGGTGGTTTGCGGCGGCGACCGGCGGCATGGGGCCCAGCGCGACGGTCTATGTCAGCGCCGTGGCGCTTGTGACAAGCGGCCTGTTGATCTCCTGGCAGGTCATCCGCACGAGATACGGGGATGACATCGATCCGCAAGCCATCAGCGGACTGGCCTCTACCATGCCGTGTTTCGCCGTTCTGCTTTCGCTCCTCGCGCTGGCTGCCATCGGTCTGCCGCCCTTCGGTGTCTTTGCAGGATTCGTCGGCCTGCTCCTCTCTTCTGCCGTCTCCTTCTCGATCGCCATTCCGATCGTCCTGCTGGCGTGGCTGGCCGCCTCCTGGTACATCCTCGACCTCGTGCAGCGGCTGCTCTTCGGACCGCGGCGATCCGATCTGCGGTATGCCGATCTGGGCCGGACTGAATTCGCATCCCTCCTGCTCGTCGTGCTGGCCTTGCTCGCGCTGGGCGTGACCCCGGCGCAATTCGTCGAATCCGGCACGATGATGCCCCACACGACCACCACAAGAGGATCGCTCGCATGGACGAAGTAACCCCCTCGCTCGACATCGAATCCCGGCGAATGGAGCTGCGGGGCGTAGTCAAGCTCGCCGGGGAAGTCATCGGGCAATATTGGCCGATGCGGACGTTCGTGCATCACAATCCGTTGCACGGCCTGGAGTACCTTCCGTTCGGGGAAGCCGTCAGGCGCGGGAAGCAATTCATGGGTGGCGACGGCTATCTTCCGAGTCGACTGTACCGCAGTTACCTGAGCGCGGGGCGGATCGGCGCCGCCCACCTCGATGCCGCATTGAAGCCGCTCATCGAGGAGAAGCAGGTCGTGATTGGGTCGCGCAGGGTCACGCACGGCGAGGTCTTGCGTGCGTGCCTGACAGAAGGCTTCTGTGAACCGGTTCTGGAGCCGCTCGATGCCCACATGCACGATCCCTCGCACGAGTTGATCGAGCGGCTTGCCGGGACGCTGTCGTCGGTCTTGACCTCAGCCGACCTGGACGGGCGGATCCGCGCCATCGCATCGGGAGATCAGGCTGCCCTGGGACGCTGGATCACCCTGTCGCATTGGTGCGACGACACCTTCGGCACGGACATCGTCCGGCAGATCAACGATCAAATGATCAAGTGGTGCGAGGCCTTTCTGGACGAAGGCCATGCCACCTGGCCCATGCCGGGACGGGAGCAGGGATTGTATGGCGCCTGGAAGGCTCTTGCGGCGTACGAGTGGTCCCCCTGCGGCATCGCGGACAGCCGGAGGAAAATTGCTCGACTCCCCGACCACCCGGAAGACGCGCTCCTGGACAGTCTTGATGCACTCGGCATTCCGGCCGAGCTGAGACAGGACTATTTGTCGCTGCAATTGACCGCGCTGCCCGGCTGGGCGGGCTTCATCAAGTGGCGGGCGGAGGAGCGGACCTATCCCTGGCAGGAAGCCTATCCCGCGGGCCTCGTGAAGTTTCTCGCGATTCGCCTCTGGTATGCGCGCGAGCTCGTCCAGAAAGTCTGCCGAGACGAGCTCGGTATTGACGGCCGGTATGGGGCCGTCACGGCGTATATGCAGGCGAATGCGGCGGAGTATTACCTGAGGCGTCAGCGCGTGGCCGGCCGCCTGCCGGCGCTCTACGCCGAGGAAGTCGATCGCCTGCGCCATCAAAAGGGAACCGCGTGGGGAGTCCTGATTGAACGATATCGGACCGAGGTCGTCCCGCGCCAAGAGATGGCCTCCCGCCGCGGCGCCGCCAGGCGGCTACTGACGCTCGCCCGCGCGCTCGGCATCGAACCTGCCTCGCTGGCCGACGCGCCCCCCTCCGTCCTCAAACAGTTGCTTGACTGGATGGCGGCCTGCCCTGAATCCGACCACGGACCGATCTGGCTGAAAGCGTTGGAAGCCAGCTATCACGAGCGATTGCTCGGCCGGATCGCCGGCAACGTCTCGCGGCCGGCGACCCACTCGGAGGGGTCCGCGCCCGCCCGCCCATACACCCAGTCGGTCTATTGCATCGACGTGCGATCCGAAGTCTTCCGCCGCCATCTTGAATCGGTCGGACCGCACGCGACCTTGGGCTTCGCCGGATTCTTCGCCGCCTTCATCCGGTATCGCGGGTGGGGCAAGGCACACGATACGGAGCAGTTCCCGGTGATCATGCGGGCGAAGCACGAGGTGCGGGAGATCCCCCGGACCTACCTCGATCACAAACTCCCGCAACATGAAGCCCGCTCCCGGTGGGTCCACGCCGGCCACACCCTGTTGCACGACCTGAAAGAAAACGTCGTGACGCCCTACGTCATGGTCGAATCGTTGGGGTGGTTCTACGGCCTCCCGATTTTCGGCAAGACGCTCGTGCCCTCGTGGTATCGCCGCTGGACCGCGTGGTTGCAGCGCCGCCTCGTCCCCGGAATCGCGACGACCCTCACCGTCGACAAGCTGCCGCCCGCCGAGACGGCGGAGATGCTGGCCGCCGAACAGCAGGCGATCGTCAGAAAGGCGCTGCGCGAGCGCCTGGGGTTGCGAAGCTCCCGCATCACGCCGGCGCTGGTCGAAACCTTGAGGCAGCGAGCCCTGAACGGAGAGGGCGATCTCGAACCGGCCCTGATCGAGGCCGCCAAGCAGGCGGGGTTGTCGGCGGAGGCGTCGGGCGCGCTGGTGGACGTCTTGCGCCGGCAGTACGATCTCAATGCGCGCGCGGCCTCGCGGCACAAGGAGCGGATCACCAGGGCCGGCTTCACGCTCGACGAGCAGATTCTCACGGTGGACACGGCCCTGCGCATGATGGGATTGACGAAGAACTTCGCGCGCCTCGTGCTGTTCTGCGCGCACGGCAGCACCTCGGACAACAATCCCTACGAATCCGCCCTCGATTGCGGCGCCTGCGGCGGCAACGAAGGCAAGCCCAACGCCCGCGTCCTCGCCATGATGGCGAACAACCCAAAGGTCCGAGAGCGGCTGGCCACGCTCGGCATCGACATTCCATCCGACACGCACTTTCTCGCCGGCCAGATGGACACGACGACCGACGATGTCCACCTGTTGGATCTGGAGGACGTCCCGCCGACCCACCGGGCGGATGTGGCTCGGCTGCAGGAAGATCTCAAAGAAGCCGCAGGGCTGACGAGCCGGGAACGCTGCGGGCGGTTGCCCGATGTTCAGCTGCCTCCGGACGGCGCGACAGCGGAGTCGCTCGTGCGGCGGCGGAGTCTGGACTGGAGCCAGGTCAGACCGGAATGGGGTCTCTCGAGCAACGCGGCCTTCGTGATCGGACGGCGGGAGCTGACCAAGGGGCTCGACTTGCAGGGACGGGTGTTCCTCCATTCGTACGATTATCGTGAGGACCCAAGCGATCGCCTGCTCGAAGTGCTCATGACGGCTCCGCAGGTCGTCGCACAATGGATCAACATGGAGCACTATTTTTCCACCGTCGACAACGAGGTATACGGCAGCGGCAGCAAGGTCTACCACAATGTCGTGGGCCGGCTGGGCATCATGTCCGGCCCCTGGAGCGATCTCCGGCTGGGGTTGGCCCGCCAGACCGTGATGAACGGCGACAGGCCCTACCATGAACCGATGCGGCTGCTGACCGTCATCGAAGCGCCGCGGGCGCGCATCGAAAAGCTGATTGCGCGGCACGAACTCTTACGGCATTATTACCACCACGAGTGGGTCCACCTCGTCGCGCTGGAACCCGAAGATGGTAGACTGTATCGGTACCGGCCGACCGGCGAGTGGATCGCAGTGGAGCCGCTGCGGACGTAAGCCTCGCGTGCGATGGCTGTGAGCACAGGAAAGGAGTGACGACATGGGCGGACTGACGTTGCACCCGATGAAGGAAATCCGAGTGATCGTGTCGGGTGACAATCGGTCGTTTGTGACGGAGTTGTTGGACAAGGTGCAGGCGACGGGCTACACGATCATCGGCAACCTCTCCGGGAAGGGCCACCACGGCGTGCGGGAAGCGCACTTCATGTTCAGCGAGCAGGAAAGTTTGGTGATGGTGATGGCGGTCGTCCCGGAAGACAAGGTCGAGCCGATCCTCGCGGGACTCCGGCCCCTCTTCGATCGGCACTCGGGCGTGATGTTCGTCAGCGACGTCGCGGTGAGCCGACAGGAGTACTTTGGGAAGAAACCGGGCTGATCATCCGGTGCGGCGGAGCGTCACTGGGTTTGTCCTGATTCCGTGGCCAGGGCCGGAAAGGAAAGGCGGCCGTCCGACTCATAGGTGATCGTGCGGAAGGTGGTTTCCGTCGTTGACGCCCCCTCACCCGGCTGATCGCCGACCGTTGCGGTTCTGACGATCCAGTTTCCCCGCTCATCGTCGGTGTAGGTATAGCGGCGGGTGGCGGCCCCGTCGGCCGAGCGGCTGACGGTCTCGACCAGATGCCCTCGGCTGTCGTAGGTCTGCACGCGGTGCAGCTGCACCGTCCCTGCCCGATCATACTCCAGGCGTTCGACCTCCCGTCCCAACCGATCGTAGCGGCGCATCGTGCGCGGGGCGTTCTCGGCCCCCGAAAAGATCGTGTCGCTCACCAATCGGCCGGATGCATCGAACAGGGCGCGATCCATGCCGTACAACGAATGGGTCGTCACCCGTTCAATCGTGCCCTCTGGGAGCCGTCGATATTCGCTGAGACTCGCCGGAGCATAGTCGCCCAGGTCGTTCGACGAGTAGACTTTCAGCCGCCGGCCGCCGGCCTCGTAGTCATAGACCCGCCGATCGATTTCCGATCCCACCGCCGTGTCGGCGATCTCGACTTCGGCCAGGCGATCGCCGTCATAGCGGAAGCGCTTACGGATGGTCTGCGTCGGCCCCTCGAAGTCGTAGCGAAGCGCCTCTTGCAGCTCCCAGGTCTCGCTGACCCGCCCGATATGGCCGAAGAAGTCCGGCGCCCTCGTCACCCCCCACAGTTCCTCCATGACTTCGACGACGCGCCCCAGGTCATCCTGCCGGTGTTGGATGGTCCGCAGCAGCTCCCCGTTCCAGTCTCGATACTCCTCGCGGAAGACCTCCGTCCCGCGATCGCCGTACTCGACCACCTTGGTCGTGATCCGCGATTCGCCGCGAATCAGCAGGCCCACCGGCCCATTGACCCGTTCTTCAACGACCTTCCGCACCGGGCCCACGAGTCCGGCTCGCTCGCGATCCGAGACCGCGCGTTCGGCCTGATCGATGATGGCCCAGGGATCGGGGTGTGAGGCGGCCTGGCCTGGAGATTCGGCCTGGCCGCTTTCCGCCAGCCCGCCAATCAAGGCGCTGGCGATGGCGACAGCGCGACCGATCCGGAGCCAGTCGCATCCGCCTTCATTCTTCCGTGGCGCGGCTTTCATGGGTTGATTAGACACCCAACCGCGCAGGAGACCTAGGAAAACCGTCTGGGAGGAGGGTGTCCGATGACCGCCTAGCGCCGGCCGCCGCCCCGCATACCGCCGCCCCGTCGGCCGCCGCTGTAGCCGAAGGCCCGCGCTCTTGAGTAGGAGCGCCAGGAGGGAGAGCCGTAGTACCCACGGTTGCGCCGCAGTTGAGGAGCGCCGCTGTGCGCAGCGATGGGTCGCCAGGTACCGGAGGTGAAGGAGTAGGGAATGAGTCCCGTCGCCATCCCCAGGCCGGCGCCGAACGTGGAGGTGGCGGCCGCCAGGTAGCCTACTCGCTGCTCATAGGGATCCGTGGTGTCTTGGAGCAGGAGCCCGGCATATTCCTGATAGAGCCGCTCGGCCTCCGCTTGGGCCAGCAGATCGTTGTTCACGAGATAGGTGAGATGCTCTTCGTAGTCCTGCAACCGTTCATCGACGCGCTCGTCATTCCGATACTGCGCCATCTGCACTTCGCTCAACCCTAACGTGGACACCCCAAGGATAGAGCGCCAGAACACTTTGCTGACGACCACCGGGGCGGAGTCATCGTGATGGATGAGGAGCGAGGCGCAGCCGGGAAGGATCAGGAGGATGCATGAGAGGACGACGATGAGCATCGCGACCTTCCTCCACGAGCCGCCGATCGCGGCGGCGGGGCAGTCCGGCAGAACGTGTCATCATGCTACCACGCGCCTGGGGCGAGTCACCACTCCCCCTCCGGGGGGGGTTGGCCGAGCGCCGGCCGCCGGCTTGCATAGCGACCGAGGGGTCGGTAAGATTGGGCCCGCTCGTCTCGCGAGAGCGTCCCATGCCGCAGACTCAACTCAAAGCCGAACTGGCCCGCGCCTTTGTCTCCACCGGCGCCTTTCGATTCGACCAGGAGCGCGGATTCAAGCTCGCCTCCGGCGTCATCAGCCCCTTCTATGTGGACTGCCGCGTCGTGATGGCTCACCCGGGGCCGCGCCACCTGGTGGCCGAATTGGCCTTTCACGCCCTCAAGGCGCTCCCCTGCCACTGCCTCGGCGGGCTCGAGCTGGGGGCGATCTCCATTGCCACGGCGATTTCCGCCTACGGGTACACCGGCACACCGCACCGGGAATGGCGAACCTTCGTGGTGCGCAAGCAGGCCAAGGACCATGGGTTGGGGCGACTCATCGAAGGCGCCATCGACTCCGGCGATCGGGCCGTGATCGTCGACGACGTCTTGACCAGCGGGGGCTCAGTCCTCAGAGCCGTGCAGGCCGCCCGG
Source organism: uncultured Nitrospira sp. (assembly GCA_964481215.1). GTDB lineage: Bacteria > Nitrospirota > Nitrospiria > Nitrospirales > Nitrospiraceae > RSF151. The sequence goes on along the minus strand of CAYZTJ010000032.1, from coordinate 10,336 downwards.
GAGGCGGGCCTCATGGTGACCCACGCTTTGGTGATCGTCGATCGAAAGGAACAGGAGGGCCGGGCCAGAGTGGAACAGGAGGGGCTGACGCTCATCAGCCTGCTGACGATCGACGATCTCCGCGCCGCCTTCGAGGCGGAGCGGCACGCGGTGTCGTCGTAGCTGAAACCCCGTCGTTCGTATCTCGTCTCTCGTCTCTGCCGAGACCAAGAAAGGGTTGGCAGTTATCGGTTGTTTGTTCTCAGTGTTCGGAACTGATGACCGATCACTGATGACTGAATACCCTACTCCTCCTCACGAGATACGACTCCAGCTACTTGCACTGGAACTCAATCCCCCACCGGTGTTCGGTGACCACCTCGGGAATGCCCTGATTTTCGACCACGCGGCTCCTTCCCTTGGCCTCCCCTTCTCGGACGATCGTATAGCCGCTCTTGCACTGTTCTCGCATCACCTGCAAGGCGTCGGAGCGAAATGTCGTCGCCATCGAGCCGAGCTGTTCCTTGTACGGGTAGATCACGACGCCGCCGCGGTCGGTCGCTTGGACGAGTTTCGCCCCTTCGCCGCAACCGACCAGCAGCAGACAGACGGCCAGCATGAGACTTGACCACCCCTTCGATCGGGCCCTATCATGATGACGAGGAACGAGATCCCACCGACTCCGTCGAGAGATCCCGTCGCCCCGCGGTCTCAGGGAGGAATGCCCATGCATCGTCTTCATCACCGTCTCCTTCTCGCGTGCCTGATCCTGTTGGCCACTTTGAGCCAGGGTTGGGCCGCCGAATCCTATGTGATCACCGTCACGCAACTCAAGACCGGTCTGGAAAAAGCCGCGACGCCGAAGGTCAAGGGTTTCTTGCTGATCGATGTGCGCTCGCCGCGCGAACATGCCGAGGGCGTGATTCCCGGTACCGATGCGAATATCGAGTTCTCGCAGATCAAGGCGCGCCATCGGGAGCTGGGCGCCAAGCTGGACGACCACATCGTCGTCTATTGCCAATCCGGCCATCGCAGCAACATCGCCGCCACGGCCCTGGCCGAGCTGGGCTACACCCACGTCTACAACGTCGAAGGCAGCATGAACGCCTGGATGGAGGCCGGGTTCCCGGTCGCCCCCTCCCGGTAGGGACTGGCTCAGCTCGCGCCCCACTTCCTCTTAATCCTTCGCGAGGCGTGCCTGTCCCGTTGTCCGCGGATCATTCCCTCGGCACGATCCCGATCACCGCCGGCAGCGGAATGTGCGGACGCTCGCCGAGGTCCACCAGATGATACCAAGCCGGCGGGACGCGCGCCCCTGCCCACTCTCCCGCTGCAGACGACCTCACGGCCACATCCGAGGAAGAGCCGCCGTCCATCGCCATCGCATGGCTCAATTCGGGCCGCCCCTGCATCAGACAGTGCGCAAGATTCCAGAGCGACGTCTCCTCCGACGTCTTGATCAGCACGATCCGCCCGTCTCGATCCTCGGCCACGATCGTTTGCTGCGCGCGCTTCTCCGACCGCCGTACGCGCGGGGTGCGACTTCGATCGAACAGCATCAATGATTGCGCCGCTTCTCGAAAGGGCGGACGGGCCTCGGGAAAGGGATCGACGGCCAGGTCCAGTACGCGCGCTTTACGCTCTCCCGGCGCGACAGGCTCCGCCACGAAGAGCCCGCGCCATTGCGGATGCCGCTTCCCCCCGAGTCGCCGCCCCTCTTTCAGTAGAATGCCCAGGTAGGAATAGTCCGGCTGAAAGAGCCCGGCGTTGAAAATGACGGCCGCTTTGGTGCGCCTGAGCCATTCTTCGACGGGGACCGGTTCGTCCAGCCGCTCTTCCCGATAGAAGTGGACGGAAAAGGCGAACCGTTCAGGGTCGATACGAAGGAGGGTCAGCCTCGCCACCTCCTCGCCGCACCGGGCCTCGGGGGCCCAGGTCGTGACCGAGAGTCCCTCGGCCAAGCGGTCCCAGCGCAAGTCCTCAGCCCAGACAGGCCACGACACGCTCACGGCCATGAGGGCTGAAAGCGCCAGCAGGACCGATGGAACAGGAGCGCGCGCGGGTTTGAGGGGGGACGATTCCGGCATCTTTCGACGCCACGACTCCCGGAAGCCTAGCCGCCAAATGGGAGCACGGGTGGAGGCACAGCCGCCGAGGGTCCGGCCAGGTTTGAGAACATGACCGTGGCGGCCACGACCCACTCGATGATGGGCTTGGGGTAGATCCCCAGGAACAGGGTGCCGGCAAGCCCGACGTAGATGACCGCCTTCATCGGCCCGGAGATGCTCAACGGCGTGGGATCCGTCGGCTCGTTGATGTACATCTTCTTGACGACCACCAGGTAGTAGTACATCGAGATGACGATGTTGACGAGCCCCACGAAGATCAGCGTGTAGAGCTCTTCCTTGATGGCCGCGACGAAGATGTAGAGCTTGCCGATGAAGCCGGCCAGCGGCGGCACGCCCGCGAGCGAGAGCAGGAAGACCAACATCGCAAAGGCGAGGAAGGGGGAGCGCCGGTTCAGCCCATTGTAGTCCTCGATTTCGTCGCTATTGATCAAGTTGCCGACGGCGATCACGATCGCGAAGGCGCCGAGATTCGCAAAGAGATAGGTCAGCAGATAGAAGAGGATGGCGTTCCCTCCGTCCTTGGTGCCGGCGGCCAGGCCGATGAGCACGTTGCCGATCTGGGCGATACCCGAATAGGCCAGCAGGCGCTTGATGTTCTTCTGCGCGATGGCGACGATGTTGCCGTAGGTCATCGAGAGGATCGAGGCCCCCACGAGCAGGAGCACCCAGGCCGGCTTGAAGGCCGCCAAGGAGACGAAGAACATCCGGATCAGAATCGCAAAGGCCGCCCCCTTGGGCGCGATCGACAGGAAGGCCGTCACGGGCGTCGGCGCGCCGTGATAGGTATCCGGAATCCACGAATGGAACGGCACCGCGCCGATCTTGAAGCCGAGCGCCGCGAAGATGAGCAGAAAGCCGATCGCCAGGCCGGCGGACCCTTTCGTGGCCGCGATATCGGAGAAGGCGAGCTTCCCGCTCTCTCCGTACACCAGACTGATGCCGTAAGCCAGCAAGCCCGCGGCAAACACGCCCAGGATGAAAAACTTGAGCCCGGCTTCGTTTGAGGCCATGTCCTCCCGGAGATAGGCCACCAGGACATAGAAGCCGAAGGTCGAGAATTCCAAGGTGACGAAGACCGAGAGCAGGTCGTTCGCGGAGGCCATGAACATCATGCCCAGGGCCGACATGAGGACGAGGAAATAGTACTCGCCCTTGAAGAACCGGAATCGATGGAGATAGTCCATCGACGCCAGGATGACCAGGATGGTCGAGAGGACGATGAAGATCTTGAAGAAGATCGCCATCCGGTCCAGCACGAACATGTTGTTGAAGAGCGCTCCGGACAGGTGTTCGACATCGAACCAGATCAGGAGCCCGAGCACGCCCGCCAGTCCCGCCACACTGAGATAGGCCAGTTGCTCCTTCGGCATCCGCGGCCACACGAAATCCACCGTCAGTACGACGCAGAGCCACAGGGTCAGGAGCGACTCCGGCAGGAGCAACAGGAGATCGGCGCTGGACAGGTTGAGTTCGAAGGTCATTCTTTTTCCCGTGAAACGTGAAACGTGAAACGTGAAACGGGGTCAAACCCGCCGGAGACGGATGAGTTCAGCGAAGCCGCTTCACGCTTCACGAAAGACGCATCGCGCCCGTCCGCGGCCAAGGGCACCACCTGGGTGATGCGCGCGATCAGCGGATCGACCCCCGCCCTGACCACGTTATAGAAGTAGTAGGGGAAGAGGAAAAAGCCGACGCTGCAGGCGATCATGAGCAACAGCGGGAACCGATCCACCATCGAGACGGCGTCGTGCGCATGGCTGTATTGCTCTTCCATCGGCCCATAGAAGAGCCCGCGCATCATGCGGAAGAGATAGCCCATGGTGAGCACGATCCCCACCATCGCGATCAGCACCTGGATCGGGTAGCGCCCCCAGGCCCCGACCAAGATCATGACCTCGGCCCAGAAATTCACCGTGCCCGGCATGCCGATCGAGGCCATGCAGGCGATGATGAAACAGCCGGCGACGAAGGGCATGCGGTTCACCAGCCCGCCGAGCGACGGAATGTCGCGCGTATGGGTCTGATCGTAGACCCAGCCGGCCATGGCGAAGAGCATGCCCGTGGCCATGGCGTGGGCGAACATGTACATAACGGCGCCGGTCAAACTGATGTAGTCCAGCGCCGCCATGCCCAGGAACACATAGCCCATGTGGCTCGAACTGCTGTAGCCGATGACGTACTTCGTATCCCGCGCGTAGAAGGCCACCAGCCCGCCGTAGAGAATGCTGAAGATGCAGAGGACGGCGGCGATGGGCATCAACTCGCGGGTCGCGTCCGGAAAGATCTCGTAGAGAATCCGGATGATCGAGAAGTGCCCCAGCTTCATCAGCACCCCCGCGTGGAGCATGCTGGTGGCGGCCGGCGCCGCCGCGTGGCCGACCGGCGACCAGGAGTGCAGCGGCCAAATCGGCGCGATCGAGGCAAAGCCGAAGAAGATCAGCAGCCAGATGATCGTGGTGAGCGTATGCCCGTACTTGGCCTGTTCCTTCAAGACGACGATGTCGAAGGTGTTGAGGCCGGAGAACTTGTAGATCAAGAGGATGCCCAGCAGCGCCAGGACCGCCCCCGCCGAGAGAAAGAGCGTCAGCTTCATCGCGGCGTATTCCTTGCTGTTCGACGCGAAGTTGAACAGGAAGGCCACCGAGTCGCGCTTCTTGAGCCCTTCCGGGTCGGTCATTTCGAGGTACTTCTTCGTGTGGCTGCCCCAGACGCCCAAGAGCAAGTACATGGGAATCACGGACATCTCGTAGAAGAAGTAGAGGAAGAACAGATCGAGGGACATGAAGACCCCGATCGTCGCGGCCGCGAGGATCAGGATGAAGATGTAGAACTCCTTGATCCGATCCTTGATGTGCCACGAAATGAAGATGCCGGCGAAGAGCAGGATGCCGGAGGCCAGGACCAGCGGCGCGCCGATGCCGTCCACGCCCACGTAGAAGGCGATGCCCAACTCTTTCGACCATTCGAACTTCTGGACGAACTGATAGCCGCTCTTCGCCGGATCGAAGGCGAAGAACATGATCCAGGAGGCGACGAAGCAGACGCCCGCCGCCATCGCCGCCGTGATCCGCACCCGGAGGGCCTGCCGATTCGGCACGAACATGAGCGCGATCGCCCCCACGAAAGGCGCAAACAGAATGATGAGCAGAATGGATTCCAGCATGTCCCTAGTTCACCGTGCCAATGTCCGACGCCGATCTGATCGTTGCCTCCCGCCCCGCGCCTCGCGCCTCGTGCCTCGGGCCTTCTGCCACCGCCGAGCTCTTATGTTCGATCCGCTCCACCACCGCCTGCACCGAGCCGTTCATGATACGGAGGAAGGGGGACGGATAGAGCCCGATCCAGAGGATCATGACCGTCAGCACGACGGAGATGAACAATTCGCGCGGATTGAGATCGGGAATGGCGTGGCTGAGCCCTTTTCCGAGCGGCCCCATCATGGCCCGCTCGTAGTACCACAGGAAATAGGCCGCGCCAAAGATGACCCCGGTCACCGCGACCGCGCCCCAGACCCAATTGGCGGCAAAGGCGCCGAGCAAGATCAGAAACTCTCCCACGAAACCATTCGTCCCCGGCAGACCGATGGAAGCCAGTCCGATGATCAGAAAATAGGTCGCCAGCAAAGGCACCTTGTGTGCCAATCCGCCCATGGTCGAAAGGTCGGTGCTGTGCCGCCGCGAATGGAGGAACCCGGCCACGAAGAAGAGCCCGGCGGTGCTGAATCCCAGGTTGATCATGGTCAGCACGCTGCCCTGGATACCCTGGAAGTTCAGCGCAAAGATGCCCAGCACGACGAAGCCCAGGTGGCTGATGCTGCTGAAGGTCAGCAGGCGCCGGAAATCCGGCTGAATCAAGGCGATGATCGCGCCGTAGAGAATGGCCACCAGGGCCATGGCGCCCATGACCGCCAAGACCTCCGGCCGCTTCACCGCGTCCGGCAGGAGCGGCAGGCTGAACCGCACGAAGCCGTAGGTGCCCAGCTTGACGCCGGCCAGCACGACCGACATCCCGATCGGTCCTTCCATCAGCGCGTCCGGCAGCCAGGTGTGGAACGGCACCATCGGGGCCTTGAAGGCCAGCCCCATGAAGATGAGCCAGAAGATCAAGACCTGCTTCTCGACCGGAATCGGCACGGTCAACAGATCGAGGAAGTCGAAGGTAAAGGAGGGTTCGATCCGGTGCGAGGCGGCCCATTCGTGGTAATTGAGATTCAGCAGCACGATCCCGACTAGCATGAAGACGCTGCCGAACAGCGTATAGAGGACGTACTTGAGCGCCGCGTACTGGCGGTCTACCCCGGGGCCCCACAGCTTGATGAGGAAGTAGCTCGGGATCAGCATCAATTCCCAGAAGACGAAGAAGACCACCAGATCGATCGACACGAAAATGCCGATCAGCGTGGATTCCAGTCCCAATAACGCGATGTAGTACTCCTTCACCTGGGTGCGGACGGTTTCCCATGAGTAGAGGACGATCAGCGCCGTCAGGATCGAGGTCACCAGGAGGAAGAGCACGCTGATGCCGTCGACGGCGAGGTGATAGCTGATCCCCAAGGCCGGAATCCACCGCAGCCGCTCGGAGAACTGCATGGCGGCCGAGTCCGGGATGAATCCCTGCAGCACGATGGCGCAGAGAAAACATTCCAATCCGGCGATGGCCAAGGCGGACTTCTTGACCAGATCCTCATCCTCGATGAGCCATAAAAGGACCGCCCCGCCGATCGGCAGGAAGATCATCAAGGACAGAATCGGAAATCCGAATGTCAGTTCTTGCAACAT
>CAYZTJ010000032.1:0-3350 GCA_964481215.1 uncultured Nitrospira sp. | reverse complement strand
TTCAGCGCGAGACCCAATCCCTTCGATCCGCTCCAGAAGACCAAGACCAGGTGGACCAGGATGAACAGGCCGGCGATGATGATCGCCGCATAGTGGTGCACCATGCCGGTCTGCAACTTGCGCCAGGCCCGCGCCGCCAGGTGGTTGGCATAGCCGACCACGTTGAGCCCGCCATAGATCACATGGTTCTCGACCCAGACCACCGCCGCCGAACTGAGATGGGTGCCGGCGCCGATGCCGCGGATAATCCCGTCGAGAATCGTTCGATCGAACCAGTCCCAGGCCCTGCCGAGTTTTTTGGTCGGCTCGACCCAAAGCCAGTCATACAGCTCATCCACGTAGTACTTGTTGAGCAGCGTCGTATAAGCGCCGGAGGCGCTCGCCGCCCACTGGTCCGCCTTTTCCGGCCGGACGCTATAGAGGTAGTGCGCCAGTCCCCAGCCGGCCAGCGCGATGGCCGTCGCCACGCCCATCAGGCCAAGGATCACGGAGACCGCCACGTGCTCCTCTTCCGCCCCCTTGATGGCCGCGACCGGGTGCAGGAAATGATGGAACCAGCCGTTCTCCGGCGGCACGCCGGGGAATCCGCCGACGATCGACAGCCCGGCCAGCACCACGAGCGGCCCCAACATGATCATCGGTGACTCATGGATGTGCTCGGCCCTGTGGTGATCGACGCGGGACGTCCCGTAAAAAGTCAGGTAGGTCAGCCGGAACATATAGAAGGCGGTCAAGAAAGCGCCGATGGCCGCCATCGCATATAGCACGTAGTGGTGATGCACGAAGGCGTGGCCCATGATCTCGTCTTTGCTCCAGAACCCCGCCAGCGGAAAGATGCCGGCGATGGCCAGAGTGCCGACGAGAAAGACTGCATGGGTGGTCGGAATCTTGGACTTGAGCCCACCCATTTTGCGGATGTCCTGCTCACCCCCTAGCGCATGGATCACCGAACCGGCCGACAAGAACAGCAGGGCCTTGAAGAAGGCATGGGTCATCAAGTGAAAGACCGCGGCCGTATAGGCGCCGATGCCGCAGCCCAGAAACATGTAGCCGAGCTGGCTGACCGTCGAGTACGCCAGCACGCGCTTGATATCCGTCTGCACAAGGCCGATGGTCGCGGCAAAGAGCGCCGTGCCGCCGCCGACAACGGCGACGGTCGTCATGGCCGTGGGTGACAGATCGTAGATCGCGTGGTTGCGCACGATCATATAGACGCCCGCCGTCACCATGGTGGCCGCATGGATCAACGCGCTGACCGGCGTCGGACCCTCCATCGCATCCGGCAGCCAGGTATAGAGGGGGATCTGCGCCGACTTGCCGACCGCCCCGACGAGCAGGCAGAGGGCGATGGCCGTGGCCATCTCGGGCGACAATTTACCGGCCTGCGCGAAGACCTGCGTGTAGTCCAGCGTGCGGAAATTCACGAAGACCAGAAAGATCGCCAAGAGGAAGCCGGCGTCGCCGATCCGGTTGACCACGAAGGCCTTGGTCGCCGCCTTGGCCGCCGACACCTTGTCGTAGTAGTAGCCGATGAGCAGGTAGGAGCAGAGCCCGACGCCCTCCCATCCGATGAAGAGGACGACATAGTTGTTCCCCATCACCAGCAGGAGCATCGAGACCATGAAGAGGTTCATGTAGGTGAAGAAGCGCGTGAAGCCTTCCTCCCCGTGCATGTACCCGACCGAATACAGATGGATCAGGAAGCCGACCCCCGTGACGACCAGCAGCATGATGCAGGTGAGCGGATCGATCAGGAAGGCGAGGTTGATCGTGAGATCGCCGCCGAAGATCCAGGAATAGGCAATGACCTCTCGGGGCTGGCCGAAGCGAAGCTGATCGACCAACACGGCAAGGGCGCAGAGAAAGGCCAGGCCGACCGACCCCCAGGCCAGCCGATGGGCGATGTCATGGGAATAGCGACGGCCCAGAAGGCCGTTCGCCATCACCGCCAGGAGCGGGAGCACCGGGATCAGTATGACGACGAGATCGTTCACGTCACCACTTCAGCAAATTCATTTCATCCACGTTGGTGGAGATCTTGCCGCGGAACACCACGATGATGATCGCCAGGCCCACCGCCGCCTCGCCGGCCGCGATGGCGATGATAAAGAGCGCCACGATCTGGCCGGCCATCGACTCCAGATAGTGCGAGAAGGCGACCAGATTGATGTTGGCGGCGTTGAGCATGATCTCGACGGCCATCAGCACGATGATGAAATTCCGCCGGATCAAGACGCCCAGCAGCCCGATCCCGAAGAGGATCGCGCTGACCGCCACGTATGCGCTTAAAGGAACCATACAGCCTAATCTTCAATGCTCAATGTTGAATGTTCAATGAAGGGAGCCTGCGCCTCGTCAGTTCATTCAACATTGAAAATTAACCATTGACCATTGCGCCGACGCGCTACTCCTCCGCACCGGCGCCTGTCGGCGTTTTGGCCAAGACGATCGCGCCGATGATCGCGCCCAGCAGGAAAATGCCGACGATTTCGAAGGGCAGCAGATAATCGCTGAACATCTTGATGCCGATCGCGTAGCTGGCCCCGTCCTTCAAGATCGCGTCGACCGGCGCGTCGCCTTTGGCGCCGCCGAACGGCGACTGCATCACCATCAGCACCAGTTCGCCGCAGATCGCGATGCCGGCGAAGAGAATCACCGCGTACTTGGTATGGAGATGCCGCTCGTCGGTTTTGAGGTTCAGCAGCATCAGCACGAAAAGATAGAGGACCAGGATGGCCCCGGCATAGACGATGACCTGGACGGCGAAGAGAAACTCCGCATTCAACAGCACGAACAGGCCGGCCACGTGGAGCAGCAAGGCCAGCAGGGCCAATCCGCAGTGCACCGGGCTCCTGAGCGCAATCGTCAGGACGCCGGACACGATGCTGATCACGGCAAAGTAGGCGAAGAAGAAGGGCACCATCGACATGAGCGCCGGCTCGCGGTCAGGACGTCAAATGCTTTGGGGGCGGCTGTGTAGACTGTGCCACCGACTGGGGGAAGAAATAACGATAGTCGTGAAACATCTCGTCGTTCTTCTCCTGGTTATGCGCATAGAGATATTTCTTCGCATCGGCCAGATGCTGTTCCCCAATCTGGTAGAGGCGCTTCTTGTCGAACAGGAGGGTCCGCTTGTCGTGGGTCGAGAACTCGTACAGCTTCGTCATGGCCAGCGCGTTGACCGGACAGGCCTCCACGCAGTAGCCGCAGAACACGCACTTGGTGATGTCGATGTAGAACTCGCTGGCGTAGCGCTGGAGCGGGAGCGACTTGTCTTCCGCGCTGATCACCTTGATGCAGCGGGACGGACAGGCGGCCTCGCAGAGGTCGCAGCCGACGCAGCGTTCTTT
>CAYZTJ010000031.1:0-25992 GCA_964481215.1 uncultured Nitrospira sp. | reverse complement strand
GCGGCTGCGCTATCCTTCCCGACCTGCAGACGACGGGAGAGTCACGCATGTCCCCGCTCAACACGCCGCAACAGGCTGCCGAGGCGCTCTACGCCGCCATGCCTCACGGACTTGCGCGCGCCACGCTCGACGACTACGGCCTCGCGCTCACAGATGCGCAGACCGCCGGCCTGACGCGCGAGGTGCTCATCGTCAATCTGTTTTGGGCCTGGTCGGTCTTGGACGCGATGCTCACCCATAAGAATCGGGATCGGGTGTTCGGATCGCTGCTGGAGCGTCTCGTACAGGGCTGGAGCCTGGAGCTGGGCCTGCCGGAGGAGGAGCGGCCCGCGTTCGATGAGCAGCTCCGCGATCGCCACGCGCGCTATGCGGAGGTGGTGGCCAACGGCGGCGTGCAGGTCACGGTCTTGAGCGAAGCGGCCGGCCTGATCGAAGGCGAGGGGACGGTGCCCGAGTCGCAACACCAGCAGCTCATGGCCTTGCTGATCGACCTCGATGCCAGCGCGGAGATCGGTGAAGCCGCCGATGACATCGACCTGGGGAAATAACGCGGGCAGCCGCAACTACAGGTAGCGGTGACCGACGGCCCGCTGCGCTCCATCGAACTCATACAACAGGGGGGCGCCGGTCGGGATGTTCAGTTCCAAGACTTCGGCTTGCGTGAGTTGGTCCAGCTGCATGACGAGCGCGCGCAAGCTGTTGCCGTGCGCCGCAATCAAGATCGTCTCCCCCGCCTTGAGATGCGGAAGGATCGCTGTCTCGTAATAGGGCAAGACGCGCGCGGCCGTATCTTTGAGACTTTCCCCGCCGGGGGGCCGCACATCGAAACTGCGCCGCCAAATCTTGACTTGCGCGTCGCCGTATTTCTGCGCCGTTTCCGCCTTGTTGAGACCCTGCAGTTCCCCATACATGCGCTCGTTGAGCGCCTGGTCTCGCTGAATGGGAATCCCGGTTTGGCCGATCCCCTCGAGCACGATCCGCAAGGTCTCGATGGCCCGCTTCAACACGGAAGAAAAGGCCCGATCAAACTTCATCCCCGCAAGTTTCTTTCCTGCCTCCCGCGCTTCCTGCTCACCCTTGGGCGAGAGCGGCACGTCCACCCATCCGGTAAACCGGTTTTCGAGGTTCCATTGCGACTCGCCATGTCGTAGCAGCACCAGTCGGCTCATTCTACGCTCCTTGTGACTCCCTTCAGGCTTGCAGCCACGCCTCCTGCGCAGGCCGGCCAAACCTTCCGCTCCCACACGGACCCGCCGCCTCGGCAACGACGACCGGGGCGATGCAACCGCTCTCAGGGGCGGGTGAAGGGGCTCCGCTGAGAATACGCGAACTGAAGAAGTTGTCAAGAAATGCTCGCACCGAGCGGTTGCAATGTCGCCATGGCGGCGATACCATCCCCTCGCCCGCGCACAGCTCGTGGCGGCAGAACCGAGGTCCTGTCCATGTCGAGCGAGCCATCATCACGCAGAGAACTGGACCCCGAACGTTGGTGGCTGGAGATGGCCGGCCGGCTCGGCGTGCGCGATCGAGTGGAAGGGTTCTTCAAGAACGCCCTGGGCCCGGCAGGAGCGCTGGAACGCGCCGCGCAGGTGGGCGCCGACATCCACTACGTGCTCTTCGTCTTAATTCGCTATTGGATCCCCACCGTGCTCCCGCCGGCGGGTCGGGAACGGGCGACCAAACATGACCCCGACTACTGGCTGGAGTCCGAGCAGGTGCTCCGGCAAGCCGCGGCCCGCCTCCGCGAGCTGAAACCCTTGATCGAGCTGCTCACAACGACGGATCCCTTTGCCACGGAATCGCAGCCGGGCAGCCAGTCAAAGCCGGTGGTGGAAGTCGAGCTGGCGCGCATGCTGGATGGGCTGGCCGAGGTGGCGGGGAGCTATGGGGGGCCCGACTACACCTCGGCGATCAAGCAGTTCGACCCGATCCCGCTCCGACAAACCCAGCCGTTCAAACATAATAAGAAAAACAGCGCGGAGATCTGGGTGGTGTTTCTCCTGCGCGAACACTTTCGCGCCGCCGGACTAGGGAAGGACCGCTACTGGCCGAGAGTGGCCGACATCGTCACGGCCGCCGGCATCTACCAGCCGAGCGGCGCGCCATACCCGGCCGACGAGCTCAAATCCTGGTGGCAAAAGAACTGGCCGAGGACCTACAACCAGCTTGAACAGCAGAGCGCGGAGGCCCAGCCCTCGGGCGCGGCCTACGAACAGGACGTGCAGTGGTTCCGGGCCTGGTTCGCCTGGCAGCTGTCGCGGAAATAGCCTCAGTGCCGACCGCTCGCCTGCGGGGGAAGCTGCGACACGAATGGCACCGGATTCGATGGCATGACCAGGCGAGTCTTCACGCCGCGGCCGGGATTGGGAAACAATCGATCTCGCGGGGACTTGAGTCCGTCCGGCGGACCGTCCTGGATCGCCTTCACGATGACGAAGGCCAGGAACAGGTGCAGGATCACCCCTACCCAAATCACATAGGGCTGGACGCCGCCGGCCTCTTTGACGGCCGCTTCCTGGTCTGCCGCCTCGCCTCGGAGTTGTGACCGCAGCCCCGCCAACTGTTCCCGAATGTGCCAGAAGTAAATATAGTTGGCGCTGACTCCCGCGATCATCCGCCAGACGATCCCAACCGTGAAATCCCCCGTCAGCATCGCCGTCACCACCGGGCCAATCGCATACACGAAGGCGTAGAGGTACATCTTGCGATAGAGGAACCAGAGGAAGGGATCGAAGAGGAACGTCGGCCAATTCCAGGAGAGCGCGAAGCGGGGCTCGCGGCCGGTCGTGAATTTCTTAAACTGCGCCAGGTAGTAGTCGGCGTTGGGGCCGATGAAGAGTCGGAGGCGCGCGTCTTCGTCCATCGGCGCTGGCTCCCTCTCCTGGACCTCCAACGTCACGCCGCACTGCTGGCAGAATCGGGCGTCGTCCGGATTGGTCTGTTGACACTGCGCGCAAGATCTCATCGCGGGTGCTTATACCATTGGGACAGCCCTCGCGTCACGCGCCCGCGTATTGCGCCGCCCCGAGCCCCTATGATACCGTCCACGATCTGCGAAGGAGGCCCAGGACCCATGCCGACCGATGCCCTGAAACAAGACGCCGCCCAGTACCTCATGAACACCTATGCCCGAACGCCGATCTCCATCGTGCGGGGGCGGGGGTGCCGCGTCTATGACCTCGAGGGCCGTGAATATCTCGACTTCGTCGCCGGCATCGCCGTGAACGTGCTCGGCCATAGCCATCCGGATCTGGTCACCGCCATTCAGCGGCAGGCCCAGCAGCTCATCCACACTTCCAACCTGTACTATACGGAGCCCCAGGTGGAGTTGGCCAAGCGGCTGGTGGAGCGATCCTTTGCCGACAAGGTGTTCTTCTGCAACAGCGGCGCGGAAGCGAACGAAGCGGCCATCAAGCTGGCCCGGCGCTACGCCCACGAGAAGTACGGCGCGGAGCGGTACGAGATCATCACGATGCTCCAGTCGTTCCACGGCCGAACGCTGGCCACGCTGACGGCGACCGGACAGGAGAAAGTCCAAACAGGATTCGAGCCCCTGCCGGCCGGCTTCGCCTACGTGCCCTTCAACAACTTTGAAGCGTTGGAGCAGGCCGTGACCGGCAAGACGGCGGCCATCATGCTGGAGCCGGTGCAGGGCGAGGGCGGGGTGCGGGTCGCCGACCGCGCCTATCTGGCGCAGGTGCGGGAGCTCTGCCGGCAGCGCGACATCTTACTGATCTTCGACGAGGTGCAGACCGGCATGGGCCGCACCGGCACCCTCTTCGCCTATGAACAGTTGGGCGTGACCCCCGATATCATGACCCTGGCCAAGGGACTCGGCGGCGGCGTGCCGATCGGCGCCTGCCTCGCCACCGACGCCGCGGCCTCGGCCTTCGTGCCCGGCACGCACGCGTCGACGTTCGGCGGCAATCCGCTCGCCTGCAGCGCGGCCTTGGCCGTGCTGCGGGTCTTGTACGAAGGCCGCGTCCTGGAACATGGCCGCCGTATGGGCGAGCACCTGGCCAAGGGCCTTCACGATTTGTCGGAGCGGTTTCCGAACGTGAAAGAGGCACGCGGCTTGGGCCTGCTGCAAGGACTGGAACTGACCGTCGACGGCAAGCCGATCGTCGCGGATTGCCTCTCCCGCGGCTTCCTCATCAACTGCACCGTCGATCGAGTGCTGCGCTTCGTGCCGCCGCTGATCGTCTCCCAGCAGGAGATCGATCGCGTGTTGGATGCACTCGCGCAAGTCCTCCACAAACACGTTTAGTCGGATTCACAGGCGAGGGTCACCATGCGCGGTCGCAGCGCATCGCACAGTATTTCACCGGGGCCACGGTTTCCGTCGCTGACGCTGGGCAAGGATCTGCTGACGCTCCGGGACATGACGGGGGCGGACCTGACCGCCTTGCTGCGATTGGCCGACGCGCTCAAGCGGCGGCAGCGGGCGGGACGGCTCTATCAGCCGCTGCAAGGCCATACGCTCGGCCTCCTCTTCGAGAAGCCCTCGACGCGGACGCGGGTCTCCTTCGAAGCCGGCATCGGCCAGCTCGGCGGCCGTTCGCTGTTCCTCTCGGCCGGAGATATTCAACTCTCGCGCGGAGAGAGCATCGCGGACACGGCGCAGGTCTTGTCGCGGTATCTCGACGGCTTGGTGGTTCGGACCTACGACCATTGGATCGTCGAGGAATGGGCGAAACACGCGACCATCCCCGTCATCAACGGCCTCACGGACTGGTGCCATCCTTGCCAGGCCCTCTCCGATCTCCAGACGATCCAGGAACGCTTCGGCCGGGTGAAAGGCTTGAAGATCGCTTATGTGGGTGATGGGAACAATGTCACCAACTCGCTGATCGAAGCCGCCGCCAAGGCCGGCATGGTCATTGCCGTCGGATGTCCCAGCGGCTACGAGCCGGATCAACGGGTCGTCGACCTGTCGCGCGAGCACGCGGCCCGCACGGGCGGCGCCATCGAGCTCACCACGAGCGCCAATGTGGCGGCCAAGGATGCGGACGTCCTCTACACCGACGTCTGGGTCAGCATGGGGCGGGAGCGGGAGAAGGCCCGGCGGCTCAAGGCGCTGGCCCCCTATCAGGTCAACGAGCGGCTGCTGAAGCTGGCCAAGCCCACCGCCGTGGTCATGCATTGCCTGCCGGCCCATCGCGGAGAAGAGATCACGGCCGGGGTCTTGGATGGGCCGCAGTCGATCGTATTGGATCAGGCTGAAAATCGGCTCCATATGCAGAAGGCCATCCTGGTCACGCTGCTCGGACGGGCCCGCCGGGCTCGTCGCGCAGACTGACCATCAACAGCGAACATCGCCGGCGATCAGGATCGTCGGCCATCATTCCAGAGGTCATGATGACAGCCAAGTCGATCAAGAAAGTGGTGCTGGCCTATTCGGGAGGACTCGATACCTCGGTCATTCTCAAATGGTTGATCGAAGAGTATGACTGCGAGGTGGTGGCCTTCTGCGCCGACCTGGGGCAGGGAGAGGACCTGAAAGCCATCAAGGCCAAGGCCCTGGCCGTCGGCGCTTCCAAAGCCTATGTGGAAGATCTTCGCGAGGTCTTCGTCAAGGACCACATCTTCCCGATGCTGCGCGCCAACGCCGTCTACGAAGGCACCTATTTGTTGGGCACCTCCATCGCGCGGCCGTTGATCGCGCGTCGCCAGATCGAACTCGCCCTGAAGGAAGGCGCGGATGCGGTCTCGCACGGCGCCACCGGCAAGGGCAATGACCAGGTTCGGTTCGAGCTGACCTTCCAGGCCCTCTCGCCGAAGACCAAGATCATCGCGCCCTGGCGGGAATGGCGGTACCGCTCGCGACGCGAGCTGATCGAGTATGCCGAGGCCCACGGCATTCCGGTGACGGCGACCAAGGCCAAGCCCTACAGCATGGACCTGAACCTCTTCCATATCAGTTACGAAGGGGGCATTCTCGAAGACCCGTGGGAGGCGCCGCCGGACGAGATCTTCCAGATGACCGTCTCGCCGGAGAAGGCGCCGGACAAGCCGCAGTACGTGGAGATCGACTATGAAGCCGGCGACCCCGTCGCCGTCGACGGCAAACGGTTGAGCCCGGCGACGCTGCTCGCGCGGCTCAATAAATTGGGCGGCGCGCATGGGATCGGCCGCGTCGATCTCGTGGAGAATCGCTACGTCGGCATGAAATCCCGCGGCGTGTACGAAACCCCGGGCGGGACGATTCTGCATGCGGCGCATCGGGGCTTGGAATCGCTCACGCTGGATCGCGAAGTGCTGCATCTGCGCGACAGTTTGATTCCGCGCTATGCCGAGCTCATCTACTACGGCTATTGGTACGCGCCCGAACGCGAGATGCTGCAGAAGACCATGGATGAAGCCCAGAAGGATGTCACCGGCACGGTGCGCGTGAAGCTCTATAAGGGATCGTGCACCGTCGTCGGCCGAAAGTCCGATCGGTCGCTGTATCGTCTGGATCTGGCGACCTTCGAGGAAGATGAGGCCTATCGCCAGAAAGACGCGGAGGGGTTCATTCGCCTCAATGCCTTGCGGCTCGCGATCCGCGCGCAGCGCAAGAAGCCGAAGGGCGCATCGTAGGTCGTCTCTCGTCCGTCCAGCAAAGGAAGGCGCGCCGTGCGACGCTCGAAGCACACATCCACCCGCAAGCCCCACGCTCAGAAGCTCTGGGAGGGCCGGTTTCAGCAGCCGACCGATCGGCTGGTGGAGACCTTTACCTCCTCGCTCGCGGTCGATCGGCGCCTGTACCGGCAGGACCTCGACGGGAGCGTCGCCCACTGCCGGGGCCTCCAGCGGGCCGGCGTCTTGACCAGGCGCGAAACCTCGTCGCTGATCGAGGGACTGGGCCGCGTGCGCGCCGAGCTCGACGGCGGACGGTTTGCGTTCCGCGCGCAGGATGAAGACATCCACATGGCCATCGAACGGCGGCTCACCGAACTCATCGGGCCGCTGGGCGGCAAGCTGCACACGGGCCGCAGCCGGAACGATCAGGTGACGCTCGACCTGCGGCTCTATCTCCGCGAGGCGCTGGACGGTTTGATCGCCTCGGCCCGAGACTTTCAGCGCACCCTGGTGCGGCAAGCGCGCGCGAACCTGGGCGTGGCCATGCCGGGCTACACCCATCTGCAGCGGGCCCAGCCGGTGCTCTTCGCCCATCATCTCCTGGCCTATGTGGAGATGGTGGAGCGAGACAAGGGCCGGCTCGCCGACGCGCGAACCAGGCTGAACGTGTTTCCGCTGGGCGCAGGCGCCTTGGCCGGCTCCAACTATCCGATCGATCGCGCCTACGTGGCGAAGCTGCTCGGATTCAGCCGCGTCACCGAGAACAGCCTCGACACCGTGTCGGATCGGGACTATGTCGTCGAGGTACTGGCCGCTCTGGCCCTCATGATGATGCATTTCTCCCGACTCAGCGAGGAACTCGTGCTCTGGACTTCGCAGGAGTTCCACTTCGTCGAGCTGTCGGACGCCTTTTGCACGGGCAGCAGCATGATGCCGCACAAGAAGAATCCCGACGTGGCTGAGCTGGTGCGCGGCAAGACCGGGCGGATCTATGGCCATCTCCTGGCGATGCTGACCACCTTGAAAGGCCTGCCGCTGAGCTATAACCGGGACCTCCAGGAAGATAAGGAGGCCCTCTTCGATGCGCTCGATCAGACCGGCACGGCCCTCTCGCTGTTCACCCGCATGATGGCCGCCGTCACCGTCGACCGGGCGGCGATGGAGCGTGCCGCTGCGTCCGGATTTCTCCTGGCCACTGAGTTGGCCGACTACCTGGCGACGAAAGGCATGCCCTTTCGCGAGGCCCATGCGATCACCGGCCGGGTCGTCCGGCACTGTCTGGATCAGGGCAAGGACCTCCGGACCGTTACGCTGGCCGACCTGCGGGCTGTGTCGGATCGGTTCGAGAAGGATGCCCTCGACGTCTTGACCGTGGAAGGGGCCATTGAGCGGCGGGCCCAGGTCGGCGGGACCGCCCGGAAACGGGTGGAAGCCCGCCTCAAGGCCCTGGAAAAGGCGCTGGCATGAGGGCCGCCTCTTTTGGTAGCATCCTCTTCCTTTTGCTCTGGGCGGGCGGGTGCGGGAATCAAGGCCCTCCCATTCCCCCGGAAGACGTTGGCATTCGCGCAAAGGTGCTGCGCGCGCAGCAGCAGGAGAAGGCCAAGCAGGCCCAGACAGGGAAACCGGCCGAGCCGGCCCCCGTCACGCCGCAACCGTTCGCGACTCCGGTTCCCACGACGGAGCCGCCGCCTCAGGATGACCTGCAACTCCCGCCCTATCGACCGGTCGGGACGCGCTAGCCGTCCTGATTCGAGCCGTGGCATGGATCAGCGCGACATCGGCCGGACTGAACCGGCTACCATAGAGGAACCATCCGATGCATGACTTCGAGTATCGAGACGGGGAGCTCCAGTGCGAAGGCGTTCCCTTGAGCCGCATTGCCAAGGAAGTCGGCACCCCCTGTTACATCTATAGCTATGGGACCTTGATCCGGCACTTCCGGGCCTTCGACGGGGCGTTTCACGGCATCCCGCACATCGTCGCCTTTGCGATGAAGTCCAATTCCAACCTCGCCATCCTTCGACTGATGGCGAAGGAAGGGAGCGGCGCCGACATCGTGTCGGGCGGCGAATTGTTCCGCGCCCTGAAGGCGGGCGTGCCCCCGTCCAAGATCGTCTTTGCCGGTGTCGGCAAGAGCCGCGAGGAAATCCGCGCGGCCCTCGAGGCCGACATCCTCATGTTCAACGTCGAATCCTCGGCCGAGCTCAAGCAGCTCTCGGACGTGGCCGGCGAGATGGGCCGCAAGGCGCGCGTGGCCCTGCGCATCAATCCGGACATCGATCCGAAGACCCATCCCTACATTTCCACCGGGCTCAAGAAGAGCAAGTTCGGCATCGCGGCCGACCGCGCGCTGGAAGAATTCAAGCTGGCCTCGACCCTCACGCATGTCGACGTGGTCGGCGTCCACAAACACATCGGCTCCCAGCTCACGGAGATCACGCCCTTCGTGGATGCCTTGAAGCGCATCCTCTCCTTGGTGGAAGTGCTGAAGGCGCAGGGCACCGACATCCGCTACATCAACATCGGCGGTGGGTTGGGCATCACCTATGCCGACGAGAAGCCGCCGCATCCGAAGGACTTGGCGGACGCGATTTCCCCGATGATTCGCGATTTGAAGTGCGTCTTGATCATGGAGCCGGGCCGCGTGATCGTCGGCAACGCCGGCGTGCTCATGACCAAGGTGCTCTATACGAAGGATACGGAGACCAAGCGGTTCGTGATCGTCGACGCCGCGATGAACGACTTGATCCGCCCCAGCCTCTACGGGGCCTATCACGACATTCGTCCGGTGCGGGAGATGCCCCAAGCGCAGACCAAGCCGGTCGACGTGGTCGGACCCGTGTGCGAGTCCGGCGACTTCCTGGCGAAGGACCGGAATCTGCCGGAGGTGGGCAACGGCGAGCTGCTGGCCGTGATGAGCGCCGGCGCCTACGGCTTCGTCATGTCGTCCAACTACAACTCACGTCCCCGCATTCCGGAGATTTTGATCAAGGACGGCCAGCTGCACGTGATTCGGGCGCGCGAGACCTATGAGGATTTGGTGCGGGGCGAGCGGATTCCGGACTTCCTGGCCTCGTAGCCCCACGACCGAGGGACGCCATGTTCAAAGGATCGCTGATCGCCATCGTCACCCCCTTCAAGAAGGGACGCCTGGACGAGCGGGCCCTGGGGGATCTCATCGAGTTTCAGATCGCCAACGGGACCCACGGCATCGTACCCTGCGGGACGACCGGGGAGTCCGCCACGCTCTCCCACGACGAGCACAATCGTGTGATCGCCTTCACCGTCGAGACGGTCAAGCGGCGCGTGCCGGTCATCGCCGGCAGCGGGTCCAACAGCACGGAGGAAGCGATCGCGCTCACGCAGTTCGCCAAGAAGGCGGGCGCGGACGCGGCCCTCTTGATCACGCCCTACTACAACAAGCCGACGCAAGAGGGACTCTACCGCCACTACAAGGCTGTGGCCGAGGCCGTGGACCTCCCCTTGGTGCTCTACAACATTCCGGGACGGACGTCGGTCAACATGGTGCCCGCCACGGTGGCCCGCTTGTCGGCCGTCCGGAACATTGTCGCGATCAAGGAGGGGAGCGCCTCGCTGCAGCAGGTCTCGGAGATCGTGCAGGCCTGCGGCGATCGCATGACCATCCTCTCGGGCGACGATCCCTTGACGCTGCCCATGATGGCGGTGGGCGCCACGGGCGTGATCACCGTCACGGCCAACATCGCCCCGAAGGACATGGCCGACATGGTCAACGCCTGGGCCGCGGGGCGATTCGAAGAAGCCAAGCGCCTGCACTACAAGCTGTATCCGCTCTTCACCGCCCTGTTCCTGGAGACGAACCCGATTCCGGTGAAGGAAGCCTTGGCGCTGATGGGGCGGATCGACGGCGAGTTGCGCCTCCCCCTCTGCCCCATGGGACAGGACACCCGCGAGAAGCTGATCCGGGCGATGAAGGACTATGGGCTGCTGACATGATCAAGGTCATCGTCGCCGGCTGCGCCGGCCGCATGGGGAGCCGCCTGGTCTCCCTCATCAAGGAGTCCACCGCCCTCACGTTGGTCGGCGCGGTCGAAGGCAAGGGTCACCTCGCCGTGGGCGAGGATGCCGGAGAACTGGCCGGCTGCGGGTCCCTGGGACTCACGGTCGGCGACGACCTCTCCGCCATCATCGAGCGCGGCGAGGTGATCATCGATTTTTCGGCCCCCGCCGCCACGCTCGGCCACCTGCGCCTGGCCGCGCAGCACCGCCGTGCAATGGTGATCGGCACCACCGGATTTTCGCCTCAGGAATTATCGGAATTGCGGGGGCTCGCCAAGTCGATTCCCTGCGTCTTCTCGCCCAACATGAGCGTGGGCGTAAATCTCCTCTTCAAGATCCTGGCGGAGATGGCCAAGACCTTGGGCGACGACTACGACATCGAAGTGATCGAAGCCCACCATCGCCTGAAGAAAGACGCGCCGAGCGGCACCGCCCTCAAGCTCGCCGAAGTGTTGGCGCGCGCCGTGAACCGAGATCTCGATCAGGTGGGCGTCTATGCCCGCAAGGGGCTGATCGGCGAGCGGAAGCGCACGGAGATCGGCATTCAAACGATCCGCGCGGGCGATATCGTCGGGGACCACACGGTGATCTTCGGGGGACTGGGCGAGCGCGTCGAGGTGACCCATCGCGCGCAGAGCCGAGACACCTTCGTCCGCGGCGCCTTGAGAGCCGCCCGGTGGCTCGTCAAGCAGCCTCCGGGTCTCTACGACATGATGGATGTGCTGAGCCTGCGCTGATTTCGCACCCTCGCGTCTCCCCCCGTTTCGTTCTTCCGCTCCCTGCACGTCCGGCTCGAGACACGAGTCGGCGTCGTTCCGGCAGCAGCGTTCGAACGAAAGAGAGTTGTGCTAGAGAGAGGGATGCTCCGCGCGAGACCCAAACAGCTGGTGCCGATCCCGACGCACCATCGCCGCCACGATGCCATCATAGACGGCGCGGGCCGCCTTGGACCATCGGGCCTTGAAGGGCGCGCCTTGGAACGCGGCTTCCGCCGCCTCCCGCTCGTCCTTCGTCAGCGGTTTGTATTTGAGGAGTGCCTTCGTCCCCATCAGTGGCGTGCCGTAATCGGGCGCGGCTCACGCTCTGCCGCCTGACGACGACCGCAATTCAAGCAGGCGAAGACCGTGATCGCGAGTCCCGCGTCAAGATCCACCGCACGCTCGATCAGCATGGAGCCTTGGCATTTGTCGCATGTCTTCATGGCGCGTCACCCTACCAGGTCGCGGGAGCCGAAACTATCCGCCAGAAGTAGGGGGCCTGCCGATCTTTAGGCCTCCGCGCAATAGGACACCCGGCCTAACACCGAGGGGGAGGCGGCCCTTGCCTTGACAAGCCTGTTCAGGGATTTCTAGGATGCCGACGAGGAGGATTCGGCGAGGAGTCGATGACCCATGTTGCGGCTGATTCTCATTGCGTTGCTCTTGGTTGCGTTGTTTTTTATTCTTCGCAACCTGATCCGCGATCTCAAAGCGGCGAAGGAGGCGCGGTCGGTCGGGGCCTCACGCGATCAGATGGTGCAAGACCCTGTCTGCCGGGTCTATGTCCCGAAAGAATCGGCCGTGACGACCACGGTGGGGGAGCAAACCTACTACTTTTGCAGTAAAGAATGCGTGCAGGTGTTCGAACGCCGCACAACGGGCTGAGGATCTCGGCTAGCAGCCGGAGTAGCTGGAGTCTTCAAGCTTCTCGTCCTTCCCGAACTTGAGCGTGATCTGACATTGATTCGGCGTGTAGTTGAAATCGCCGAACCGGCTCGAGGTGCCGCCGGCGATCCGGAAGTAGGTCCAGGTTTCCCCGCCGAAGAACCGCGGCGCTTTTCCGCTCGGGGCGCCCCAATTCTTTTCAAACCAGGCCTTATCCTTCCCTTGCAACTCGGCCGGTTTCAGGGTCGCATCCAGATAGGGATTTCCACCGCCGCATCCCGCCACCAAGAGGAGGCCGAACGCCCATCCGAGGAGTGATCCAGTCTGTCGCATGCGCCTGCCTCCTGTCTTCGATCGCATCGTGAGGAGTCAATCCGTCCCGTCTCACGCCACGATTCATTCTATGCGGCAGCTTGCGGGCTGTCAAACGAGTCGCGGCGGCACGCCGGACCCTGCTTTCGTTGCTTTCCTTTGAGAAAGGTATAGAATTGAGTCGTTAGGATTTGAGCCGAGCACAACGGCGTTCACACCGAAAGGATATCGCCATGATGATCTTTCTCGACACCGCCAACGTCAAAGAGATCCACGAAGCCGCCAGCCTCGGGCTCATCGATGGCGTGACGACGAACCCTTCGCTGGTCGCCAAGGAAGGGCGCAGCTTCAAAGACGTCATTCTGGAAATCTGCAAAATCGTGGATGGGCCGATCAGCGCGGAAGTCGTCAGCGTCGAAGCCGATGCGATGGTCAAGGAGGGGCGCGAGCTGGCCAAGATTCACAAGAATGTCGTGGTGAAGTGTCCGCTGATTCCCGAAGGACTCAAGGCGACCAAGAAGTTGGCGGCGGAGGGCATTCGCGTCAACGTCACGCTCTGTTTCTCCCCCAATCAAGCGCTGTTGGCGGCCAAGGCCGGCGCCTGGTGCGTGTCGCCCTTCGTCGGCCGGCTGGACGACATCAGCACGAACGGCATGGAGCTGATCCGCCAGATCGTCACCATCTACAAGAACTACGACTACAAGACCCGCGTGCTCGTCGCCAGCGTGCGCCATCCCCAGCATGTGGTCGAGGCGGCGCTCGTCGGCGGCCACATCTGCACCATGCCCTTCTCCGTCTTCCAACAGATGTACAAACATCCGCTGACGGACAACGGACTGAAGAAGTTCCTCGCAGACTGGGAAGCGATGGGACGGAAGTAACATGCTGGGGTAGCGGGATCGGGGGATACGCGGGGTAGGGGGGTATATGAGACAACGGGAAGGGATCTGAGAGTCATCTGCGCTACTTCTATCTCGCTTCCTCTCCCTCCAGCCGACTCGCGATCCCCCTCTAGCTCGATCCCGTTACCCCGCTATCCCGTCCCCTGGTCCCACTATCCCTTTTCCAAGATCGCTCTCGCCTTTCTGAAGACCGCATGGAACATCGGACGGGTCAGCTTGCCGGTAAAAGTATTTTGCTGGCTCGGATGGTACGACCCCAGCAGGGTGACGCCCCAGGGCAACCGGACGACCACCCTGTGACCGAACTCCGGCAGCGGAGTCGGCAGGCGATGACCGAGAGCGCGACAGGTCTTGAGATACTGATCGAAGGCGATCTTGCCGAGCGCCACCACGACTTGCACCTGCTTCAGCAGTTGAAACTCCGTCATCAGATAGGGCCGGCAGGCCTCGAACTCCTCAGGCAGCGGCTTGTTGGCGGGCGGCGCGCAACGCACGGCCGCGGCAATGTAGCAGTCGCGGAGCGCCAATCCATCGTCCCGATGCGTGGAGGTCGGCTGGTTGGCGAAGCCGAATCGGTGGAGCGCCTCATAGAGCCAATCGCCGGACCGATCGCCGGTGAACACCCGGCCCGTGCGATTGCCGCCATGCGCCGCCGGCGCTAATCCCAAGACAAAGAGGCGCGCGGTCCCGACCCCGAATCCCGGAATGGGTCGCCCCCAATAGTCCCAGTCGCGATACTGGCGGCGTTTGGTTCGCGCGACGCCCTCCCGATAGATCACCAGGCGCGCACAGCGTCGACAGTCCGACACGTCTTGTTGGAGGAGCGTGAGAGCCTGCATCGCGCGGAGTCTACCACCCGCCTTCGCAAGAAACCACGGGGGCGCGGCCGAGGACGACCGCTTCGGAGGGCGTTGCCGACGCCATGGACGAGACGACGACACGCCGCGCACGGCGCCACAAGGAATCGGCGGGAAACCTTGTCGGATCATCGACACCTTGATAGGATGCCTTGTTCTACGGAATGAGGAGATCACACGTGAACATGGATGGCGTTAGCTCGAACTTCCGACCGCGCACATACCTCTTGGTTCCAGCCGTGGGGTTTTGGCTGCTCCTGTTGACTCCCATGATTGTTGCGCCGACCAGCGACGCGCAGGCTCGCCCGACGAAGACCGGACAGACGAACAGCCTCTCGCTCAACACAGCTTCGGCTGGGACCGCTGAATCGGCGCCCCCGGCCGACACGAAAGAGGAGGGCCCCACCGCGCCGGAAACCCTCTATCCCTCGCCCGAGAATGAAGATCGGTTCGTGATCATCCCGGAAATCGAACGGGGCGGCCCACGTCACTTTCTGAGCTCGTTCAAGCTCCCCGAGCGCCTCTGGTTCGCAGGACAGATGATCCCGCTGGACAACTGGCAGGTGCGTGAGCGGATCGAGTACGAGTTCTATCAGTTCCTCGCCGAGGAGGGGGAAAGCATCATCATGGCCAAACGCATGGGCCGCTGCTTTCCGCCGGTGGAGAAGCAGTTGGCCGACGCCGGCCTCCCCGACGATCTCAAGTTCATGCTGCTGGTCGAAAGCAAGTGCATCGCCGCGGCCTACTCGAAAGCCAAGGCCTCGGGTCCCTGGCAATTCATCAGCTCGACCGGAAAACGCTATCAGCTCAACACCAACCATTGGCGGGACGATCGCCGCAATCTGGAGATGTCGACCGACGCCGCCGTCAAGTTCCTGCGGCACCTCAATCAAGAGTTCGGCGATTGGTTTCTGGCCATGGCCGCCTACAATGCCGGCGATGGGGCGATCCGCAAGGTGATGAAAGAGCAACGGATCAACGACTATTGGCGCCTCTCCTATGTTCGCGAGACGATGCGCTATGTGCCGCGCATCATCGCCGCCAAGGAAATCTATTCGCAGCCTGAAAAGTATCTCGGGCTGACCAAGAAAGACCTCTACGCCCCGCTGGAAACCGAAACGGTCTCCGTCTCCGTGAAGGAGGGGCAGCGACACCTGGCCGCGATCGCCCAGGATTTCGGCAGCTATTTTCTCGAGATGAAGCTCCTCAATCCGGAGATCAAGACGGACTACCTGCCTCGCGGGACGCATCAACTCAAAGTGCCCAGACAGCAATGTCCGGATCGCTGCTTCAAACAAGACCGCACGCCCTAGCCCACATTATTCATGAGCGTTTCTATTGCAACCGCCGATACGCCGCTGCGACAAGCCTGGACGCGGCTACCGCTGCGCCCAGGCAGGCGGGCTCGTCGCTCGGTCGGTCAACATACTGTTTCAAGTATGCCTCCCTCCCTCGCGCCTCCTCGCGCCTGTCTCGCTTGGCGTCTTGGCGGTTTCGTCACGAACCGTCATGAATAGTGTGGGCTTGTGGGTCGCCTTCGAATCCAGCTCCCGGCTGTCCCCTCCATTCTCTCCCGTTTGATTCGCATCGGACTCGCGGCCGCCGCGCCCGAGCCGGCCTTGCGCCGAGCCGTGGCGCGACAAGGCGCCCGGCTGCGCCTCGGCAAGATGACCTCTCGCCTGTGTCCCGACCGGCGCATCGTGGTCCTCGCCGCCGGGAAAGCGTCGGTCCCCATGGCGGCGGTGATGGAACGGATCCTGGGCTCTCGGCTCACGTCCGGGCTGGCCGTCACCGCTCGTTCGACGGCAGGGCCCCGGCTCGTCCGAACCAGGCTCATCGAAGCCGGCCATCCTCTGCCGGACGCCGGCAGCAGGCAGGCCGCTGGGCAGTTCTTGTCGATTGCGAAGAGCCTTGGGCCCGACGACCTGCTGTTCGTGCTGCTCTCCGGCGGCGCCTCCAGCCTCCTCGCTGCCCCAGCACCGGGACTCAGGTTGCGAGACCTTCGCGAGGTGTCGCAGTTACTCCTTCGCTCAGGTGCGCCGATCGGCGAGATCAACGTCGTGCGCAAGCATCTCTCGTCGATCAGCGGCGGGCAACTCGCCGCGGCCACCCGCGCCAGGATCATCACGTTGATCCTCTCGGACGTCTTCGGCGACGACCCCGCGGACATTGGATCGGGCCCGACTGCGCCCGACCCTTCGACTTTTCAGGATGCCTGTCGCATCCTGCGGAGACGCAAGATCTGGTCGGCCCTGCCCCCTTCCGTCCGATCCCATCTCCTGGCAGGCCGGCGCGGCCGACGGCCGGAGACGCCAAAGCCTGGCGCCTCGACGTTTCGACGAGTCCAGCACCGGATCATCGGCAACAACGCCACCGCCAGGCAGGCGATCGCGACCGCCGCCCGCCGAGCGGGACTGCGAGTCGTGTCCATCCCCGCGCCCTTGACCGGAGACGTGCGGACGGCCGCCGAAACGCTCGTCGGCGCCCTCGGGCGCCTGGCCGCACAGAGACGCGCGGGTGGGCCTCCCTCTTGCCTCATCGCCGGAGGCGAGCCGACGGTCCGCGTGACCGGACCGGGACGCGGCGGCCGCGCCCAACATTGCGCCCTCCTCGCCGCCGCCCACCTAGACGGCTTACCCCGCGTCTGGCTCGCCGCTTTCGGCACGGATGGCCTCGACGGCCCGACGGATGCCGCCGGCGCGGTCGTCAGCGGGGAGACCCTCTCGCTGGCCAAACGGAAGGGCCTCAGCGTCGCACAGGCGCTGCGACGCCACGATGCCTACGGATTCTTCTCGACAATCGGCGGGCACCTTCGCACCGGTCCGACCGGCACGAACGTCAACGACCTCTTTATCGGCCTCGCGCTATAATCTCGCCACCGACCGATTACCGACCGAGGAACGAGATGTCACGCCGCTACGTGCTGCCGCTCCATCTCTGTACGGATTCCCGTCTCGTGGGGGGGAAAGCGGCCGGCCTTGCACGGTTGATCCGGATGGGGATATCGGTCCCTCCCGGTTGCTGTCTCACCGTCGAGGCGGAGCTGGACGCGCTGCGGGCCATCGGACTCGACGCCGACGCAGCCTGGACTGCCTTGCTAGCGGCCTCGCCATCGGATCGAGTCACGATGCTCCAGGACGTGGAACGGCGGCTTGACCGCCTCTCGCTGCCACCCCCTGCTCAGGCCGAACTGGAGCAGGGCCTCCGCTCGCTGTCGCAAAACCGGCCGGCAGCGCCGATTCGTTGGTGGGCGGTTCGATCCAGCGCCACGGATGAAGATGGACATCGCCGAAGCCAAGCAGGCGCCTATCGAACGGTGCTCGCTGTCACGCGCGAGCAGCTTCTTCTCGCGATCCGTCGTGTCTGGGCCTCGTTGTGGACCGACTCTGCGCTGACGCGGGCCGGCCGTCGAGGACGACCGCGGATGGCCGTGCTGATCCAGCCCATGATCGCCGCCCAGGCGGCCGGCGTCGCCTTCTCCAGACATCCGGTGACGGGCGATCCCGATCTCGTCGTCATCAACGCCGTGGCCGGCCTGTCCGATGCGTTGGTCGGCGGCGCCGTCACTCCCGATGCCTATGTGGTTCGCGTGGGACCGACCGGAGCGACACCGCGGCTGCTCCACCGGGTGCGCGGCGCGTCGGCCGCTTCACGGGTGATGACGGAGCAGGGGCTGGTCGAGCAGCCGAGTGCACCGTCCACCGGCGCGCTCAGCGACGAACAGGCCCTCCAACTCGCGTCACTCGCCACGCAGATCCAGCAAGGCATAGGCGGCGCCGTCGACATCGAGTGGGCGCACGACGGAACGACGTGCTGGCTGCTCCAAGCTCGGCCGGTGACCGCCCAGCCGACTCAGAGCTTGAGCGATGCGACGAGCACCTGGTCACGCGCCAATTTCAAGGAGACGATGCCGGAGCTTCCGACTCCCTTGGGATTGTCGTTTCTGGAATCCTTCATGGAGCACGGGATTCTGCGGCACTATCGGAACCTCGGCTGCATCGTCCCGGGAGACACCTCATCGGTTCGCATCATCGCGGGGCGCCCCTTCATCAATGTGTCGCTGTTTCAATCCTTCACCACCCAACTGTGGGGCAATCCTCATCAGGTCACCGAGCAGATGGGCGGGGAGGGGGCGCCGCTGCTGCATGGACCGCCGCCGCTCCCTTGGTGGAAGGTGCTGCGAGGCGGCCTGCTGATGGAGCGGCACATCCGACAGGCGGCCCGCCGCGCCCCGTCTTGGTTTCAAGAGATGAAGGCGATGGCCCAGGCGAGCGAGTCGGTGAGCCAGGCCGCGTGTGCGCCGGCCGCCCTGATCGATCAACTGCATCAGATCGACCGGCGATTGCAGGAGCAGGATCTCACCTTCGCGATCGTCGGAGCGGTGTCGCAGGCCTTCTTCGCCCTGGGCCTGTTGCTCGAACGCCGGGTCGGCCCCGACTGGCGCGCGCTCCTCAACGCCTCGCTGCAAGGCTCCGGCGCCGTGATCAGCGCGAATCAGATCCATCGATTGGCCTCGCTGGTCGAGACCGCGCGGGCCGACGCGACGACTCGGACGTTCTTCTCAGAGGAGCCATGGATGCCCGGAGGCTTCCGTACAGCGTTGGGCGGCACCGCGTTCTTGAACGAATTCGATGGCTACCTGGCTGACTACGGGCACCGGGCCCTGTCGGAATCCGACGTCGGCTCGCCGCGCTTCGCCGAGATGCCGGAGTACCTGCTGGGAGTGATTCGCGCCCAGGTGCGGCAAGGCGCCGGTGACGAGATCCACCGGCGCGCCGACGGACCGCCCTCGGCTCGCCAGGCGGCTTGGGATGAGCTCCGACGCCGCTTCGGGTGGCGCCGCCACGAATGGGCCTACTTCCGCTGGTGGCACCGAAGGCTGGATCGATTTCTTGCGCTCCGCGAGGCCAATCGCCATCACCTCATGTATTTCAGTCTGGCCGCACGGCGGCTCGAACTCGCCTTGGCGGATCGCTTCGTCGACGGTGGGCGATTGCAGACCCGCGAGGACATTTTTCTCCTTCGTCCTGAAGAGATTCACGCCCTCGCCGCGGGCCAGCCGTTCGATGTGACGGAGCGTATCCGGCAGCGCACGGAGGAACGGGCACGGTGGCGAACGTTATCCGTGCCGGACGTCGTGCGCGGACTTGGTGAGTTGACCGATCTGGACCGACACGGTACGACGGGAACGGATCCCGGCGGTTCGGATGGCACGTGGCACGGGCTCCCCATCGGCACCGGCGTCATCGAAGGCCCTGTCCGGCTGATTCGCGGACTTGAAGACCTCGCTCAGGTCCGGCCGGGCGAGATCCTGGTCACGACGGTGCTGGATCCCGGCCTCGCGCCGGTCTTCGGGATGGTGGCCGGACTCGTCACGGAAATGGGCGGTGTCTTATCCCACGGCGCCATCATCGCCCGGGAGTATGGCCTCCCGACGGTCGCCAATATTCCGGGCATCACCACGCGGGTGCGAGACGGGGAGCGCATCCGCGTCGACGGCGGCCGCGGCGAAGTGCGCCGCCTCAACGGACCGCCGGCGACCGGCGTCGACTAGAACTAGAACGGAAAGGGATCGCGCCGCCATACGCGCGGCGACTTGTGAAGGGGATGGGTCGACTTCGACTTGGACGATTCCGCCGAGTCCCGCCGCGCGGGCATCGGCATCGGAAGCCATGTCGGCTGGATCTGTTTGTCCAGCGACCGCGCATCGTGAAGATGATGGACTGCGGGTTTTTTCATGGTCCTCCGCTCTGCACGCGCCTTAGCGCGATGACACCAGCACCGGCGCCGATTCCGTCGCTTCCGCGGCTGGGGTGAAGGGTTGGCGGTTGCCCATCGCGCGCACGATCCCGTCGTAGACGACGCGCGCGGCGGCGGACCACATGGGGTTGAAGGGACGGCCTTGAAAGGCGGCTTCGGCGGCTTTCTTCTCGTCGTAGGTCAACTTGAGCATCTCCATGGCATGACCCTCCTGAGTGTGGCGGACGGCCTGTCGCGACGCGTCCGCAAGGGCTCGGTTCGACGCCGTGCGCTTAGGCGTTCGCTTCCGGCCGTTGAATTTTGATCCGCTTCAGCACCTCCAGGGAGTGATTCAAGAGTTCCACGGCGCACTTCAAGGTGACTTGATATTGCTGTTTCGCTTCCGTCAGCCGCCCCGCCTGCTGCAACGCGAGGTAGCGACGATGTTGTTCTTCCAGGATGGCTTGTTTCGCATCCAGAATCAGGTAATCGACGGAACTCATAGCGGCATCCCTCCTTTGTATGGCGACCCGTGCGTCCGAGTTGCACATCCGACGTTCGCGCTGTTGGGAGGGACCAGGTGAGCAAGGCTAGGGCCATGTGCCGGCAGGCAGGAAATTCGCGCACTTGGGGCGGGGCCTTCGAAAATAGACGACCGCGGCTGTAAAGGCCGTCGTCGATCAAGCGCGCGCGACCATACATTTGCTTGAGAGACGGACGAAATCGCGAGAGTCGAGCAGGGACTCGCAGGCCTCGGCAGCAACGGCCTGTCAATTCAGTCGCCAGCCGTACCAACGCAGGGGCCTCCCACCCCTCCAACGAATGGGGAGGGGATCCCCCCGTTCGCGGCAGCTTGGAGTCCGCCGCCGTCGGCCGCACCGCGACTTGACGAAGCGGAAGGCTTTTCGTAGGCTACGCTCGTCTTGCCGATTTTTTCTTTTCTCCCGCAGCATCGGACACAGCATGGGTGAGTTGACCCCTCTCGTCGTGGGCCTCGCCGCCGGATTGGCCGTGACGGCCCTCCTGCTCCTCGGGCTCTCGACGACTCTCCTTCGCAATCGCTACGAAGCCAGGTTGGGGGAAACCGCCGAACGGGCTCAACGGGCGGAATCCGCCCTGGTGGAATTGCGCGCCCAACAGGCCGAGGCACGAACCGAGCTGGCCGAGGCTCGGGAGCGGCTGGCCCGATCGGAGCAGACCCGCACCGCGGCGGAGACCAGAATGGAGGAGGCCGCCAAACATCTCGCCGCGCAGGACGCCCGCATGGCCCAGGCCCGCGCCGAACTGACGGACGCCTTCAAGGCCCTCTCCAGTGAGTCGCTCCAGCAGAACAACCAAGCCTTCCTGGACCTCGCCCGCGCGTCCCTTGAAACCTTTCACACCCAGGCGGCGGGCGACTTGGCGCAACGGCAGCAGGCGGTCGAATCCTTGGTCAAGCCGCTTCAAGATTCCTTGACCCGGTACGAAGAGCAACTCCGACAGTTGGAGCGCGTCCGGCAGGCGGCCTACGGCGGATTGGACGACCATCTACAACGGCTCCGGCAGGAGACCGGCAATCTCGCCAAGGCGCTGCGGTCGCCGAGCGTGCGCGGCCGATGGGGGGAAATCTCGCTCCGGCGCGTGGTCGAGCTGGCGGGCCTCTCGTCGCACTGCGATTTCGTCGAACAGGAAGTCGTCGACGGCGCGGAAGGTCGCCTCCGCCCGGACATGATCGTGCAGCTGCCCGGCGGGCGGCAGATCGTCGTGGACGCCAAGGCGGTGCTCGGCGCCTATCTCGAAGCGCACGACGCGACCGACGAGGTGCAGCGGCAGACGGCGCTCGCCGCCCATGCGAAGCATGTCCGCTCGCGGATGGATCAGCTCGGCGCCAAGGTCTACTGGACCCAGTTCGCCAACAGTCCCGAGTTCGTCGTGCTGTTCCTGCCGGGCGAGCATTTCCTGAGCGCCGCGCTCGAGCAGGATCCCGGGCTCATCGAGGACGGCTTCGGGCGCCGCGTGATCCTCGCGACCCCGACCACGCTCGTCGCGCTGTTGCACGCGGTGGCCTATGGCTGGCGCCAGGAACAGTTGAGCGAACATGCGCAGCAGGCCGGCCGCCTCGGCAAAGAGTTGTACGAGCGCATGGCCACCCTCGCCGAGCATTGGAACGAAGTGGGCCAATCGCTGGAGAAGAGCGTCGTCGCCTACAACCGGGCCGTGGCCTCGATGGAATCGCGCGTCCTGCCCGCGGCGCGCAAGTTCAAGGAGCTGGGCGTCGCGTCGGACAAGGACCTGGCGCAGATCGAGATCGTCGAGACGCTCCCGCGGGCCTTGCCGGTCATCGAGTAACCGAAGACGAAAGGAACGCGAAGACGATGAGCCCCGAACAGCAGATGGTGGAAGCGTTTCACAAGCAATTCGAGATTCTCGTGGAGCCGTCCCCCACCCTCGTCGATGAGAAGACGCGCCGATTGCGCATCCGGCTCATCGATGAAGAGTTTGCGGAGCTCCGCGAATCGCTCGAGAAAGCCGACCTGCCGGGCATCGCTAAAGAGCTGGCCGATCTGCTGTACGTCGTCTACGGCACCGCCGTGTCCTACGGCATCGACATGGCCCCGGTCTTCCGCGAGGTGCATCGCTCCAACATGAGCAAGGTCGGCGGGTATAAGCGGGAGGACGGGAAGTGGGTCAAGCCCGCGACCTATTCTCCGGCGGACGTGCAGCGCGTCTTAGCGCAGCAGCAAGCCATCATCATGGATGAAACCGGCCACGCGACCCCGTGCGCGATGGCCGCCACGGAAGGAGGACGCCCCTGATCTACCCACCCTGCCCGCACTGTGGTCATCATGCCGTCTGGCGGCTTCCCTCGGGACAACGGGTCGTGCGATTGATGGGCGTGGCCAATCTGTTTCCCTTCCGCTGCCACGAGTGCGCCATCAAGTTCTACGCCTTTCTGGAAGAGGAGACCTTTGCCGGCCATCTTCCGGAACAGATCGCCCTATCGGCCCAGGGATTCGCCGAGCCGCCGCACCACCGACAGCCGTCGGGCCCATCGGCCCGTACCCGCCCTCACCATCCGGCCGAATCGGCGCGCCGCGGGGGAGCCTTCATGAGCAGGCGACGGCAGGCTGCGAAGGCCTGGATGACTCGCTGCTCGATCTGTTGGGAACCGCCGGCGGAAGGCGAGAGCTAGCGACTCAGCAGAAGATTGTCGATGAGGCGGACCCTGCCGAGGCGGATGGCCCCCAGGAAGACCGCGGGGGTCTTGGCGCGCCGCAAGGGCTCCAAGGTCGTCGGATCGCAGAGAGCCAGATAGTCGACCGCCGCAAGCGGCTCCCGCGCCGCCACCGCCCGCATAATCCCAACGACCTTCGCGCCCTCCTTGACGCCGCGTCGCACGGCATCCCGTCCAGCCCGCAGCGCCGCATAGAGCACCGTCGCGGCCTTACGCTGAACCGGCGTCAGGTAGGCGTTGCGGGAACTCATCGCGAGTCCGTCGGCCTCGCGGACGGTCGGGCACACCTGCACGGTCACGTCAAGGTCCAGATCCGCCACCAGCCGGCGAATGAGCATCGCCTGCTGATAGTCTTTCTGGCCGAAGTAGGCCACATCCGGACGGGCCGCCGCGAGCAACTTCGTCACCACGGTGGCCACGCCCTCGAAGTGGTGCGGCCGCGCAGCCCCCTCCCATCGGTGCGCAATCTCGCGCACCGAGACACTGGTCTGATACCCCGCCGGGTACATCGTCTCCAAAGTCGGGGCGTAGAGGGCGTCCACCCCTTCCTGACGGCAGAGTTCCGCATCGGCCCGAAAGGCCCGCGGGTACCGCGCAAAGTCTTCCTGCGGGCCGAACTGTGTCGGATTCACGAAGAGACTCACGAGGACGGCGTCGCAGCTCAATCGCGCCCGGCGCATCAATGACCGATGACCGTCGTGCAAGGCCCCCATGGTCGGCACCATGCCGACGCGTACGCCCTCGCGCAACAACGAACGGCGCCAACGCATCAAGGCCCGTGGCGAACGGAGGACGATCATGGGCGGGTGTGACAGGCAGGCCGTTGTCCGTAGCGGGAGCCAGGGGCAGTCTCCAGCCGTCGGACCAGCGAGGGATCCGAAAGGCCCATCAAGAGTTCCGTGGTCGTTCGATCGAGCTGGGGATGGCGCCACTCCGGCGCCACCTCCGCCAGCGGGGTGAGGACGAACCGGCGTTGGTGTAGGCGCGGGTGCGGAATCACGAGACCGGGCTGATCGAGCTCGAGCTGATCGTAGGCGAGGAGATCGAGGTCGAGCGTCCGCGGTCCGGCGCGGTGCTCCAGGTCTCGTCCGAGGGACCGTTCAATCTCGCGGCAGACTTCGAGCAGCTTCAGCGGCGCAATCTGCGTCTCAAGCCGCACCACGCCGTTCAGGAACCAGCCGGCGCCGGGATCGCAGGAATCGGTGACGGGCTCGGTCTCATACAGGGACGAGACCGCCGTCAGACTCGAACCGGGCAAGAGACCGAGGAGCGTCACCGCCCGGTCGCAAAAATCCTGGCGGTTGCCGACGTTCGAACCGAAGGCGATCAGCGCGGTAGCCATGACAAAGTCACGTGAGGGGTGAGGCGTCAGGCGTGAGAGAGATCGGCCGCCTCGATTCGAGACGTCCCTCGAAACTCCTTACCCCTTACGCCTCACGCTTCACGCGTCAACTTAGAAGCCGCACTTCTTGATGCGCTCGACCGCCTCGGCCAGCCGCTCCTTGCTCGTACAGACGGTCATGCGGATATAGCCTTCGCCCGGGGCGCCGAAGCCATTGCCCGGCGTCGTGACGATCCCGGCTTTCTCCAAGAGATGCGCGGTGAAGGAGGCGGACTTATAGCCCTTGGGCACCTTCACCCAGACATAGAAGGCGGCCGGCGGCGAGTCCACCTCGAGGCCGAGCTGTTGGAGCCCCGGCACCAGCGTATCGCGCCGCTCCTGGTAAGTCTTTCGCAGGCCATCCGTCACCGAGTCGTCCAGGTTCAGGGCCGCGATGCCCGCCTCCTGCACCGCCTGGAACACGCCCGAGTCCAGATTGCTCTTCACCTTCCCAAGTCCGGCGAGGACCTGCTTATGGCCCACGGCGAAGCCGATGCGCCAGCCGGTCATGTTGAAGGTCTTGGACAGCGAGTGGAACTCGATGCCGACGTCCTTGGCGCCCTCGATCTCCAAGAAGCTGGCCGGCCGCCGGCCGTCATAGAAAATTTCCGAGTAGGCCGCATCGTGGCAGACGATGATCTTGTGCTTCTGCGCAAACGCAACGGCCCGCTTGAAGTAGTCCCGGCTCATCACCACCGAGGTCGGGTTGTTCGGCGAGTTCAGGAACATCAGCTTCGCTTTTTTGGCGACGCCGGCCGGAATGGCCTTCAGGTCGGGGAGAAACCCGGTTTTCTTCGTCAGCGGCATGAGATGGACCTTGCCGCCCGCGAAATTGGTCGCCACGGGATAGACCGGATAGCCGGGGCTTGGAACCAGCACCACGTCGCCCCTGTCCACGAAGGCCAGCGGGATATGGCCGATGCCTTCCTTCGAGCCGATGAGCGTCAGAACCTCGGAGGCCGGATCGAGCGTGACATTGAAGCGGCGCTGATACCAGCCGGCCACGGCCTTCCGGAACGACAGCATGCCCTCATACGAAGGATATTGATGATTCTTGGGATCGGCCGCCGCACGGGCCAGCGCGTCAATAATGGGCGTGGGCGTGGGCAGGTCGGGATCGCCGATGCCGAGGTTGATGATGTCCACTCCCCGGGCGATCGCCTTTTGTTTCATCTCATCGATAGCCGCAAACAAATAGGGGGGCAGCGACTTGATGCGACCGGCATACTTGATCGGAAATCCAGCCATGAGCGATCTCTCCTTTCAACAATGCAGTCGAATAGTCCACAAGTCTCTAAGTCACAAGTCTCCGGATGGGAACCACTCCCTCTGAGACTTTCGACTT
>CAYZTJ010000030.1:23961-26738 GCA_964481215.1 uncultured Nitrospira sp. | reverse complement strand
GTTCACGCTGCCCTGGCGCGCTTCATTGAGATAGGTGGAGACGCCGGCCAGCTGATCGATCCCGTCGATCAGCGTCTCTTTGGATACGCCTAACAGCCCCATGGTCGTCGTACAGGCGATCATGCGGACCCCCATGTCCTGCGCGGTTTCCATGAGCTCGGGAATCCCCGGCATGCGGTTCCGGCTCATGACTTTCTTCATCATCCAGGCGCCGAGTCCCCCAAAGTTAAAACGCGAGAGCGGCAAGCTCCCCGCCCCGCCCCGGTTCAACTTGCTAAACATGCGACGCATCCAGTCTTTGGCGGTGGTCGATGCGCCCGGCTTTCGGACCGTATTCAATCCCCAGAACGTGAAGAACATCGTGACCGGCATGCCCATGGCCGCCGCGCCGGTGGCGATGATGAAGGCGGCCATGACGCGGTCCATGTCGCCGCTGAGCACCACGATGGTGACCCGTTCCGGCTTGGAGGCCCGGAGTTCAGCCAGCGCGGTGGTGGGTTCCAATTGAGTGGTTGTCATGGTCTCACCTCATGCATCCAGAGTGAGGACGAATCCGACCTCGCCGGCTCGTCTGGCTGGTCTGGTCTGTCTGGTTCATCTGGTTTGTCTGGTTGAATTCAGAATGCCGCACGGACCCCCAAACAACTACCAGAGAAACCAGGTGAAACCGGACAAACCAGAAAAACCGTCCGGTTTTTGACTATATTCTTCGGCTCTTTTTGTTGTCAAGGCGGGCCCCGAAGGGCTGAGCAACGAGTGCTGAGGACTGAGTAGCTCGGCACGCAGATCTCAGCCCTCTCGCTTGGCATCGGTCAGGAGACCCATCGCCCGGCGAAGCTGATTTCGGGTCCCCAACAAGACCACGATGTCTCCGACTTGGAGCTTGGTGGAGGCCTCCGGGTTCGATTGCGTGATCCCGTCTCGAGTCCAGGCGATGACCGACGCCCCGCTGTGCGGCCGCACGGACAATTGTTCCAGGCTCTTCCCCGCAGCCGGCGAGTCGGCCTCGATCCGCCAAGTTTCCACCTCCACGTCGGCGAGCGTCCCCCCTCGAAGATGATGGGCCAGCTCGGGTAAGGCGCCTCTGCGAAGCAAGGCATAGCCCTCCCGACGAACCTGTTCGGCCTTTTGGAGAATAAAATCTTGCGGAAGCCGATAGGTCCGCAACACGAGCGTGAAGATCTCGATGGAGGTTTCAAATTCCTCAGGAACGACTTCATCGGCGCCCAGCTGATGGAGCTCTTCCAACTCCCGTAGATACCGCGTGCGCACCACCACATGGAGGTCGGGATTCATCGACTTGGCGATCTGGACCGCGCGGCGGGCGGTAAACGGATCTGAAATGGCCAACACAAAGACCCGCGCCTCCTCGATGCGCACGTGACGCAGCACGCTGGGATTGGTGGCGTCTCCATAGTAGATCGGGAGTCCGCTCTGCGCCGCCTGGCGCACGGCTTCGCCGTCCAGGTCCAGCACGACATAGGGAATCTCCGTGTCCTGCAAGACGCGGGCGAGATTCTGTCCGTTCAGGCCGTAGCCGACCACAATCACATGATCCTTGATCTTGAGGTGACGCCCGGCCTGCTCAGCCAGATGCGCCGTGGTCATGCTGGGCAGCCAATGTCTGAGGCGTTGCAAGGCCTCCGTCCGACGCGCCAACTTCGGCGCGCCCTGCATCAAGAACGGTGTGATGATCATGGTGAGCACCGCCACCGCCAGAAAGACCTGGTAATACTCGTCGGACAGCAACCGATGCGTGAGCCCCTCCTGGGCCAGGATGAAGCCGAACTCCCCGACTTGCGCCAGGGCAAACCCCGCCAAGATGGCGGCGCGGGGCGGATAGCCCATGACGATGACGGAGACCGCGCCGGTGAGGAATTTCCCGATGAGCACGGCGCCGACCGCGGTGAAGATCAACCCGGGATGCGCGAAGAGGATCCGGACATCCAGCAGCATGCCGATCGAGATAAAGAAGAGGCTGTTAAAACTGTCGCGAAACGGCAGCACCTCCGCCATCGCCTGGTGGCTGTATTCGGATTCGGAGATCACCAGCCCGGCGATGAAGGCGCCGAGGGCCAAGGAGAGACCGGAAAGCGAGGTCAGCCAGGCGATGCCCAGGCAGAGCACGATGATCGTCAGCAAGAACAGCTCGCGGCTGCGGCTCCTGACGATGTGCTCCAAGAGCCGGGGGACCAGCATCCAGGCCGCCGCCATGATGACGGCCACCAACCCCACGGACTTGAGCAGCACCAGGGGGACATCCAACATGCCATAAGCCCCGGGATCCGCCAGCACGGGGACTAACAGCATCATCGGCACGACCGCCAAGTCTTGAAAGACCAGGATGCCGATCGTCGGGCGGCCGTGCATCGACTCGCTCTCGCCCCGCTCCGCCAGCGCCTTCAGGACAATCGCCGTGCTACTCAGCGAGGCGAGGCAGCCCCAGAAGAGGGCCTGCCGCATCGAGACGCCGGCCAGGGCACAGCCGGCGACGACGAGCACGATGACGCTGACCACCTGCACGGGGCCGCCGACCAGGAGAAATTTCCGTCCGGCCACGGCATGGGCCAGCGAAAACTCCACGCCGATGGAAAAGAGCAAGAGCACCACGCCGATCTCGGCCAAGACTTTGATCTGCCCCGTATCGGAGACCAGATTGAGGCCCGACGGGCCGATGAGTGAGCCGGCCACCAGAAACCCTGCGATCGACGGCAGTCGGAGTTTCTGAAACAGAAACACCGCGACGATCGAGACCGCGAAGATCGTGAGCAGCTCGC